>CALGAO010000096.1 GCA_937957685.1 uncultured Paenibacillaceae bacterium
TTAACAGCCCCACTGGGTAACAAAATTACATGAGTGAACCATGAGTCTTCGGTAACATTTTTATGTGAGTTGACACGTAATGGGTATGTCGAAAAATGCGTTTTCTGAACACACAACTGGGACGAACTGTCCAAAATATGAAACCTTTCCCTGCGTCGATTCGTCAATGGGAGCAAGATGAGAAGGGAATGGTGATGCGCATGTCCACATGGAGAAAGCTGGTCGCGGCGGTGGTGTTGATGCTTGCGGGCACGATGTTCCTCTATCCCGATGACACCTACGCCTGCTCCTGCGCTTCCTTGACTCCGCAGGAGGCCAACGAGATCGCGGATCTCGTGTTTGCCGGCAGAGTCTATGAGGTGTATAATCCAAGCGCCGGAGCGAAGGTTCAGTCCTCGGCCTCACTTGTCCAGAACTCCTTCGAGGTGAAGGAGGTCTGGAAAGGGGAGTTGGACCGGACCGTGGTCATCCGGGCTGCGCAGAGCACGGCGAGCTGCGGGTACGTGTTCGCCGTTGATGAGGAATATCTCGTCTATGCGATCGACCGGGGAGACTGGCTGGAGACCGGGCTGTGCAACCGCACGAAGCCGCTCAGCCAGGCGGATGAGGATCTCAGATTCCTGGGCGCCGGCGCGACGAATGCCGGGTATGGGGAGATCGTGGTTCCGGAGCCATCCTCGAACGGGCACCAGGCGGTGACCTATCTCATCAGCGCCGTTATCGTGATCCTCGCTGCATCCGCGATCATCTGGTGGCGAAGAACTTGAAGATCCTGAACCAGACGGTGACATAGCAACCCCAGGCGGTTGCTTCCCAGGCATACGTCGGAGCGGTCGGTTAATCTGAGATCGATTCCACATGCAGCGGAACGGTGATCAGGTAGTAGTTATGGTTCCATTTTTTGATCGTAACGATTGCAGACATCTGGTCCTTGGCGAAGAAGTAGCCGGCTCCATTCTGCTGGAGGAATGTCCATCCCAGCTGTGACATCCGTTCCTTCACCAGATCTGCGGGACGATCCTCTCTTGAGATGTACTTTTGGGCCAAGCTGTTTTCCTCGATCAGGAGGATGCGATGGCCGGATGCATGCAATTGATAGATGTGTTTCAGGTCATCCAGATTGGTGACGATTGCAAGGATGAGCCACAACGCCAGGAACAGGAATATACCCACGGCGGCAGATTTGAAGATGGCTTTGGTCATGACGAATGCATACCTCCCAACCCCTTCCAATATAACCGAAAACATGCGAAACGGGAAGCCCTGACGGTCTTCCCGCACATGTCTGTGTTCATTGGAATTGGTCCGGAAACTGTTTGATGATCCCTTCGGTGAGAATATCCGCGAGATGCAGCATGTGGATTTCGTTCTTGTCCGTGGCAGCGATGTCCGCTTCCCAGTTGCCCTGCAGGCATTGCACCACAACCTCCGTGATGAGGGCGAGGTGCGTGTACAGCATATCCTGCAGCTCCTTGAATGTCCAGTTCGGGTTGGCATCGCTCAGGAACCTGGCGATCTCGTCGGCATTGCGGTGCCAATCCTTCTGCAGCTTCTGCACCTCCGGCTGGTTGCCGGCCATGGCCGCTTCGACGATCCTGCCGGCGATCAGGATATGTTCTCTCAGCAGCTCCGCCAGCTTGTTACCCGCTTCTTCTCCATAATATGGCTTGATGACATGGCCGATATCCTGCTGGTTCCGAAGCAGCCGATCGAGCACCGCCTGCTGATCGGGGAGATGGTTGACAGCGCTGACGATATAGATTCTCGTCCAGATCGTGTGGTCGATCCATGCCTTCCTCATCTCCTCCTTGAGTTGCACCATCTCGGGGCTGAAGCAATCCCGATCCTGGCCATCCGCCTTCGCGAACACGGAAGCGGGAGGCATGTTGGCAAGGCCCAGCATGAAGATGAACAGCATCGCCCATAACGCATTTCTTCGCATACACGGTGGCTCCTTTGCACATGAGGATTTATCCAGACTGACCTTATTATGGATGGGACATCCCCTCCTTATACTTGTCCATGAGCGGTTGGTTGAACCCCTGAACGGACAGGCATGAAATGGGGGTTGAGCCTTCTGCGTCCGATATGGTAAATTTATCATATTCATCAGGCATGCGAAGGCGGATACCAATGCCAGATCAACATGGGACCGATGGAAGAATATAGTGATCCAATGTCCCAGGACGATGTTGCGAAAGGATGATGACATGCTCGGTTGGTTGTTAGGAAGCCTGCTGTACCAGGAACCGCGAATGGTCTTTTCCCCGGAAGAGCAGGATGCGTATGACCGCCTGTTAAACCGCATTTCCACTGCTTCAGCCGTTCCGACGACTATCACTTACCAGCTTCCTTATCCCAAGTACCGTTTTCTGTCTTACGCGTCCCTGTCAGACAGGTATATCTACCATGGTTCGAATCTTAAGGACATCGAACTCTTCGAACCCAGGCCGCAAACGCTGTACAGCGGCCGGATGGTTCAGGCGGTCTTCGCAACCGCCGATCCGATATGGCCGGTATTCTATGCCATCCTGGATCGGAACAAGGCCAGGGGGAGCATCAGAAATGCCTGTCTGGAGCATCAGGGGAAGCGGTATCATTTTTACTCGCTCAGTCAATCCATGTTGACCGGTCTGGACGTATGGACGGACGGCATGATCTATTTCCTGCCCCGCGACCGATTCAGAAGAGTCGGTCATGGCGCCGTGATGTTCGATGAATGGATCTGCGAACAGCCCGTGGTGCCGCTGGCGAAGCTGCCGGTCACCGCGGAGGATTTCCTCTATCGGCACAAGGTCAGCACGCACAGGGAACAGGAATCGCTGATCGCCACTTACCTGAAGTACAAATGGCGCACGAGGAAAGGCAGGCTGGATGGTCTGACGCTCTCCCGTCCTCCACAAGATCGGAGCATGGCGGCAAAAGATTCATAGGCCACACGGGTTTCGGCATGCACCCCAAAGGTGATAAAGTATACAATATACCGATCGTTGTCGGACAATATGGGGAGGAGAAACACATCATGACCATCATCGGATTCGTAAGACATGGCATTACCGATTGGAACATCGAGCAGCGCACGCAGGGCATCACGGATGTTCCTTTGAATGACCTGGGCAGGAGACAGGCAAGGGCATTGGCCGAGCGTCTGGCAGCCGAGCCATGGGATGTCATCTATGCCAGCGATCTGTCGCGGGCCAGGGAGACGGCGGAAATCGCCGCGCAGGCATTGGGTCTGGAAGTGCTGACCGATGCCAGATTGAGAGAGAGATGCTATGGGGAAGCGGAAACGACCACGCTGGAAGAGAGGCTCGCCCGTTGGGGAGCGGATTGGCACACCTTGCCGGAGGGACTGGAGTCAGAGGAAGAGGTGTACGATCGGGTGATCAGCTTCCTGAACGAGATTCTCACGCAGCATGCTCCCGATTCGAGGATGCTCATCTTCAGTCACGGCAACTTGATCAGCATCGCATTGAAGCGGCTGGTTCCGCACCTGAATGCGCAAGGGCCACTGGACAATACATCGCTGACAAGGTTGGTTTATGTTGACGGCAAATGGGATTGTGAGCTGTATAACTGTGCGAAGCACCTGTCAGCGGTGCGGATGGATGTCTAGGCGCAGCCAGCTCTCGCCGCTTGAGGAGACGGGATGCCCATCGATGAGCAAGGAGGACGGGCGACTTGAACGAGCAGAGTCAGATGAACAAGAAAGCCTGGGAGTACCGGGCGTACGAGTTCTGGCACATGCGGGATGGCACGCCACAGGAGAAGGCGCGGAAGATCATGAAGGATCCTCTGGCATCTCTCAAGAAGCACCAGCCCTACTTCAGCCAGATCGTTGGCGAGAAGATCGCCAATCTATGCGGATCAAACGGGCGAAAGGCGGTGCCGTTGGCGTTGCTCGGAGCGGAAGTGACGGTATTCGATATCTCGGAGGAGAATGAGCGCTATGCCCTTGAGCTTGCCCGGGCCGCGAATGCCCATATCCAATATGTTGTGACGGATATCTATGAGATCGATCTGGGCCGCTATGGCGGATATTTCGACACCTTGTATCTGGAAGGCGGGATCCTCCACTATTTCGCCGATCTGGACAAACTCATGGCGATCCTTTATGGCTTGCTGCGACAGGACGGCAGGATGATCCTCAGCGATTTCCATCCGCTGCGCAAATGCCTCGTCAGCGATGGCGAGGTGAACTATTTCGATTCGGAATTGAAATACGGCGATGTGGCGTTTAAGGCTTATTTCGACGAGCAGGAGCAGGCGGACTTTCCGAACGTACTGGTTCGTTCCCATACGCTGAGCGATATCATCAATGCCGTGATCGCTTCGGGCTTCCAGCTGAAGCGATTCGATGAGCATCCCGGATGGCACGGGGAGAAGATCCCTTGGGAATTTACGATTCTGGCATATAAGTAATGGAGAGGGATGGCTGTGGTGCAGATGAGTCACACCCTGGTGATAGGCGGTTCGGGCATGCTGGCGAAGGCATCCCTGTGGTTGTCCGAACGCAGTGACCACGTATCCGTCATCGGCAGGAATCAGGTGAAATTGCATCGTCTGGCGGAGAGAAGCTCGCGCCAGAACATCGTTCCGATCGCAGTTGATTATTATGACCTGGACTACTTTGGCAAGGAGATCAGTCAGTCCATGGATCGACACGGGCCATATGACCTTGTCGTGGCATGGATTCACAGCCGGGAGAAGAGCGTCATCGATCTCGTCAGCGAAGAGATCCGGAAGCGGACGAATCGTTCCTGGAGCTTGTATCATGTGCTGGGCAGCAGCTCGAACCTGGAAGAGATCCTGCGGGAACTGGACGTCTCGGAGGGTTGCGACTATCATCAGGTGCAGCTGGGATTCGTGATCGAGCAGGGGCGTTCCAGGTGGCTGACGAACGAGGAGATCTCCAATGGCGTCATCCACGCGATTCAGACCGGTGCCCGCAAGCATCTGGTGGGCACACTTGAACCTTGGAGCCGAAGACCTTGAGTCTGGAAAGTGGCAACGTGTCCGGGATCCATTTGACAAGAAACGGCAGCTGGAGTACATTCAATGTACACTCATGGCCAAGGATAACATGGCGGATAGTGTGCATCGTTTCACATACTGAACCATAAAAGCAGTTGAAGGAGGGTTTGTTGATGGTGACCAAAGCGTTGATCAACATAGACTATACCTGGGATTTCGTCGCCGATAACGGGGCTCTGACGTGCGGGAAGCCGGGCCAGGCGATCGAGCAGGAGATCGTCCGGTTAACCGAGGAGTTCATCAGCCGAGGGGATGAGGTCATCTTCGCGATCGACATCCATCACGAGCATGATCCCTATCATCCGGAGACGAAGCTGTTCCCGCCGCACAATATCGCGGGAACGGATGGACGGAAGCTGTTTGGAGCGCTGCAGGACGTATATGACAGGCATAAGCACCTGGATCATGTGTACTGGATGGATAAGACCCGTTACAGTGCCTTTGCCGGAACGGATCTGGAGATCAGGCTGCGTGCGAGAGGAGTCACGGAAGTGCACCTCGTCGGCGTGTGCACGGACATCTGTGTCCTGCACACAGCGGTGGACGCCTATAACAAGGGATTCCGGATCGTGGTGCATGAGAAGGCGGTGGCGAGCTTCGATCCTCAGGGGCATGAGTGGGCACTGCGCCATTTCAAGGGGAGCCTCGGGGCATCGGTGGTTTGAGTCCAGGCGAGCGGGAAGACCGGGCAGATGTCATTCGGACATGTTGCCCGGTTTTCTTTTGGCCTGTGCGTCTCATGGACGCCTCCACAGTGTCGCTGAAATCCGCTTGATGACCTGCCATCGATAACGGAATTTCTGTGAAGGCTCAACTGCTGATCCAACATCGGCTGTTGAGCTTCTTTGATGATCATGAATTGTTAAAATATGGTATAACAAAATAGGGCTTTTTTGCTGTTAATTTTCTATGTTATTATATTTTTGTTTAAATCATAGGGAGGTGAAACCTGAATTAGTAAATAGAGGGAATCTGTACATATCTCAGGTTGCTTGAGTGGTTCTGTCGGACAGATCCATATGGAAGCCGGTTTCGTCCCGGCAACCGCTCGGGTCTGCGGATCCTGACTGCGGGAATCTGTGCTGGCTCCATGATGTCGAACACAAAATCAAATTACCGGAGGTACATGCATGAAGAAAACATTGTACTTGATTGGCCTTATCCTTGTATGTTCCCTTGTCTTCACGGGCGTGGCATTGGCGGCTCAGTCCATACCCGAGTACAAGATCATTGTCAACGGGGAGCCAATCGTTTTCCCTGACGCCAAGCCTTTTGCGGATGAAGCCGGCCGCATCCAGGTACCGGTTCGCTTCATCGCGGAGGCGCTCGGAGTGGAAGTGGCATGGCATCAGGATACGCAGACGGTGGAGTTCTACAAGTTCGAAGATAATTGGTATACCTTCTATCTCACGATGACCATCGGTCAGGATTGGTACAGGCTGTGGGCGACCGATTATGAGATGGATACCGTGGCGATCGCCAAGGATGGACGCGTCTACGCTCCGATCCGCTATGTCGCGCAAGCCTTCGGTGTAGGCGTCCAATGGGACGGTAATTTGAAAGCGGTTGTAATCGGCGGAGAGCCGGATCCGAACGATATGCCGAAGATCAAATACTTCCCGGTCGAAACGACAGGCGGATACAAGTTCACCACAGCCACGCTTCTGGGTTACGAGGATTATTACGGCATCGGCGGCAAGGCTGTCACCTTCACGATCGATAACTTCTTTGACGAGCCGGAAGAGAGAGCGCAGAAGAGAGAGGAATTCCTCAGCATCATCGAAAATTCCGATGCGAACAAGGCGAGCAAAGGCGCCCATCTGAAGAAGGCGGAAGAGCTGCTGAAGCTTCTGGATGAAAGGGATGGAACTTCTGACCAGGGATGGTATGTCACCTGGACGGATGCCGATAATCAATTGCATGTGATGCACGGCTACTGGGACGAATGGGAGGCTCAATCCTCTGTTACCATCTATGTCCCGGGATTTGATCCTCGTGAGCCACACGCTGCCGATGTGAAGGGCGGAGACGGGAAAGAGCCGCTGTCCATCAGCAAGTACTTCACGGAAGATCAATTGACGCAGGCCTTGAAACCTCAGGCTATGGAGGTATTCCGGGCGTTCGCTGAATATCTGAAGAGTCCGGAAGGGCGATATGACCGCTTCTCGGCGTTCCTGGACAAGAACCTGTCCGATCAGGAAGACCATGATCCGAGAGACAATCGCGAGAATTCCGAGTTCTTCTTTGAAAACGGCAAAAGAAGCTATATGTTCGACCTTGAAGGAGAGGCGCTGGATGAGCTGTTCGCCAAGATCGGCGACGCGATCCTGGAGGACGTGGAGGACGTCTCCCTGGCGTATGTATATGACTATGGCAATATGAAATACGCCTTGGTTCACTACAGTATAGAGGTGACGGTCGACGATTACGTGTATATCTTGACCGCCAATCTCGGATTCTATATCTCCGACCAGGATCCGGAGCGCATGGTGCTGGTTTTGGCTGATGCCGGCATCCTGATCTATCAGTCCATCGCGGATGATGCCGATGACTACACATACGACGATTCTGATGAATTCATGTGGTAACCATAGATGATTCGAGGCGGGAACCTTTGCGGGTTTCCGCTTTATATTTTCCACCGAACAGCAAGGTTCAACCAATACGGGGGAAGCGAGCGCCAACCCAAATCGTACGCTGGTCGTTGACCCGACCAATGAGCCGGCCAACCTGGATCCAGGCTTGAACGACAACTTTGACAGCTATGCGGAAGCAACGACTGTCTCGACTGGTATTTTCAAGGTAACTTAAAAGATATATGATAGAAGCAGGGAATCCGATCTATCAAGAGACACACCATGTAGTATCGGGAGACATAAATCAATAGAAGGATGAAGGAAAACATGCTCAAAAAGATCTCTAAGACATTAGCCATTATGTCGCTCATCCTTATGGCGGCTTGTACCCATCAAACGTCAGTCAATCATGGCGTTCTAAAGTCACTCTTCCAAAGATGGGATGAGGGGAAAATTGGGGAATCTGAAAAAAACAATAATATAAATATCCTTCATGATTTTTTGACGAAAAATCCAAATATTTCAACTGATGAATTAAACGCTTTATCTCCTTTTATCACGATATATGAAATTGATCGTTTTCGAATGGTTGAGTATATTGAAAATCCTGAATATTATGGATTAAGTGGACGAGAAAGCTTTCATCTCACGTTAGCTGATGGAAAATCGAATATAATCGATAGCAGAGGTAGCATGCGAATTGAAGACATCAGAAAAACCGGTGAACATGTTTATACACTTTTTGCAACCGATTATAAAGTGTCTACCGTCTCAGGTATAAAGATATTTAACCTGGAATTGGATGACGATGAAGTAAGAAAGACCTCTCTTATTAAGAAGGAGCATCTGCCAGAAACTTTTTATTACGATGAGGCAAGTGAAGTATTATATTACAAGAATGGTCACATATTCTTTAAAGACATTTCCGATCATGGTGATACTGTGGTGATAGATACTGGGGATTCGGAATATAGGATGACTTTGGTTCAGGATGAGTATGGTCAATTATCGATGAAGATCTATTGAGTATAGTAGTATAGCAGCCAGCCACCACGCACTGCTGACTCATATGAAATGTCCGATAATATATATTATGTAAACTAAAATCGGATTTCGAAAATGAGTGCCCTTATATTGCCGTTGATTGTGTTGATTCGATGATTCCAGGATATTTCGACCCAAGTTTACAGCCAGGATTCTCTTGCCCATGTTACATGAGATTCAAATTCATGGCAGTTGAACAATCCTCATTACGATGATTTCAAATCCTCATAATTAAGATTTATGCTGTCAGACCGAAATATGCTGTGAACAATTAGCGATGTGAATTTCGTAGATTCGTTCCATAGCGGCATGATCCGATCCCAGGTTGATCTGTTTGTAAACGACGCTATTATTTGAGTGGTATCGCGGATCAATTCCATTAGCCATGATGATCCATAATCCACTTGCTACTGACTGTCTTTGAGCAATGGTCAGTATCAGCGCGCGGATATTCATCAACTTGCATCGTTCACGGAGACATCATCTTACGCACAAAATACGAATTTTGTGCATATGAATATATAATCACATGAACACAAATTTCGTTATGCCAAACAGGATCAGAATGATTAAGATGATGATCATTCCCCATTTCTCTCTCTTCGCCTTAAACCTTCTCCCGATCAAGCCATACAGAATCAGGGCAAATGAAAAAATATACAGCGCAAATTGAAAGACCTCGCTATTCAATTCATTCTCACCTCTCTCCTGCCTCAGGCTGACTTTACAGGAACGCATGTTCCCATTATAATTATTAATGTGATTAAATATTATCTTTCTTGAAGGTGAATAACCATGAACGTGATCAAGGCGCAAGATCTGCGGCTGCTGGAGCAGCGACTCCCCCTCTTTCCCTGGTACGTCGAAGTGTTCATCCAACACAAGCTGGCCGATCTCTCACCCTCTACCCTTCTGGAATATTCGCGTGATTTCGAGAACTTCTTCTCGTGGATGATCCACGAAGGCCTCAGCTCTGCCCCAACGATCAACCAGATCACCTTGAATGACCTGGAGCAGCTGCAGGTTTCCAATATCGATACCTACAAGCTTCACCTGCAGATCAGGCATGGCAACAGCGTGACGACGCGCGAACGCAAGCTGGCATCGCTCAGGTCCCTGTTTCATTATCTGAGTCAGATCGCGGAGGATGAGAACCATTACCCCTTGCTCAAGCGCAATGTGATGGCCAAGCTCAGAACCAAACGGCAGACGAATGTGAAATGGATGGCGAACCGGTTGCAAGGGAAGATACTTGAAGACGATCAGGAGATCAGCCGGTTTATCGATTTTGTTGAGCGAGGTTATCTGCACGTGATCGGGGATAATCCGCAGGCTCTTCATTACTATGAGCTGAACCGGGTTCGAGACGCGGCGATCATATCGCTGATCCTCGCCTCTGGCCTGAGAGTCTCCGAAGTGGTGAATCTGGATGTGGATGACATCGATCTGACCCGGAAGATCGCGCACGTATACAGGAAAGGGAATCGGGATCCGGATCTGAAGCAGAGCGTCTTCTTCGCCGAGCATGGCAAGGAAGCCCTGCAACAGTATCTGCGGATCCGCTCCATCCGGTATCCGCACGCCCGGACGGAGAAGGCACTGTTCCTCGCCATCCCCCGCGGTGAAAGCCAGGCGAAGCGCATGTCGAAGCGCTCCATTCAACAGATGGTCACGAAATATGCCACAGCCTTCGGCAAACCGATGCTCTCCGTCCACAAGCTGCGCCATTCATTCGCTACCAGCTATTATCTGAAGAATGACATCTACAAAACTCAACGGCAGCTCGGCCATGCCAGCACGGATACCACGGAGTTGTACGCGCAGCTGACCGACAGGACGATGGAGACCGCGATCAACCGGCTAACCGTTAAGTGAAGCTTCCGGGGGCGCTCCTTCGCTTCTCCATGTAATTCCAGACGCGAGCAACGGAGAATGTCAGGAAGGATGCGATGATGAAGCGTATGAGCAACAACGGCCAGACCGGAATGCCGGGCGGCACGAAGATAAGGGTATCTTCCACCACTGCATGGCAAGCTGACAGGAAAATCACAACAAGATAGAGGTCCTTCCTGCGCACTTCATCCTCCTTGACGGCCTGGATCATCACTCCGGCACCGTAAGCGAGGCCGAACAGAAAACCGGAAGCGATGGTGACAGATGACTTTTTCTCCAGGCCGATCAGTCGAGTTGCTGGATGGAGCGCCGACGCGAATCGATCCAGCCATCTCAGATCCTTCAATACCTGGATGAAGATCATGATCGGGATCACGATGATCGCCAGTTGCACAACACCCATCGCGGATTTTGTGAGTGCGATCCACAGGATCGCCCCCCAATGCTCCGCCGCAATCGCTTCCGTATCCGGAAGCAAGCCGAACAACGCTTTCTGATCGCCGCCCTGCCATATGAGGTTGATAAGCATGCCAACAAGCAGAGCTGAACCGACACGGACCACGAGCGTGACCCATATCTTCGCCCCCATCCGTTTCGTGACAGCGCATTCCACGAGCAGATTGTGTGACAATGACAACATGATCGCGATGATAAATACTTCCTTGACGGTCATATCCAACGATATGATGGCCCCGATCGCTGCATACAGATTCATCACATTGCCGAGCAGAAGCGGAATCGCCGCCTCACCCGGCAAACCGATATACCCCATGAATGGAGACAGTTGGTCGGAGAGCCAGCCAATGATCGGAGTATAGTCGAGGATGGTGGTGATCAGTGTGATCGGGAAGATGATCTTTCCCAAGGTCCACGTCGTTCTTAATCCGGTTAGCAGACCTGATCGCAAGGTTTGCATGGTTTATCAACCCCTGGAGTCTAAATGCGCGTTTTGGTCCTCTTTCTCAGTGCAAGAGCCATTCCTCCAAAGAGGCCGAAATATACTTTACATGATGTTTCGTGTCAATTCTCAAGTGAAACGGATGCCATCAGCTTGTTCTCCCTGGCCGAAGGCGTTACCGCTTGCTGTCAAGCCTGGTCGCGAGGTTGCTCGTGATCCTTTCTGGTCCTCGATTGGGCATATACCAATATGACCATGAAACTGATCGGAATCATGCTGAACAGCATCATCATCCAGTTCTCCAGCAACACGGAAGCGATGCCAAATCCGATCAGAAACACCATCCCGATGATCATGACGAGCAGCCTCTGGGCCTTGCCAGCCCCCGTGCCATCCCCTTCCGTCAACCTGGCTATGAAGGAAACTCCCGCCACCGCCCAGCTGACCAGGTGGACGAGCAGCAGGATGGCCAGAGCGGGAACCAGCCCGATCTCGATTCGAAACAACGCCAGGATCAGCAGCACATAGATTGCCCCCAATGTAACATACCACGAGACTGAACGCGCCTTTCTCCAAATGTATTCATGCATCTCATCCAGTCCCTGATTTCTCCTGGCCGCCGTTCTTCCGACGTACCAGCCCAACAAACCAAGCGCCATTCCTCCGAAAAGGCCGATGAATTCCATCACTGATCCTCCTCCTCAAAAATGAACACTTCCTCAATGGACTTCCGGAATGTCTTCGCTATCCTGTAAGCCAATTCCAGGGATGGTCGGTACTTCATCGTCTCGATGGCTATGACGGACTGTCTGGAAACCCCGATGGCCTTGGCCAACTGCTCCTGAGTCATCCCGCATTCCAGACGCAGTTCCTTGATCCGGTTTCTCATGAAGGTTCAAACCACCTCCGATGTAAAGCTAACTTTACGTAAAGTATACTTTACATCTTGAGACCTGTCAATGTGTGTATCGTATTTCATGATCATAGTTTACATAAGAATAATTATGTATTCTCCTATATGCAAAAAAACACCCATAACAGCTTGCCGCTGTCAGGATGCTTTATGAAAGATTGATGACCAAGCTTATGTCAAATGAATCGGAAGGTTCACGGAATGGTCCCATGTGTTTGCGAAAGTTTCAGTTCCCGAATGATCTCCCCTTCCGTTCGATCCACTTCCAGAAACCCCAACGAAGCATACAAGCGAGCGGCTCGCTCATTGTCTGGTCGATGTCCAAGCACGATCCTGACGCAACGATGCTTCTCTTTCATGTAATGAATCAGCTCCTCCATGCCGGCCCGTCCATATCCCTGCTTCTGGTACCGCTGATCGACCGGCATAAGGCTTACTTTCGTCCGTTCAGAATGGTTCACGATCGATCCCCTTCCCCAGATATTTCATCATCAGTTTCGGTGAACCATCCGGAGTCTTGCAAGGGAAACAAAAAATGGATGCAAACTAGCTCTAATCATGTTAACATAACATAAATTATGTTAACATATGATGCTGAGTCCTTGATATCACCCCACCAGAAATCACCAGACCTATTTCTTTCTCTTAATCAGATACGCCTTGTCTGACTTTTCGAATCCGATCCTGGGGTAATAATCGACAGCGCCCGGTGCGGCAATCAATACCAACGAGCACTCCTCCCCAATCCTCTCCCTTACGATATCCACCAGTTTCTTGCCGATCCCGAGCTTCTGGTATTCAGCGTCGACGGCCAGATCGGACAAGTAACAGCAATAGGAATAATCGGTCAATGCTCTGGCAACTCCAATCATTTTCTCGCCGATCCAGGCGGTGATGAGGAGATTGCAGTTGTCGATCATTCGCTGCATTCTGTCGAGATCTTCGTAGGGGCGATTGATACCGGATTTTTGGAACACGGTTGCCAGATCCTCCGCCCGAATGTCTTTCGATTCGAGATATCTTATGTCCATCATCTCTGCACTCCCTGTCATTGGATTCTTACGCACGATTGACGATTCTCATGGTTTATGGCATTTGACCGTAAAGGAAGGCGGGATGATACGTGCTTTTGCAGCCGAGTACCATTTCTACGGCTTGCTCTGATCATGCTCCGGTATTCGCGATTCATCGATAACCTGGTCAACGATGAAGTCAATGCTTGTGATCGTGTTGATGTATGTGCTGAATTTTCGATCGTTCATGACGATGGGTACAGACCGCCAGGACTCGTGCTTCTCATATTGCTCACTAAGATATGACAGCCGGAAAGACAATTTGCCGTTCTCATACTCCAGAAGGCTGTGAATGGGATGCTCCCATGGGAAGACGAATGACCCGTTGGATGTGAGCAATTTATTGACATTGCTTAGGGTCTTCTTCAGATTGACCGTCCAGCCAAGCGCATAGATGGAGACCGCCAGACCGAAATAGCCCTCGGGCAAGCCTGGTATATCTTCCATCGCAGCTTCGATTAAAGTAATCGGGATGTGATACCGGGCAACGACTTCCCTGGCCGTTTCAACATCTCTTGCTCAGTCAGCATCGTGGATCTCTCCCCTGATAAGGTTATTTCATCCTGGTCATTAGAGGTAAAAAAGGAAGTCAACATCGACTCCCATGGTGTACGCTTCTTGAAGGTAATGAATCTATTATATACCAGAAATGTATCGTTGTTGATCCATCGCCATTGCTTGAACAAATGAGGTTCATTTTTTAACTTCGCGCATATCGAAAAAGGCCTGTTTTTTATGATGTGGTTAAAAGTTTAACTTGATAAACGATTACTGGAACGCGAATGCTGGCGAAGGAGTTAAAATTTTAACTTCATTGGTAAAATCATGGCAGTTGTGAAGGCGTTGAAGTTCATTTTTTCACTACATTTGTGCAGGAAGCGGAGATCAGGCTGATCTTCAACGAGAATAACTTTGTAAGGCAAGAAGCGGCACGTCGCATCCAGCAGCGTCACATTTATGAACAGCACGACCGGCAACATATCAATCACCGTAAAAAAGATGCCTTCCTCAACGATTCTTTTCATCGCTTATCCGCTGCCGAATCTCCTCGGGCAATACGAATCACGACCTCCGCTCGCGCAGGGATTGGCCGCCCTCCTTGATATGGTCCAGCTTGACGGCTCCGGCTCTCTCCATATGCTCGGTCAGCTGATTCAGATCCACCTTCGCATCATCCACGACGAGGTGTTCCTCGTTATCCAGCAGGATGTGCAGGGTGTTTCCTTGTATGCTGTAATACTTAATGTTATTAAACTTATTGCCCATTCCCCACATGGACCATATGAAGACGGAGTTGCCTTGGAAGTAGATCTTGTTCCCGATGATATAGCTGAAGCTGTTGGAGATCAGAAGTCCCAAGGCAAACAGCACGTAATAGAGTTGAAAGTACAATGAGAGGATGTACATCGCGTAATAAAGCGGCAACAGGAAGAAACATGCGATTCGGTAAGCATGCCTGAACCCGGACAAGTCACGGTATCGTACGAACATGTCGCATTGATGCCGGATCTGAAGGGTGGTCGCATACATGCCGACCATGCGCCGTTGATCACTTTAGAAGATTGGGATATTTCATCAGGAGAACCACGATCAACACCACCTGGCCAAGCAAAATCCCCGGGATCCCAAGCTGAAACGCCAGATGCTTCGTCTTGTGGCGAAACACGCTCATGCCCATCCAGATGCCCAGGCTGCCGCCTATGGCGGCGAGCAGGAAGAGCCTGGCCTCGGGGATGCGCCAGCGCCTCTTGCGCGCCTTGAATTTGTCCAATCCCATGGACAGGAAGCCGATCAGATTAAGGATCAAGAGATAAGCGAAGAGAATCATCATGACGCACTCCCGGATACAGATTCCGATCCATCGTCGTCAGGAACAGGAAGCTGCGTGACAGACTCCTGTTCGATCCTTAGCCCGCGGGACTCCATCAGTCGGAGCAGATCGTGCCATCGGACGAAACGGTCATCCTCAAGCATGGCCTGGATCTTGCGAGCGTAGTTGCGATTGAACGCCATGCCATGCCCAGCGTAGCGGAGATAATGCTCGACATCCATGCCAAGCGGCACGAGATCAGGAATGAGGTGTTCCCGGATATATTCGAAGATGCGAATGCCGCCGACATCGATGTCTCCCCAGTGATAAACGGTCGCCAGACCATGCAATTTCCTGAGCAGCAGCTGAACCGTTCGATTGGGGAAACCGCCCGTGTAGACGACGATCTCCGGCTCCCCGCTGCGTTCCGCCACCCATTGATGCCACGACGTCAGATTCTCAATCAGCACGATGCGCTTCACCTTCGAGTGAGCCACTTTCAGTTCCCGAATGGTGTCATGAGACAATCCGACACCTCCTGGAAAAGCGTCCAGCGACACCACTGCCCCGTTGCCGCACTTTATCGCCAGCGGACCAGCCACGAGGACACGGCGGGGATACTCCACGATGCCGACGCTCTCCAGCGCTTCACCATCCGATTGGAACTCCATGTCCGCATGCGTGCGGATGAGATGCACCAGACGCCGCTCGACATCGCGCTCGAACCGCTTGGAATCCTGGAACAGACGCTGGCTCAGCACGCGCTTCGGGATATCCTCCTCCAGCCTGGGCAGCTCCTGAAGCACCAGGGCCAGCTGTTCATAGCCGGCAGGATCGTCCAGATCCAGCCCGGAGGTACGCCGCTCGCCCAGATCCAGCAGTACCGATGCCGCCCAGCCGGCCACCCATGGCCACGGATGTGAGGCCAGCGGGGCGATCACCGCCCGCAGCCGCTCCATCTTCGCGCCACGCGGCGTGATGTCGGCCTGCGTATAGGCGTCCTCCAATCGGCCCGGCTCAAGGTAGATCCTGTTCAGCTGCCGGCCTTCCTGAAACTTCACCCACGTATGGCTAATGATGCCTTCCTCGCTGAGGCGCACGACCTCCTCGTGTATCCATTCCTTCTTGCGATAGTCCATTTCATCATGGTAGTCATCCTGAAACGGACTGTTCTCGATCGCGATCTGCGGCCGTTGTCGCGCTGGCTCACCGCTTTTGAAAGCCGCGCTGTTCTCGTACTTGCGAAGCAACAGCCTGAGCAGTTCCTGCGAAAACTGGCGTTTGAACTCCATCTCATCCACGGTTGATCATCTCCTGGCATCAGAACAATTCCTCTTGCTTCACGTATGTCTCCTGATCCTCGGCTTCATCGTCCACACCAGGAATCGGTGTGTCCCCGCGATCCAGCATGTCGACGAAGCACCGGTAATTATGATTCGTCACGATCAGTGTTGTGGTCACTTCCGGCGCCATATGTTGCATTTTCTCGTCCGGCACAGCCGCGATGAGCTGCAGGTTCAGCTGTTTGATCAGCCTCAGGCTGGACTGGATGCGCTGCTCGTCCATCTTGTTGAACGCTTCGTCAAAGATGACCAGCCGCGCCGTCTTGTTGCTTCTGTACAGATGGTAGAAAGAAGCCAGGATCGCGATATAGAAAGGAGTCTGTGTTTCGCCGCCGGATTTCTCCTTGAGCACCTTCGAGAAAGAGTACGTCGTATCCCGCGAGTGCACCTTGATATCGAAGTCCAGGTACCTGCGATAATCCGTGAACTCCTCCAGATCCCCCGCCTCGCCTCTGACCAGCATCTCGAAGAGTTCGTGCAGCGTCTCGGCCGAATCGTTGCCAGTCAGTTCGAAGAGCGAGCCCTTCTCCGCCAGCAGCGGATTCATAATCGCATCATAGAAACGGCGATACTTCTCGCTTGGCGTCACTTCGAAGTGATAGCGGTCCTGCGAGAACGGGAAATGGCGCAAGGCATGGTTCAATTCATGGAACTCCCGGCGCGCCATCTCGATCGCTTCACGCAGCTTGAAGACGAAATGCGACTTGAACTCCTCCTCGGAATCCTTCAGTGCTTGTTCCACCTTCGCCTGATACTCCGGAATGTTCAGATCCGCGACGGTCTTCAGCGCTGTATCATAGACCTCATTGTCCTCAGCGAACACCGGTCCGTCGAACAGATGATCCTTGTTAAACTCGGACCTCAGCTGCTGCAGTTCCCGGAACGCATTGTCCCGCCGGGTGATATTGCCGGTCAGATTGCCTCGCCAGTTGTCCAGCTTCCGCTCCGTCGGAATCTCCTGTTTCTCGGCCTCCGCCCAGCGTGCCAGCGCACCCTGCAGCAACGCAGGATCATGCTCCGCGCTCCAGCTTTCGAAAGCGGCCGATGCATCGGCCACCTTGTTCCTCTGGACATAGATCTGTCCGGTCAGATGCTTGTGTTCGACTTCCTTCTTCGCTTTCTCCTGCCCCAGTCTCTGCCAGCGAAGATCCCATTCCGTCTCCTGGGCTCTCCAGTGCTTGTATGCTTCCTCCAACTGCTGCGCCTGACTGAGATCCAGGGTGTCCTGCTCCTGTCGCCTGTTCCGCAGTTCCTCTCGCACCTCCATCAACTGAGGCAGGAGCGAGAGCTGCTCGCCCAGGCGCTCGAATCTGGCCCTCTTGCCATCCAGCTTCCCTGTCCAATGGACGAGATCCTCGCAGATCCGGCGCAGCGTGTCCATCTCCTGCTCGGCCTCCGCCAGCTCCCGCTTCTTCAGCTCAAGTTGACGGGCGATGGCCTTCACTCCGATATAAGGGAACTCATACTGGGATCGCTTCATCTGCCTGGCGACATAATTATGGTACACCATGCATGTGCGCGTCACTGCCGTGCGATGCTTCCGGAGCTCCTGCTCATCGGCCGCTTTCATCACCCGGCCCAGGAGATGCTCGAGATGCGCGCGGATGATCGGATTGTCCGCTCTCAGCACGCGCGCAAGCGATCCGTTTTCGGAACTGCCCAGGTACTTGCGCTCCTTCTCCGTGTCCACCAGGCCCACGCCTTCGAGCTGCAGGGCGTATTTCTCCCGCTCATAGATCGCCAGCGCTTCCGCGAACACCTCCGGCTTCACCAACAGATCGAAGCGCTGTGTGTTCAGGTAGCCTTCCACCGCATTGCGCCAATCCTCGTCCTCCACCTCCATCTCCTCACAGAAGATCCAGACCGGAGACCGTCCGCCGAGCCTTTCCTCCAGCAAATGCTTGAGCGAGCTGACGGATCTCGGGTAGGTGCGCTTCTGCTGCTCGAGATCATGGATGACCCGCTTCAGCTCCTCGATCATTGTCTCGACATTCCGGATCTGTTCTTCGGTTCTTGAGCGTTCGATGACCATTCGCTCGTAGATCCCGTTCAGCCGAATCCCCAGCCGGGACAGCCGAGAGGCTGCCTCTGCCGGCAGCTCTCCGCGTTCGAGACCGCCAATCGTCAGCGTGATATCATCTGCGCCTTGCCTCAGCTGCTCCAGCTCCTCCTGACTCCAGGTCCAATGCAGGTTGCCCGGCCAAGCCGCGAGCTGTTCGACCACAGCCCGTTCCTCATGCAGCGCACGCCGGGTGAAAGCCAGCTCCCGCTCGAGCTTGTCGGCGAGACCCTCTAATTCGGAGATGCGGAGCTTCAACTCCTCCTGGCGCCTTACCGCATCATGGCTCTTCCACCGCATGTAAGCTTGCTCGGTCTCCGACTTCGCCTCTTCACGCTTCAGTTCAGCCAACGCAAGCTCTTCTTCGAGCTGCCTCGAATCCTGCTCCATCGCAGCCAACTCGTTCTGCAGACGTTCCAGCTGTTCCTGCTCCAGCGTGAGCTGCAGGCGGCGAATGACATAGTCCTGTTCCTGAATCGTGATGCGCAGCTTGTCATATTGCTCATATTGCGCGTGGATCGCCTGGAGCTTCTCCTTGCGCACCTGCAGCTGCTCAAGCTCAAGCTTGTATCTCTCGTGGATGTCGAAGTTCTGTTTCATCAGGTCCAGCTGCAGCTCGCGGCGGTCGAGGATATAGTCATAGACAAAATCCCGCACATTATGGATCGGCTTGAACGACAGCGCCTTGAGGAAAATGGAGAAGAACCGCTCTTGCAGGCTGCCCAGTCTCTGCAGCAGCGCCTTCTGATACAGCGTCTTGTTGCGTTCGAAGATGGCGCGATTGCGTCCGGTGAGCCCGCCGCCATGCCTGTCCCGAAACTCACTGCGATTGCGAAGATGGCCCGAAGGCTTGATCAGATCGAGATCATCCAGGCGGCAATCGGCCAAGATGAAGTATTCCTCCTCGTATTGCTGATCGCGGAAGACATCGATCACGACGCCGATGACGAAGAATTCTTTCCTGTCATCGTCATGGAACTCCGCGACGATGTAAGTGGTGAAATCGCCGTCCCGGACGAAGGTTCGGTCATCACTGCCGATCTTGCCCTTCAGGTAATTGATCATCGACCGCTTCGCTTCCTCGTGGGCGGCTGGATTGAAACGGATCTGCCGCTGGTCCGCGACGAGCAACACCTGCATGGCATCGATGATCGTGGACTTGCCCGCGGCGTTCTGTCCGGTGATGAGCGTTTGCCTGCCGAACTCCAGGGTCTCATCGACGAAATAATGCCAGTTAATCAGCCGCAGCTTCTTCATCCACTTCATCCAGCAGATCCCCCTCTTTCTTCATTACATATCGCTCGATCCGTTCGGTGATCGCCTTCACCTCATCCATGTTGATCACGTAGATCCAACTGTGAAACAGGCGAAATCTCGCATCATCCATGCGGATATCCGAATCAAGGGCATCCAGCAGCTGGTAACGGGTGCACAGGCGGATCATCCTGTCCAGGGTTGTGACATTCAGCCAGGGAATGCGGAAGGTCTCGTATTTGGAGCGAATCTCGTACAGGGTTGTCATCGGGAATTCGCTGAGTGACAAACCTTCGCGCTTCTCTTGATAGATGAGCCGCAGGATGAGCATCCACAACGTCTCATCGCGCGTAAGCGAACGGCGCAGTCCGCTGTCCGGACTCTGCACGTAAATGCACTCATGGCGCTCATCCAGCACGAAATCCCAGCCCAGGAATCGGAAGAACGCATGCGCCGATTCACGGTTGCGTCGAATGAACATGTAGGTTTCGCGATCTTTTTCCTTGATCAGGATGTTATTCATCAGCAGCCGGTTGAGAGCAGCGCTCATCTTCTGCCTGTCTGCCTCTCCCAGCAGTTCCAATGCCGCAATCCCGGTGGTGGAAACACTGCCGTTTGACATCTGTGATTCACTCCATCTCTTTTCTATGAATGTCTGCGAATATCGCGCCAGATCCTAGTGTTTGACTTCGCCTGGAGCGGACGATCTCGTGATTATGAAAGCGATAGGGCCCGATCTCCACCACCACGCGATCGGCGCTTCGGTTGATGCGAAACGCCGAACTGCCGTCCTGACCGTAAAGGTACACATGCGCCAGCATCAGGAACTCCTCCACGGTCTCGGGAGCCAGCTCGCGCATCTCCATCCTGTCCCGGTCTCCCAGCTTGTCCAGGACGAATTGCTCCACCTTCTTGCGCGTCACGGAACGGCGAAGCCTGTCCAGATTGGCCTGGCGCAGCTCCTCTTTCAACTCTTCCGGGATCTCGACCACGACATGCCGCTTCGGCTCGTGCGGCTGTCTGCGTTGGCGCGGGGTGTACAGAGAGCCTTCCGTCAACTGCTCGCCAGCCTGAAGACGAATCAATCTTGTGCTCATGGCTTCCATGTCCGCTTCCGTTAGCACGGCATCCTGTCGGGCAAAGGACAACCTGGTGCGTTCGATCAGATGCTCGAGCAATATCGCCAGTTGCTGACTGACGCCGGATTGGTGCTGGCTGAGGTAACGGGCCCGATCATAGGAAGAGCGCAGATACTGATTATGCCGCACATCGATCTGGTAGAAGATCTCATCCAGCCCGGCGTAGATCTCCTCGATCGTCAGCAGCGCATCGCGGATATCCGAATCCGCTTCTTCGCGGGAGCGATAGAAATCGCTCTGCAAGCCATCGTTGATCGTCTGCTCGATCAGGTCCTGGTCCAGCAACCAGTTTTGAACTTTCTGCAAGATCTGAAAGCGGTAGCGCGATACGTGGTCGGACGTCTTCAGGCGATGATAGCTCTTGTCCACGATCTGCGATTTGTACGTATCGAAATGGTGGTCGAGCACCTCCTGAATGGAGGTCTTCTGTACGACCTGCTCCATGTGATGCTTCATATTGTTGTAAAGGGTGATCAGTTCCTGACGAAACTGTAGGGTGATCTCCCTGGCCTCTCGAACGGCAAAGCATGGACGCAGCCTGGCCTCTTCACCGGACAAGATCTGATAGGTCGAGAAAGCGAAACGCTGGTATTCCACCGCGCGGGCGTCGCACAGCTCGCGGAAAAGCGCCAGCATGCGGCTCGTATAATGCGGCAATACGATGTATCGCTGAAACTGGTCACGAACCTCAATGTCGATCCACTTCAGCGTTTCCATCCTGCGCAGCATATAGTTGGCCTGTCCCCTGGCGATGTCCTCCAGGGTCATCTGCTGCTCGGACTCGCTTCCATGTTCAAGCGCGGGTTGGTCCTCCTCATCCATGGCGAAGTTGACGCCAAGCTCACTCTGTGTTTCGATCAACTCCTGCAGCAGGTCGCGCATCACATCATAACGGATGCCGAAGCGCTCTCGCTGCGACTGTTCATGGATGAGCAGCACCGCCTCCGCATATAACCGCTTGTTGGCACCGGTCAGCAGCTGAAAATATCGCTCCGGCAATACTTCGAACAAATTCATCGCATGTTGTTCTCCTAACCAGATTCCTGAATGAAAGCGTATATATGATTCATCATACCATTAATCGCATGATGATCGAAATGCCATTATCTTGTCAGCTTCCAGCAAGAAACAAGATGATATCATTTTCGACACAGACGGGTTATTTCCTTCATGTATGCGGCATGGTATCGTGATGACGCGCAATTTCCTGTATAATGCATATATCCGCAGATGATGACGATGTTACCTCTCCTTGGCGGAGCTTGTGTTCACCTCTGACCCGCATCGAGGGACATACCAGGAGAGACAACCATGCGATGCGCAAGATGTTCATGAAAGCCGGCTTCGTCAAGGAAGGCGTTCATCGCCGGGCCTGGCCCCAGTCCGATGGCACGGTCTACGACAGCGTCAGATACGCGATCCTGCGCGAGGACTGGGCTGAAGGCAGAACGACGCCGGTCGCCTGGGATGATGTTCCGTACTGAGCCCGTCTGTGATGCTATCGAGACGCTGCATCAGCAGGCATTGCAAGGAGATTCCAAACCATATCCGAGGATGATGAACAGATGAACAAACACCGGATCTATCGAATGAGCGTTGCTGGTGTGTACCCGCACTATGTGCAGAAGGCGGTCAAGAAAGGACGCACGAAAGAGGAAGTCGACGAGATCATCCGCTGGCTGACGGGCTACACCCAGGAGGAATTGGAGGCGCAGCTGGAGAACGGGACGAACTTCGAAGACTTCTTCACCCAGGCTCCCCATCTGAATCCGGCGCGCGCGCTCATCAAGGGCGTGATCTGCGGCGTTCGCATCGAGGACATTGAAGATCCGCTGATGCGGGAGGTCCGCTATCTGGACAAGCTGATCGACGAACTGGCCAAGGGCAAGGCGATGGACAAAATCTTGCGGAAGCCATAAGAGGCACTGCGCATGAGGGAGGCACAAAGGGGCACAAAGGCTCGTCAGCCATCACTTGCAGCTGATGCCGAATGATGCCCCCTCCTCCGGATTCCTGCAGATTGCATGACATTTGTTAATGTGAATTTTTTTCACATACACAGTTCGTTTCCTCTGCTAAAATATGAAAAAAGGAGGATGAGAACCATGACTTTCACCCATCTGCCAGAGCAAGTGACCGAGAAACTGCTTCGCATGTGCTACAATTGCAGCGATGTTCAGCGGTGTGAAACGGAGCAAAAATGTCTGGAATGCTTCGCAGAGCATGCGGAGTATGAGCCAGATGCGGAGGACATCGAGCTGCGCGAAGCCTTCAGAATGTATGCTTATTGATCTGCGCGATCCCCTTCCCTATTGGAGAAGCCGACGACGACCGGATGCCGGGTATCTGACATCTAGCCGCCGTCGGCTTTATTTTTCCTGGCCTTATCTGATCACTTCCGATCATCCAGCCCTGTTCTTACTCCGCTTGCTCGATCAGGCTGAGCTTCTCACGCTGAAGCTCCTGGATCCTCTCCTCCGCCTGCCTGCGTTCCTCCTCCAGCTTCCTGATCAGATGATTGATGTGCGAGGACTTGTTCTCCAGTTCTTCGATCGCCCGTTTGATGCGGCCCTGCACCATCCAGTCGGTGATCAGATTGTCGAAGAAATAGTCCGCAAAGGTGAGAAGACTGCCCAACTCAATCTCGATGTTGACATCGCGGCGCACGTCGAGCAGCTCCGTCTGGAATCTTCGCAGATCGCGCTGCGCTTCATGAATCGCGGTGCGCGCCTCATCGATGCGCGTGTGCTTCATCGCCGTTGACAGAAGGCCGCCCCCGAGCATGTCGAAGGTTCCCCAGTCCTTGGCCTTGTTCAGTAGCACCTCCGCCCGGCCCAGGGAGTTCTTCGCCGTGCGCCCGGCCGCGATCGCCTCCTGAAGCTCCTTCACGTTGGCCCGCATCTCTTCTTCCTGCCCGGTCAGGTCGTGCAAGGTCTCGGCCAGGGCAGGGTGGAGTCTCTCGATGAGCAGCCTCTTCTCCTGGAGCGCCCGATTATATTCAGCCTCCACATGCTTCAGATTCGCCAGCTTCCGGTTCAGATCGGCGATTTCTTGCTCCAGCTCGACGACGGTGTCCGATGCTTCCTCGTACCTGAGCTTCGCCTGAAGCACCTCCGCTTCTTCCTTGGAGAGCTTCTCTTCTTTCTTGCCTGTCAGTGTATAAAAAAGCGCGCCGAGTGACAGCTTCTCCAGTCGCTCCACATCCCGCTTCTCCCTTTCCAGCCTCGCTGCCCATTGCTCCTTGATCCTTCGCTGCTGTTCCAACTCCCTGCTGAGCGCCTTCACCTGCTGCTCCCAATTCAGCTTGTGACGAAGCTCCAGCTTTAGCGACGCGATCTGTTCATTCAACTGCTTCAGCAAGATACTCTCCTCCTGCATGTCAAGATGATCATTAATACGCTGGCGACGGGCTGGAAGTTGCATCCTGACATCAGGAACAAGCATAACCCGACGACGTGCCTGGATTGGACGGGATCGTCACGGGGCAAGCGACGCCAGCCTGGTGTGATAAGATAACATCATCCGGTCCATGTGTAATTTAATCTAACAAAAAAGCAATCCGACGTCTGTTATGCGATGCCAGACGCGGATTGCTGTCGTTCAAGCATGATGGGATCCTGCGCGTGCTTCCTTGCAAAACACAATCTTGCGTATGCTGTCCTCGGACAGATGATACTTCTCGGCGAGGGTTTGCACCGTCTCTCCGGCACGATGGAGCCTGCGGATCTCCTCGTTTCTCCGGCGGATCGCCTGACGGGTGCCATTGACTTCCCCCCAGCCTTTGCGCGATTCTTCTTTCTTCGGGATATAGACAAGTTCACCGGCGATGTACTCCTGCAGCTCTTCCAGCAGGCGTGCCGGCAGAACCTCCCTTCCGTTCCTGTAACCGATGGCGTATCCCCTCCCATGAAAACCCGAACTCTGACTTCAGGTACGATACAGATGGCTTCACATCAACAGATCTCTTCATAGGAAACGCCTCCTTTCCTGACTGGTTATGCCTGATTCTACTATATGTCAATCCCGGCGGATGATCAAGAACATGCGGGCCAACTCAAAAAGGAGGCCCGAAGGCCTCCGCCGTCTGTGATCTCCTAGACGGAGATCACCTCGTCATGCTGAATCATTGCGATCATCTCCTTTCTTGCAGGATTGCCGGCCGACTGTCTCTATTAAGCCACAACCTCATCCTCCCGCTCCAGTGAAAGAATGGCTAAAATCATTTATTCCGCAGCGGATAGACGCCCTCCACCTGATACATCGGCTTGCTTCCGAGGTCTGTCCGATACAGCACGATCGAATCGGCTGTCCATGCAGGTTGGGAGCCCATCTCCTCTGACCAGCGGCTTGTCCAGCGATCCATCGCGAAGTGCGTGCCCTGAAAGTTCTTGGCGATCGTCACATGCGGACGATAAGGCCGATTCTCCGCCTCGAAGCCGACAGCGGTCATCGCCTGCTCGACCTGGGCCTGCAGCTCATGCAGCCGCTTGAGTTCGCCATCCACTCCTGCCCACAGGATGCGCGGGGCTTCCCGTCTGCCGAAATAGCCGATCCCCGACAGGCGCAGCCTGAAAGGCGCCAGCCCGGGGATCGCTACCAGCTGATCTCTCACCGCCTGGAGGAGCGCATCATCGCAGGCGCCCAGATATTTCAGCGTAATGTGGTAATCTTCCTCATACACCCACTTGCGAAAGGCATCTGCCCCTCTTGCGCGCATCGTCCACTCATACAGCGCATGTTTCATCGCCGGAGGTAGAGGCACAGCCACAAAATAGGTTTTCTCCGCCATCTGCATCACCCGATCTGTCTGTCTTCCATTCTCGCTAACCCCATCATACAAGAAACAGGTTGAATATGCTAATATTAGAATATACATAACGAAGGGATGATGATTCATACATGAGTCGATTTGAACATCTGGACAAGCTGCTGGCCAGGTTCGTGGAGTCCGGAGCGGGTCCCGCCGGTTGCGCTTGCATGGTTGCCCGGCATGGCAAGATCCTGTATGAGGGTTATCACGGTTATGCCAATCTGGAAGACAGGACGCCGATCACTCCGGATACGGTCTATCGGCTGTACTCCATGACGAAGGTGATCATCTGCACGGCGGCGCTGATGCTGTACGAACGCGGACATTTCCTGTTGCACGACCCTCTCCATGCCTATATCCCCGAGTTCAGGGATGCGCTCGTCTACAGGAAGACTCCGGAGGGCGAATACTATGTCGATCGTGCGAGCAAGCCGATCCTGATCAGGGACGCGTTCACCATGTCCGTGGGCTACCCGCTTCCCTTCTGGAGCGAGACTCCGACCGCCCGCGAGCTGGCCAGGCTGATGGATCCGACGCAAAGCCAGGGCGAAGACGCGGACCTGAACAGCCTGATCAAGGCCGTCGCCAGGGTGCCGATGGAGTTCGATCCCGGAGACCGATGGATGTACGGGCTGGGTCATGATCTGGTCGCCGCACTGGTGGAAGCCGTCTCCGGCAAGACGATCGGCCAGTTCCTGCAGGAGGAAATCTTCGAGCCTCTCGGCATGAAGGATACGGGCTATCGCTATCGGGGCAATATCCAGGAGCGCATGGCCACCGTCTATGAGTTCGGGGAGGATGGCAGCCGCAAGGCGACGATCCCGACCTTTGACATCCTGCATCATCCGAACGCGAGGTTTGAAGGCGGCGGTTTCGGCTTGTACTCCACAGCCAGCGATTACCTGAAGTTCGCGCAGATGCTGGCGAACGGCGGCGTCCATGAAGGCCACCGGCTGATCGGACGCAAGACGATCGATCTGATGCGCACCAATCATCTCGACGAGGCCAAGCTTCAGCAATACCGCTCCTCTCCCTATCACGCCGGCTACGGCTACGGCCTGGGCGTCCGCACTCTGATGGACAAGGCTGCCGCAGGCTCCAACAGCTCGATCGGCGAGTTCGGCTGGAGCGGAATGGCGGGCACGTGGACGTCGATCGATCCGGACGAGGGCTTGTCGATCGTCTACATGCATCAGACCTTCCCGCATATGGAGGAATACCACCATCTTCGCGTTCGGGCGGCCGTTTACGGCTGTCTCTGATCCCGCTATCTGCTGCACATACCCGAAGGGGCGCTCAGGCAGTCAGCGCAGTCTGACTTCTGTCGCCCCTTTCGTATGTGCGGAGTCGATTGAGCAGATGGTCACTCTGATCAGTCGTCTTCCGTCACCCTTTCGTATGTGCGG
This sequence comes from uncultured Paenibacillaceae bacterium, assembly GCA_937957685.1. GTDB lineage: Bacteria > Bacillota > Bacilli > Paenibacillales > DA-C8 > Insulibacter. The sequence continues at coordinate 27,253 of CALGAO010000096.1, forward strand.
AGTCAATTGAGCAGGTGGTCACTCGACCCGTTCTTGCGCCTGTACCCCGGGATCGAGCTCTCCTATCTCGCCCTTCTTTCGATCAGGTTGATGCCGATGCCCATGCACACGACGCCGAACAGGCACATGACGGACAGCGGATACAGCAGTTCAGACCAACCGTAGTCGTAATACGCGACCCCTTTGAGCGCCTCCATCCCGTAGGTGATCGGCACGATCTTCGACAGCAGGAGCAGGATCGGGTTGGTCACGATCTCGATGGGCCAATATGCGCCGCCGATCATGGCTGAACTGACCGCGACGATCGGGATCAACACCGACATCTGCTGCGGCGTCCTGACCAGACCGGCCATCAGCAGGCCCAGCGCCACGATGGCGAAGGTGTAGATTGCGGCGATGAGAAGGATCGTCGCGAGGCTGTCGCCGAGCGGGAAGCTGAAGCCATAGCGGAACAGCAGGAAGACGATCACGATCTGCAGATATCCGATCAGGAAGCTGTTGGCGAGATGACCGCTGTACATGGACAGCTTGGAGATCGGCGACAGGATGACGCGATCCCAGATGCCGTTTTTCTTGTCCTGCAGCAATTCATTCACCGCATAGGCGATCGTGTAGAACGAGAAGAACAGCGAGAAGCCGAACAGGGACTGGATGCGGCTGTCATACTCATAGTCGCCTTCCGCCTTCACCTCGGTGGCATGAATGCTCAGCACCGGATGGGCCAGCTTCTGCTCCAGCTCTGTGCGCACATCCTCTCCCGGCATCTGCTCCTCGATCGATCTCAGCTTGAGCTCCTCGTCGTATACGGTTCGCAGATACACATCCAATGCCGACGTATTCATGTCTTCCATGGAAGCGATGATGCGGTAGTCATCCTGGATCAGCTTGAGCACGAACTGGGCCTTGCCATCTGTCACCTTGTCAAGCGCGGCGCTCTCCTCTGTCAGCGAGAAGATGAAGGAGTCGGACTTGTTCAGCAGCTCCAGCCAGCTCTCTGCTTCCTCCCGGCTGATGGAGGCATCGTGATACGTATGAACGGTGACTTTGCCGTAGGAGTTCAGTCCCAGCATCACGGTGAACAGGATCGTCATGCCGATCATGATGAGCACGGAGGCTGGATTTTTGAGCAATTTTTGCAACTGTACTTTCAGGACGGCCAACATCTCAGAACATCCTCCTTCTCGGGAACAGCCAGAAGCTTACGATGAACATCGATCCGGACAGGAACAGCAGGCGCACGATGAAGTCGAGATATCGTTCCATGCCGGCGCCTTGCGTGATTTGAACGAACGCGTTCAGGGCGGCGCCGTTGGGCGTCCATCCGCCCAGGTAACTGATGGCCTCGGACATTGCTGACGTCGGGAAGAAACTGCCTCCGAGGAAAGACAACAGCGTGACGAATAACCCGCCGAAGATCTGGGTGGAGCGGTAATTTTCCGCACGGAAATTTAATGTAGTTAACAATGCCGCCAGCCCGCCCATGCAGATCGCCAGCACGGCCATCACCAGGAGCAGAGCCAGCCAGAACTCCAGCGACTTGCCGGCGAACGTACCAAAGCACAGCGTAGACATGCCGAACAGGACGACAAGCTGCAGGAACACCAGCATCGCTGCCGAGATCGCCTTGCCCGCAAGGTAGGCAAGCGGGTTCGTGCCGGCGATGACGATGCGGTCGAAGGCGACATTTTCCTTCTCGTTGTAGGCTCTGCTGGCGATGGACGTCGCTGCGTACATGATGAACATCACCGCCATGCCGAAGGTGTAATACTGGATCGACCGGATCGGGTCGAATGATGGGATGAACTCCACACCGCCGTGGACGGGGCTTTCGGTCGTTTGCCACTCCACAGCCATCTGTCCCTTCGAGGCGGATATCTGCCCCAGAGCCGTCTCATAGCTGACCGTGCGCGAGAAGCTCTCCATGACATCCTGGAAGATGCCGCTGCTGAGGGGATACTTCGATGAGCTTTCCACCAGGAGCCGGGCTCCGTCGCCGCTGTCCAGCAGCATCTTGCGCAGCATGTTGTAGGTGTAATCCTCGGGCACGATGAGCAGCACGGCCGCTTCGTCCTGTTCAATAGCGCGCTTGCCCTCTTCCAGTGTCAACTCCTGATAGCTCCCGAGCTGCCTAAACTTCTCACTGTCGATCACTCCCCTGAGCATCGCCTGCGGTTGTATCTCTGCGGCGGCTTGCAGCAGTTGGGCCTTGACTTCCCCAGGAAGTTGGGACTGATCGATCTCCTCCAGCACCTTCGATCTGCCTGACGCCTCATCATCCTCCACCACGAGCGCGAAATTCAGATCGAGCGTGACCGAGTCGCCATTGATAATGTTTCCCAGGGCGAAACCAAGGATCGCGATCAGGATAAACGGCATCAGGATGAGGATCGCCAGCTCCTTCCGGTCGCGCACGAGGATCAGGATATCTTTCTTGATGAAATTGCCCATCTCCACTCCCCCTAATCCCGCAGCTTGCGGCCCGTCAGATGTAGAAAAACGTCCTCCAGGCTTGGTTTCTGCACGTTCAGATTGACGATTCGGGCTCCATGGCGTTCAGCAGCCTGGAACAGATGACCGAGAAGATTGACCGTCTTCGGCACGATCAGCTTGATCGTCTTGTTGCCGTCCACGTCCACTTTGCGGATCTCGTTGTTTTCCTTCAGTTCGTCCACCAGTTCCTTGCACGGTTCTTCCAGTTGCAGCACGATCGTGTCTTCCGCGGACAGGATGCTCTTGAGCTCTTCCTTGCGGCCCGAAGCGATCACCTTGCCGTGGTCCATGATATAGATGCGGTCGCACAGTTGCTCGACCTCCTCCATATAGTGGCTGGTGTAGAGAACGGTCATTTTTTTCTCGATGTTCAGTCTGCGCACGGTCTCCAGGATATAGTTGCGGGACTGCGGGTCGATGCCGACCGTCGGCTCATCCATGATGATGATCTTCGGCTGATGCATGAGCGCTGCGGCGATATTGATCCTGCGCTTCATGCCGCCGGAGTAGGTCTTGATCCGCTCCTTCTTCCTGTCTGTCAGATCGACGAGCTCGAGCACTTCCTCGACGGCAAGCTCCAGCTCCTTGCCCTTCAGTCCGTAGATACGGCCGAAGAACTGCAGATTCTCCACGGCGCTCAGCTCCTGGTACAGGGCGATCTCCTGCGGGACGACGCCCAGCTCATGGCGGATGATGCGCGGATGCTTCAGCACGCTCTGACCGTTCAGCTTCACATCGCCGGAGGTTGGTTTGATCAGCGTCGAGATCATCGAGATCGTCGTCGACTTGCCCGCCCCGTTCGGGCCCAGCAGGCCGACGGATTCGCCCGGATCGAGATACAGATTCACGCCATCCACGGCCGTCTTGTTCTTGTATACCTTGCGCAGTTCGATGGTTTCCAGCATGTTTGGGTTTGCTCCTCCTCATCACCTTTACTGAGACTGATCATATATGGAAAAAGACAGTGCTCCCACTGTCTTCCGTCACTATTTTTACTGTTCAATATGACTTCAGTCATGATGCCCTCGGTCACAGGCGGCGCTGCAGCCTGCGGACGCTGCGTCACATGGCGAGGGAGGCTGCGTGGGTTGGGCTCAGCGGATGTTGCATCGCATGACGAGGCCAGGTCGCGTGCTGTTCGCCCCGTATCGGCTTATGTATATCCGCCTAGACGATGTCGTGGCGTATCGCATAGATCGCCAGCTGCGTCCGGTCACGAAGCTCCAGCTTGTCGAGGATCAGGCTGATGTGATTCTTCACCGTGCCGACGGACAACGCCAGTTCCTCGGCGATTTCCTTGTTGCTGCGCCCTTCCCCCACCCTGCGGATGATCTCCAGTTCACGCGGCGTGAGGGATGGATCCACCTCAGGCGTCTCCTTGCGTTTGAGAAGCTTCGGCATCACCTTCGCCGCCACATGCTCCTCGATCGACAGGCCTCCGCTCAGCGCGCTGCGGATCGAGCGGATCAGCGCCTCGGGATCCGCATCCTTCAGCATATATCCGCTAGCTCCGATCCTCAGCGCCTCCAGGGCGTAGGCATCGTCGTTAAACGTCGTAAGCATGAGCACCTTCTGCGACGGATTGCGCGCGATGATGCGGCGTGCCGCCTCCAGACCGTCCATCTCCGGCATGCGGATATCAAGGATGATGATATCGTAGTGGTTCAGCTCGCTCAGCTCCAGAGCTTCCAGACCGTTCGCCGCTTCGCCCGTAACCTTCATCTCCGGGTCGGTCTCGATCATCATCTTAAGACCTTGCCTGACCAGTTTCTGATCCTCGGCTATCAGGATTCGAATCATTCCTATTCTCCCCTTCATGTTGTCAGCCATTTTCCTCCATTGTCTATCCTCCATACAAGCCGGTCTTCCGACCGACTGACGACTTTTTCACTGCTTCAGCACGAAGGTTCCCCGAATGATGAACATGCCCTGCCTTCGTGCGATCTCCAGCTCGCCGCCCGCAGACTTGATGCGGTCGCGCATGGCGGTCAGCCCGAACCCCTCCTGGATCGGTTCATCCTGTCCTTCCCTGGTTTCGTTGCTGACCTCGAAGCGGAAGATGGATCCGCCGGGACTTTCCAGCAAGATGCTTACCTTGCGCGACGAGCCATGGCGCATCGCATTTGTCAAGGCTTCCTGGATGGAACGATACACCGCGGCGGATTGATCATTGTCGAGGACGACCGACAGCGCGCCTTGTCTGACGACGAAGTCCACCTGCATGAAGCTTTCGGCTTCAAGGTTTCGGATCAGCCTGAGCAGCGCCTGGATGCCGCCAGGCTCTTCGTTCTGAAGCGCCTTCACCGCGCTTCGCGTTTCCTGAAGGCTCTCCTGGGCAAGCCGCTTCATCTGCTCCGCGATGGGCCTGTTCTCCTCCGATGCCTGCATGCGGAACGTCTCCAACTGCATCAGCAGCGATGTCAGCTTATGCCCCACGGAGTCATGGATCCGTCTGGCGATATAGGTTCTCTCCGCGATGCGGGCCGCTTCTTCGTTGCTCCTGGTATCACGCTTCAGCTTGCGGTACTCGTCGAGCAGCGCATCGTAACGGGCTGTCGCCTCGCTGCTCGACTCCTTGGCCCGCCTGTATCCGAACCATACGGCAACATAGGCGGCGTCAAACAGCAGCAGGTACGGCAGCAATCGAAGTTGCTCCTGCAGGATCGCGTAAGCGACCAGGGAACAAGCGCTTGACGCGATGATCGCGGTGGACCAGCCGCGTCTCGTTTCCATGGAGTAGCGCCAGGTGGCATAGGTGCTGACGAACAGCGCAAACCACAGCGCGATGTCCGCTTGCGACGATCCGTGGGGAGAGTCCGATACTCCAGATCCGGACGCATACAACGGAGCATATACTGCCGCAAGCGATCCCACATGCAGGATAAATGCCGCTAACTGTCGCTCGCGGAACAGATCGTGCAAGAAGTGGCAGGCCCAGAATAAGGCGCAACTGAACAGCCCGATCGTCATCGCTCTTTCATCTGCATAGATCAAGAAAACCAGCCACGCAGCAACCGGCCAACCTATATCCAACCAGAATTGACGCATGCTCGCGATCCTCTCCCATGTTTGGCTACATTCGATGCTTGCGCTGAGTTGCCTCACTCCGCTCGCGCCGGAAGGCTCCGTCAGCGCTGGGTTATCCGCCCTAGGCAGACATTTTCTGCTTACAGGCTGCGTTCGCGCCGGATTTCCCGCCGCCCATACAGCATCTGCCCCCTTGATGTCTCATCAACAAAAATTCCTGCGACACTCTGGCGCAGGAATCATGTTCGTCGTCAGTCGAGCTTGATCCGGCATTCGCCCAAACACTCTTCTCCCCAGTACAATGCCAGATGGTCGCCATCCTGCACGCTGCCGACACCGGCAGGCGTACCGGTGAAGATCAGATCGCCGGCATCCAGTCCATAATGGTTGCCGATATGATCGATCAGCTGCTGCAGATCGAAGATCATATCGCGAATATGCCCGCGTTGCTTCTCCACGCTGTTGATCCGCAGGACGAACTCTCTCGCTTCCAGTTCCGCCAGGGGATCGGTCAACGGTCTGAATGCCGTCAGCAATGCAGAGTTGCGGAATCCCTTCGCCTTCAACCAGGGATGTTGCTTCTTCTTGAGCTCACCTTGCAGTTCACGCATCGTCAGATCCAGGCCGAGCGCGAAGCCGTCGATCAGGTTCGATGCTGCCAGTCCGGGAGCATAGGGGCGTCCGATGCGCACCACCAGCTCCGCCTCGTAGTGAATATCCCCATACTGTCCAGGCAAGCCGATCCTCCCACCGTTCATCTCCGCAACCGCATGGGTGGGTTTCATGAAGATCATCGGGCTGTCAGGAACTTCATTGCCGAGCTCCGCGGCATGCAGGACATAATTTCTGCCTACACAGAAGATGTTACGAATTCCTTCCACCATTCACGCCTCTCATTCTGTACCAGATGTTGGGTGATTCCCGATTGCCAATCTTGTGCAACCTTATCATAACCGTGTCCTGGTGCGGATGCAAGAAAATCATGCACGGGACGGTTTCTATTCATACATCCGTTGCTTGCTTATGGCGGAAAATGGAGACATATCGCATCGCTGGAGCGATCAGCAGGCTGACGGAACACCGTTTTTCACACCGATTCGTCGTATTCGCGGGCCGGATGGTTGAATGACGTTTGGAAGCGGACAAGGCGTGCGAGCATGTCGAAGCGGCATAAAAAAGCTCCCAGGCATCTCCTGATGCCCGGGAGCCGCATGCGCTGAAGCGAACGAAGCGACGATCCTCGCCTTAACCCGAACTTTCCGCCGAATATTGAATCAGATCCTCCTCTACGGTCAGCGGGATAACAAGCTCCTTCTCCATCGATCCGTCCCTTGGGCTGTAGACGAAGAGCACCAGCATGACATTCGGCTGCGAGGCGTGGTCGAAGCTGACCTCGAACGAGAAGCTCCCCCACTCCGGCGCACCAGCGCTTGCCATCTCATGGCCTTCGGCCAGCACGCTGTGCCCGTCCTCCAGCACCCAGCTGAAGGCAGCCTCGAAGACGCGCGCTTCTCCCTCGACGGTGAAGGTCTTCCCGACCCGAGTTTCCGGATGCGGGTAATAGACCCGGAATGCGTCGTTCTCCAGCACGATGTTCGGCCGGATCTCACCGCTCCGCGCGTCGACCCTTACGGCAAACGGCTCATCCATGTACATGGGATGGACAAGGACGATCTCCCAGGACTCGTGTTCTTCATTCCACCTGGCGTCCTTGACTGCCCACGGTCCAGCCACCTCGTTCTGCGCCTCGATGGCGGTCCTCACCGCTTCTTGTCTCGACATCGGGGCGACCGTATCGACCGGATGAACGATGATCTGGGCAGCGGCCGCCTGCATCGGATACGATTCCGCTACCGGTCCGACTGTCCACACCTCCACGGACATGCCAATGTCCAGTTCATCCAGGGATATGGCATGCGCCGTCCCCGTCGTGATCTTCGTCTGATCGCTTATGCGGAGCGAATAGGCATCCACATAGGAGTCCTCGCCCTTGTCGATATAGGCGGTGACCAGCAAGGTTGCGTCTCCCTTGTCCGTGATGTATCCCTGTGTAATCGCCAGCTCTGGCTCGTTCAGTTCGCCTGTCTGCTCATCCCCGTTGCTTGCATCGGTTGTTTCCTCGTTTGCATGGCTGTCTGATCCCGATGTGCCGCGGCCCCACTCACAGGCTGCCAGCATCATGGTCAGCGCCATAACCATAGCCAGTATGGTCACTCTCCAGATCGCGCCATTCATGGTGATCACTCCTTTCCTACCCCTTGGACGCAACCCGGGGTCAGAAGTTTCAGGCAGAGGCGCAGGCCGGTGCCCATTCTAGAATTCCCTTCTCCGGTAGATATGAAGAGATATCCAGACCGAAACGGCGAGGAGCAGGAGAACGCCGATGATCAGCACGATCAGCCTGCTCGACTCGCTGGTCGGAAGCAGGGTGTCCAATTGCGCGTTCCCGAAACCGAACATCAGGACGAAGATCAGGATGAACGTGATCATCCGCGATCTGGTATAGCCGTATTTGAATATGATCGGCAACGCGATGGAGGTGTAAACGGTAAGGATGCCCGCTGCGGCCAGGATCACCTGCCAGGTCAAGGGAGGGATCGTGATCGGCAGCTTCAGAACATCGAAAACAGCGATGATCAGGCCATTCAGCACCAAAGCATAGGCTGCAAAGACATACACGGACAGATACTTCGCGAAGACGATCTTCGTCTTGCTGATGGGCAGGCTGGCCAGAAGCTTGTCGCTGTTGTACTTGTCCTCATAGGCGCTGGCCCCGAACACAAGCATATAGCTGACCATGATCACGCTGAACATCAGGCTGACATTGGACCAGGCGGCAAGGAACAGCACGGCGATGAAGGCGGACAGGAACAGGTTGCGTTTCTGGATGAGGAAATCTTTTTTAATTAATGTGTACATCACGATGCTCATCCTTTCTGATGGTATACAGCATGATGTCCTCGATGCTTGGCCGCTCCATGATCACCGAATCGCCAAGCCGCCGTCTGACCTCCGGACCGTTGTCTGTCAATGCCGTATACCCATAGTCATGCTCTTTCACGCTGACAAACAACGAGCGATGCTTCAGCAGATCGAGTTTGTCTCCCTTCACGATTCGATAGCGCTCGAGCAGCTCATCTTTGGCGTGGGAGAAAACGATCTGTCCATGATGTAGGAAGGTGATATAATCCGCCACCTTATCGAGGTCGGATGTGATATGCGTGGAGAAGAAAATCGATTTCTCCTCATCCTGCATCACATCTCTGAGTATGTCCAACATCTCGCTGCGAATAACCGGATCCAGGCCAGAAGTCGGCTCATCCAGGATGAGCAGCTCGGCATGATGGGACAGGGCCACGATCAGGGCAAACTTCATCTTCATTCCTTTGGACAGCTGCTTGATCGGCTTGTTCAAAGGTAGCGCCAGCTCTCGGGCATATTTGTTGAACAGGGCATCATCCCACCGTTTGTAGAATGGGCGAATGATGTTCTTCATCTCCTGTGCGGTCAGTTCCTCGTAGTAGTGATTCTCATCGTAGACGAACCCGATCCTCTGCTTGATCGCGATCTCATCCTGCTCGTGATTCATGCCGAAGATGCGGATCTCGCCGCTGTCCTTGCGGATCAGGTTCATGATCAGCTTGATCGTCGTGCTCTTCCCGGCCCCGTTCGGTCCGATGAATCCCATGATATATCCGCGCTCCAGGGTCAGATCGATCGACTTCAGCGCGAAATCCTGGTATCGCTTGGTGACTCCCTTCAGTTCCAGTATGCTGCTCATGCTCCATCACCCTTCTTCATAGATAAGATTCAGTATTTGCCGCAGCTCTTCCAGGCTGAGTCCGATCAGCCTGGCCGTCTCCACCGCTTCGGTTAGCCGTTCTTCGATCAGCTTGAGCTTCTCCTCCCGCACCATCTGCCTGTTGATCGGGGCGACGAAGGACCCTTTGCCCGCCACGGTGACGATGAAGCCCTCCCGTTCGAGATCGTCATATGCGCGTTTCGTGGTAATGACACTGATGTTCAGTTCCTTCGCCAGGCTGCGAATCGAGGGCAATGGCTCCATCTCCTTCAGCTGGCCGTTGATGATCTGATCTTTAATCTGATTAAATAATTGCAAATAAATCGGAACATCGGATGTATTGGAGATCTTGAGGTGCATGTTTGCTGCATCCCCCCTTGAGCGACGATTGTTATAACTGTATATATACATTATATACAGTTATAACAGTTTGATCAACTGTAATCCATACCTATGATCCGCCGAACAAGAAAAAGGCAGGTGACCATGAAGATCTCCTGCCTTTCCTGGTTGAAGCCGGAACGATTAACGCGCAACTGATCTGGCCATCGACACATTGCCGCGAAACTGCCGCATGAAACAGAAAAGGCAGGCAGAACACGCCGTTTCCGCCCGCCCCGGATTGGGAACTGGTCCCCCGCTTATTGCGGTTTCTTGACCTTCTTCTGATGCTCCAGAACGGCCCGCTCAATCGCCGCGCGGATCTGGTCGCGATCCGCCTGGAGGCCACGGCTGTTGAGCTGCCGCTCCACGAACCTGATGGCTTCCTCAAGCTTCTCTGGCCCTTTCATCTCCTGATACACCACCTCTACGAATGAAAATGCCTGCTCACCCAGCTTGAGCAATAGCTCCTGCTGTTCCTTGGTCAAGTTCATCTCGAGCCATGCTGCCACTTTCCTGCGCAGCCACAGGACGGCTGCTGCGATGAGGATGCTGAGCACGGTTACGGCACCGTTCATGATGGGCTCCAGAACCTGTTCCCAGTTGATCATGACTTATCAGCTCCGAACAAACCTGCCCTGTACATCACCGTCACCAGACGATAAAAGTCCAGGCTTCCGCCATCCGGTGTGTCGATGATCTTCTTCCCGTCGATACCGTAGATGCTGGAAGCGGCCTTAACCGCTTCCTTCGCCCAGTCCGGTATGGGGACCGAGTGGAGCTGTGCGAGCTCCTTGGCCTCCATGGCCAACCTGGCAATCGCCTGCTCGTAAGCAGTGATCCTCCTGTCCATGTCCTCGAGCTTTCGTTCCAGCTCAGCGATTCGTTCCATGGCGTTGTTCGCCTCCTCGTCGTAGGTCTTCAGCTCGTGCAACTTGCTGATCGCCATGAGCTTGGAGGCATATTGCGGATCGGTCGCATAGCCGCATTCCTGCAGCATCCTCGCTTGCTCATCCGGCGACCTGGCATCGATCACGCGCTGATATCTCCCCGGGTTATGAAGGAACAGCAGCGCCTGATCCTTGAGGCAATGCTCGATGGAGTCGTAAGCCCGAAAGTTCGCGGCGATGTGATCGACCCTCGTACCATCCACGACCTCCCATGTGGTGGCGGATACGCTTCGACCCTGCCAGTAGGGAGTTGTGCGGCCGCTGCCCACCTTGTAGCCGACGAGATTAAACCAGCTGTTGATCTTCCCGCCTGTCTCCAGGATCATCTGGGCGATCGAGACGGATGGGAACAGGACGCCGCCGTCCACTCGCACCTTGACCGCCACTGGCGCGACCGTCGCAATAAACGCCTCTCGCGACATATGACTGCCTATCCCCTCCCTTGTTGCAGCCTCGGCCAGACGATTCCGTCTTCGGGGACCGACGCGCTGACAGGTCCATATGGCGAGGCGGCGATCCGACCGGATCGAACCGCCGAGACGATCATCTGAAGCCCGTCCATTTCCTGTTCATCACGATCCGCGCGTCGGCCGCTCCGATCCTCTGTCGGAGAAGTCCGGCCTGATATATGCTATTCAAGGGTGACCGCTCCCGCCTCGGACAAACATGCAAGGAACCGCAAGTTCCGCCATTTGACAGGTGCCAACCGCCTGCAGGCTTGCGAACAAGCAAAAAGGCCGTCCGAAAATCCGGACAGCCTGTCGACAGCATGGTGTTTTCTCGAAAAGTGATATTCGGATATTGGATGGTCTGAACGAAGCAACGGGCCGTTAGCGATGGACGGACCCATGCCTTGCAATCTGCCGCAGCCCTCAACGCCTCGATCTGTTGCCCTCTTCGGCCATAGCGATTACAGGCTGATGCTTTGACCCGGCTTCATGCCCGTTCCCTGGATCCCGCGCTCCTGGAGAAGGCCGATGAAGGCATCCGCCTCTTGCCTGATGGGAGGGAATGTGTTGTAATGGATCGGCACCACATGTTTGGCCTTCACCCATTCGGCTGCGATCGCGGCTTCACGAGGTCCCATCGTATAGGTATCGCCGATCGGCAGGAAGGCGAGATCGATCTGGTGCAGCTCGCCGAACAGCTTCATATCGCCGAACAGCGCCGTATCTCCGGCGTGATAGATCGTCTTGCCCTCGCACTGGATGATGTAGCCGCCAGGCATGCCGGCATAGTAGATGCGCTGCTCCTCCTCGATCACGATCCCCGAGCTGTGGAAGGCTTGTACGAGCTGCGCCCTGGCAAAGCCCAGATCGACGGAACCGCCCAGATTGACCTCGATCGTCTCGGCCCCTTTCCATCTCATCAGATTGGCCAGCTCGAAGGTGGCCACGATCTTCGCGCCATTGGCCCTGGCGATCGGCACGGCGTCGAGGATATGGTCCTGGTGGGCGTGCGTCAGCAGGATATACTGCACCTTGACGTCCTCCGGCTTCGTGACGCTGAGCGGATTGGCGGACAGGAACGGATCGATGACCAGCGAGTGGTCGCCGCTCTTGATCTGAACGCATGAATGTCCGTGGTAGATAATGTCCATACATGATCCCCTCCAGATTCAGAATGATCTTCTGTTTCCATCATACGGAAACTTCCGGCGGCTTGTCAAAATGTCGTTCAGCGCCTCCGTTACATGTAAAAAGAGGCCGGGAAGGACCCTTCACGGTCTCCTTCCCGACCTCCCGGCTTATCTCGCGTGGAAGTCGCGGCCGTCATACACCGGCTTCACATAGCCCTTGCGCACCACGAAATCTCCGAAGTGCTCGCCCTCTTCCCGTTCCTTCGCATATTGGTGAATAATCGGCCTGAGCGTATCGAGTATTTCCTGCTCGGTGATGTTCTCGCGATACATCTGATTCAGGCGGTCGCCGGTGAAGCTGGCGCCCAGATACAGGTTGTATCGTCCCGGCGCCTTGCCGGTGAAGGCGATCTCGCCCAGATATGGACGCGCGCAACCGTTCGGACAGCCGGTCATGCGGATCACGATCTCCTCATCGCGCAGGCCTGCTTCTTCCATGATCGCTTCCAGCCTGGTCAGCAGGCTCGGCATGTATCGCTCCGCCTCCGCCATGGCCAGGCCGCAGGTGGGCAGCGCCACGCAGGCCAGCGCGCTGCGGCGCAGCGCCGATTGACGTTCGCCGGTGGCCAGCTTGTATCGCTCGACGATCTCTTCGATCTTCTTTTTCTTCTGGCTCGTGATATTGCCGATGATCAGGTTCTGGTTCGGGCTGAGCCGGAAATCCCCCGTATGGATCCTGGCGATCTCCCTCAGGCCGGTCATCAGCGGATAATCATCCCAGTCCCTGATCCGCCCGTTCTCGATGAACAGCGTCAGATGCCATCGGTTGTTTGAGCCCTTGATCCAGCCATACCGATCGCCGCTGTGCTCGAACCTGAACGGCCGCGCTTCCTCCAGCTTCCAGCCGAGGCGCCTGTGCAGCTCCTCCAGGAACCATTCGATGCCGCCGCGGCGGTCGATCGTGTATTTAAATCTCGCGTACTTGCGCACGGAGCGGTTGCCGAAGTCGCGCTGGATCGTCACGATCTTCTCGGCCGCATCCACGACCTGCTCGGGCTTGCAGAAGCCGATCACCCGCGCGAGCTGCGGATATGTCTGCGTATCGCCGTAGGTCATGCCCATGCCGCCGCCCACCGCGATGTTGAAGCCTTGCAGCTTGCCGCCTTCGACGATCGCGATCAGGCCGATGTCCTGCGAGAACACATCCACGTCGTTGCTGGGCGGAATGGCGATGCCGATCTTGAACTTGCGCGGCAGATAGACCGGGCCGTAGATCGGCTCCTCCTCCGCTTCCTCGCCCCGGCTGTCATAGATCTTCTCCCCGTCCAGGAAGATCTCGTGATAGGCCCTCGTGCGCGGCGTCAGGTGATCGCTGATGCGCTGGGCCCATTCGAGCACCTCCCCATGGACCTCGGATAGATAGGGATTGGGGTTGCACATGACGTTCCGGTTCACGTCGCCGCAGGCGGCGATCGTCGTCAGCAGCGCATCGTTGATCTCCTTGATGCTCGGCTGCAGATTCCATTTCAGGATGCCGTGGAACTGGATCGCCTGGCGCGTCGTCAGGCGGATCGTCCCGTTCGCATACTTGTGCGCCAGCTGATCCATGACCAGCCACTGCTCCGGCGTCAGCACGCCCCCGGCAGCGCGCACGCGCACCATGAACTGATAAGCGGGCTCCAGCCGCTGCTTCTCCCGTTCGTTGCGCAGATCGCGGTCATCCTGCAGGTAGCTGCCGTGGAACTTCATCAGCCGGTTGTCATCCTCCGGAATCGATCCGGTGATCGGATCCTTCAGCGTCTCGGCCAGCGTGCCGCGCAGATACCGGCTTCGCAGCTTGATTTCCTCGACGTCGCTGGGCGGCCCGTCGAGTTCTTGCATTTTCCTGATATACTCATTCTGCGTCATCTCATCCCGCACTCCTTTCCTGATCCGTGTCGAGAGATCAATATACGTCGCGCTGATAACGGCCTTCCGCCTTCATGTTGTCCAGATAGGCCTCCGCTTCCTGGCGGGTCTTGCCTCCTTCTTTCTCGATGATCTGCAGCAACGCCTCATGAACGTCCCTCGCCATATTCGTCTTGTCGCCGCAGACGTAGAAGTAAGCGCCCTCCTCCAGCCACTCGTAGAGCTCACGCGACCGTTCCAGCATGCGATGCTGGACGTACACCTTCTGCGCGGTGTCGCGCGAGAAGGCGACATCCATGCGGGTGAGCGCTCCGCTCTTCAGCCAGCGCTGCCAGTCGGTCTGATAGAGGAAGTCCGTGCGGAAGCGGCGATCGCCATAGAACAGCCAGGACTTGCCCTTCGCTCCCGTCTCATCCCTCTCCTCGATGAACGAGCGGAACGGGGCGACGCCGGTTCCCGGACCGACCATGATGATCGGCGCATCCGGGTTGGACGGCAGCTTGAAGTGCGAATTCTGCTGCACATAGATCGGCACCCGGTCGCCCGGCTGCAGGCGCTCTGCGCAATAGACCGAGCATACGCCCTTGCGCAGGCGGCCATGCGCCTCGTAGCGAACCGCGCGAATCACCAGCGTCACTTCATCCGGATTGGCCTTGTAGCTGCTGGCGATCGAATACAGGCGCGGCGGAAGCTTCCGGAGCTGCGAGACAAACTCCCGGGCAAGCGCGTTCCAAGGCGAGAATTCGGTGATGAGGTCGAGCAGATCCCTGCCTTTGAGATATTCCTTCAGCTCAGCTGCGCGATCCTGGGCGAGCAGCGCATGGTAACGCGGATCGCTGGTGTAATTGGCCAGGTTCTCGAACAGCTTCCGGGACACGATGGTGATCTCGAAGGAGCGCAGGAGCGCCTCACGCAGCGGCTGTTTCGAGCCGTCCTTGCCCACGACAACCGGCTCCTCCGGATTCCAGTTCATGCGGCTGATGATGGCATCGACGAGCTCCGGATCATTCTCCGGATAGATGCCGATGCAGTCACCGGGCTCATACTGGAAGTTCGAGCCTTCGAGCGACAGCACGAGGTGTCTGGTCTCCAGATCGGAGCCGCGGCCGTTCAGGTTGATGTTCTCGATCACTTCGGCATGGAATGGGTTCGTGCGCGAATAGACGGCCTGCGCCGGTTCTTCGCTCGTGACGTTCACAGCGACCTGAGCGGGAGCAGGCGCGACGTTCGCATTCAGCTGCTCGCTCAGGCTGCTGACCACCTGGGCGATCCACTCGCCAGCCGCTTCCTCGAAGTCCAGATCGCAGTCCACACGCGGCACGATCCGCGTCGCGCCCAGTTCCTCCAGGCGCTTGTCGAAATCCTTGCCCGTCTGGCAGAAGTATTCGTAGGACGTATCGCCCAGCGCAAGCACGGCATACCGCATTCCCTCCAGCCTCGGAGCCCGTTTGCTGTGCAGGAATTCGTAGAACGACCTGGCGTTGTCCGGCGGTTCGCCTTCGCCATGCGTGCTGACGATGATCAGGAGATTCTGGACCTTCTTCAGACCGTTCGGCTTGAAATCGCGCATCGACGCCAACGCGACCTGGAATTGCTGTTGCTCCAGCCTGCCCTTCAGTTGCTTGGCCAGCTTCTCGGAATTGCCGGTCTGCGAGCCGAACAGGATGGTCACTTCCCTGGAGACAGCCGGCGGAGCCGCGTCCGAAGCGACAGCCTGAACAGCGGATGCGCCGGTCTGCGCTGCCTCCCCACCGGATCCGAGATGAGCCGATGCACTCAGATAACCGCTCAGCCAGATTCGCTGAACGGGAGTCAGCGTCGGGAGCAATCTGTTCAGTAGCTCGACCTGGTCTTTACCAAATGGACTGTTTGTTTCTTGGAGCTGCAACCAAATCCACCTCGCTTGAATATCCACACGACAAATATCCATGACGATTTAATCCATAGTAAACATATATGCTTTATTTTAAATTACCTTATATAATCTAACATATCAATTATAACTAATCAATGAAGAAAATTAGAATAACAAAAACCCGCCCTGGAGGGCGGGCTTCTCTTGCAATTGTGAACATTCAGTGAAAATGCATCATCTCCTGCGCGGGCTTGTCGATCTTGCGGCGCAACCGATCCAGCCGGTGATCGATCTCGCGCAGCAGCGCGCGGTCTTGGGCCTGTCTGCGGCTCAGGCTCATCCTTCGTTCGAGCAGCCTGCGCGCCTGCAGCGACCAGTGGAGAGCCGCTTCGGGATCCCGCCGCCGATGCTCGTAGTACATGGCCAGCTCGATCAGCGGCTCAAGCGCGTGCAGCGTTCCGGCTGACCGTTGGCAATACGCTCGCCATAACCTGGCCGCCCGGTCGTAATCATGCCACTTCTTGCACAGGGCGGCCGCTTCCAGCAGCTGCTCCCTCTTCAGCTGGCCCGCTTGATGAAGCGCCGCATGGAGCACTTCCTGCGCCAGACTGTGCAGATTCAGCTTGTCCAGCCAGCCCGCGACGCGCACCTCGTCCTCCGGCACGATATCCGGGGTCTTGTGAAGCGTGCCGCTGAGCAGATGCTGGAAATGCACAGCAAGCACGGCGAGGGTGACGATATCCCGTTCATTGTGAAGGAATACCTCCTCCATATCGCGCGCCCGCCGGGTGATGAGGTATTGCCGGTACCTATCCGGCGCCTCCGATCCTGGCAGGTCATGACCGCGGAAGATGCCCAGCTTCTGCTGTTCCACCGTTGACAGCTTGCATGAGGCCAGCTGTCTGCTCCACAGGCTGCGCGCGGCATAGAGGAAATCGAGATGCGACGGCTCTTCAGGGGCGTCAAGCCGATGCAGGACGAAGCGGTTCTTCAGCACGGGCCAGTCAAAGGATCGGCCGTTGTAGGTAACAACATGGCTGAAACGCTTCAGCAACGAGCCCAGATGGAGCAGCGCATGATATTCTTCAGCGGGATTGCGCATGAACAGCTGCTCGACCACGAACTCATGGCCATCCAGGTATCCGCAACCGATCATGAACGGCACATTGCCCGCGCCTACCCCAAGCCCGGTTGTCTCGGTGTCGAAGAACAGCAGCTGCTCCGGGCCCAGGATCGGTCGGTCCGACGCGCTGGCGAGCGCGTTCATCCTGTTGTTAATGGCGTTCAGCTCGCCCAACGAATAGCGGCCGTGTCGACCTGCCAGCGAATATCGTCTCCTGCGAAGGACGAACGCGCCGCCATCCGTTCGGCAGATGCGCGCCTCGAGCTGCCGCCATTCGCCACCCTCCGCCTCTGTCTCAGCCGCATCGCTGGCCGTCGCGTTCCGATCTGGCCGCTGTTCGTCGTTCGACTTCGTCAGTCTGAGCAGTCTGTCGCGAAGTGAGTTCATTCTCCATCGCCGTCCATCCATTCATAGGTGGGCAGCCGGCTGCCCGATCGGCCTGGCGCCAATCTGTCATCCTGTTCTTCATGAGCGGCGGCAGCGGCGGCCACAGCTTCATGGGCCAGCTTGAGCGCCAGCTCCTTGCCGGTCAGGCCCACCTCCTCGATCGGCCCGACGCATGCCGGGCAGCCGCTCAGGCAACTGCAGCATGAGATATGGGCGGCGGCCTGCGTGAGGAGCTCGTCGTGCAGCTCATAGAGCCGTTCGCTCAGCCCGATACCGCCCGGGTAACGGTCGTAGAAGAAGATCGTCGGCTGATGCGTATGTATCGATTTGACCTGCGGCACGACGCGAATGTCGAACGGATCGCACATCAGATAGAGCGGAGCGAGATGGACGAGCACGTTGGACAGGCCGAGCAGCGCGAACTGCATGTCATTGGCGCTGAACTTCCCGCTCACCTCATCGCCGAAGGAGATCCAGTAGCTGCTCGTATGCAGCTCCTCCTCCGGCAGATGGATCGGTCCGGAGCCGATATTCTCATGCGTGCGCAGCTTGATCTTCTTGAAGATCGTCGGCCGCGCATTGACCGTCACCTCGCCGAGATGCTTCGTCACCGCGTCACGGCCGGATGAGCGGTCCTCGTGCAGCACCTTCAGCTCAACGGCCAGATTGGCATCCGTGTAGTAGTCCACATTTACCTCGCGGACGTAGGCCTTCTTCTCGTCGTAGTCCAGCTTCTCCACCTGGTATTGGGTGCCCTCATGGATGTAGATCGCTTCCTCGTGGATCAGCGTCGGCGCGCTGAACCGGTCCACCTCGCCGATGACGCGATGGCCATTCGTCATGTCGATGATGACGAAGTTCTCCTGGGCGGCCGAGCGCAGCGAGATATTGTTGGCCGGGAAGGACTGGGCCATCCAGTACCAGCGGTCACCCGTCTGATGCAGCACCCTCTCCTCCACGAGGAATTCGAGCAGATCCTCCAGCCTCTCTTCTCCGAACTTCTCGCCCCGCTCGAACGGCAGCTCGTAGGCTGCGCATTTCACATGATCCAGCAGGATGATCAGATTGTCCGGGTGAATGAGCGCCTGCTCCGGCGTGCTCCCGAAGAAATACTCCGGATGCTGCACGACGTATTGATCAAGCGGATTGCTGCTGGCGACCATGATCGTCACGGAGACGTCCTGCCTGCGCCCGGCCCGCCCGGACTGCTGCCAGGTGCTGGCGATCGTTCCCGGGTAGCCGTTGATGATGCAGGCCTGCAGCTGACCGATGTCGATGCCGAGCTCCAGCGCATTGGTGCTGACGACGCCCTTGATCTCGCCGCTGCGCAGTCCTCGCTCGATCTCCCGCCGCTGCTTCGGCAGATAGCCTCCCCGATAGCCGCGGATCGACTCCTCGCCGATGCTCCGCTTGACCGCCTGGCGGATATAGGTGAGCAGGATCTCCACCCTCACCCGGCTGCGCGCGAAGACGATCGTCTGGATGTCCTGATTGAGCAGCAATGCCGCCAGCCGCTGCGTCTCCAGCACGCTGCTGCGCCGGATGCCGAGCTGCTGGTTGACGACGGGCGGGTTGTAGAAGATGATGTGCTTCTCCCCCGAAGGAGCTCCGTTCTGGTCGATCAGCACCATCTCTTCGCCGATCAGCCGTTCGGCGTGCTCCTTCGGATTGGCGATGGTGGCCGAGGCCAGGAGAAATTGCGGCCGAGAGCCATAGAACCGGCATATCCGCTTGAGCCTGCGGATGACGTTGGCCACATGGCTGCCGAATACGCCGCGATACGCGTGCACCTCGTCGATCACGACGTATTTCAGATTCTCGAACAGCTTCACCCACTTCGTGTGATGCGGCAGGATCGCCGAGTGCAGCATATCCGGGTTGGTCACGACGATGTGGCCGGCATTGCGGATCACCTGCCTGACGGTGGGCGGCGTATCTCCGTCATAGGTATGCGTCTTGATATCAACATCCATCCGATCGATCGTCTCCTGCAGTTCCATGACCTGGTCCTGGGAGAGCGCCTTCGTCGGGAACATGTACAACGCGCGGGAGCCTGGATCCTCCAGGATGGCTTGCAGCACCGGCAGGTTGTAACAGAGCGTCTTGCCGGATGCGGTTGGCGTGACCGTGACCGTATGGCGGCCCCGCATCGCGTGCTCGAATGTCAGGGCCTGATGGCTGTACAGTCGATCGATTCCCTTGGCCCGCAGCGCATCCTGCAGCTTCGCGTGCATCTGCGGCGGAAAGTCCGCATACCTCGCCTCTCTCGCGGGTATCGTATGCCAATGAGTGATATTGCTGGCAATCTCAGGCGTTTCCCGTATGTAGCGGATCACCTCATCCATCGAGGACATCTTGCCGGTCAACCGGTTCATCAGGCAGCCTCCCTTGCGTTGGTCAAGTTAGCGTTCGTTACGTATCATTCTATCAGAATACACGTTCGCATGACAATCCATCGCCACGAAAAGAACCGGCCTTCCGGTCTCGTGCATGCGACGATCCGGGGCCGGTTCCGTTCTTGCGAGCTGCATGACAGGATGATCAGTCAGCCGGATAGCATAAGTGAATGTAACAGAAAGCGTTTACACATCCGCAAATCCGCCGAGATACGCGAACCTGATGCGATCGATGCGCACCCGGTATTGATCCGTGGGGCCATCAACGATGATCTCGTCACCGGTTGATCTCAGCAACAGCTTTCTTCCGATCGGCGAGAGAAAGGAGACCCGCCCCTTGTCAGCGTCCGCCTCCGTCGGATAGACGATCGTATACTCCTCCTCCATCCCGTCATCGGTGTAGTGTGCCGTAACCGTGCTTCCCATCAGCGCGATGCTGGAAAGTGAGCGCTCCAGCGCCTCGTCATCACCTGCGAGCACCGTCTCCAGCTTGCCCATATAGTCGCGGATCAATCGGTCGATCTGCTGTCGTTCCTTGTTGTACTCCTGATAATACGTATCAAGAAATAATGGCAGTTGTTCATCGAAGAATACGAGCTGGCTTGTCAGGTGCCTGCGTGTGCCAAGCAGATGACTATGGTTCATAGTAGATATCCCCTCCGATTTTGGTCTGTCGATTTCTTGTCAGTTGCTTCATGCATTTGCCTCCTTCATTCAAAATAAACATCGTCCTGCCCTGCAGCAGTTGGCTGAATAGCAATAAGACATCCCGCACCCAATATGCGAGATGTCTGTTGAGTTGAATATATCACCGTTGTTAATCATTGTCAACCAGAACGGGCTGCAGCGACGCACAGGTCCGACGGGCCTGGCCGGCGATTACGCCTTTGCCTGCTAACTGTGCTATAATGCGATTATACTGATGAAGGAGGAACAATATGGTGACTTTTGAAGACAAACTTGAGAAATATGCGAAGCTCGCAGTAGAAGTGGGCGTCAATGTGCAGCCCGGACAACTACTGGTCGTCACGGCTCCGCTGGTCGCTACCGAATATGTGCGCAAGGTCGTCAAATGCGCGTACGAAGCCGGCGCCCGATACGTGCATGTCGACTGGACGGATGATCAGGTTACCCGCCTGCGCTATGAGCTGGCTCCTGCGGATTCCTTCGCTGAATATCCGATTCCGTGGCGCGCCAGAGGCTGGCAGGAGATGGCGGAGGGCAACGCCGCATTCCTCTCCATCGTCTCGGCCAACCCGGACTTGCTCAAGGGCATCGATCCGGAGCGCATCAACCAGGCGAACAAGGCGCTGGGCGCCGCGATGATGCCGTTCAGGCGATACACGATGTCTGACAAGGTCAGCTGGTCGATCGTCGCGGTACCGTCCCAGGTGTGGGCGGACAAGGTGTTCCCGGACAAGCCGGCCGAGGAGCGGGTTCCGGCATTGTGGGAAGCGATCTTCCAGGCGACGCGCGTCGATCGCGAGGATCCTGTGGCCGCGTGGCAGGAGCATGCCCGCACACTGAACAGCAAGGCCGATCGGCTGAACGAACGCAAGTACCGCGCCCTCCACTTCAAGGCGACGGGCACGGATCTGACGATCGAGCTGCCGGAACGCCACGTATGGGTCAGCGCCGACAGCCACAATGAACAGGGCACCGTGTTTATCGCCAATATCCCGACGGAAGAAGTGTTCACGGCGCCGAAGAAGGATGGCATCAACGGGACCGTCACGAGCACCAAGCCGCTCAGCTATGGCGGCGTGCTGATCGAGAACATCCGGCTGACCTTCGAGAACGGACGGATCGTCGACTTCTCCGCCGACAGCGGCTATGAAACGCTCAAGGGGATCATCGAGACCGACGAAGGTTCGCGCTCGCTCGGCGAAGTCGCGCTGGTGCCGCATGAATCGCCGATCTCCCAGACCAACCTGATCTTCTACAATACCCTGTTCGACGAGAATGCCTCGAACCATCTGGCGATCGGCAAGGGCTACGCCTTCTGCATCGAAGGCGGCAAGACGATGAGTCAGGAAGAGCTGGCAAACACCGGTCTGAACGACAGCCTCGTGCATGTGGACTTCATGATCGGCTCCGCCGAGATGGACATCGACGGCATCCTGCCTGACGGAAGCCGCGAGCCGGTGTTCCGCAAGGGCACCTGGGCATTCTGAGTCCATGCCAAAAAGGAAAGGCGATGCGGGAGTCAACCTCCCGCATCGCCTTTCCTGCTGGCACTGACCGGCCATGAAGCGCCGCGTGCGCCCTTGCACCACACTCCAGCTTCCTGCCCGCATCAGTATATATTGTAGATGTTCTCGCATTCTTCCGCCGTCGGTTCATAGAAGCAATGCGACTTGTATCGTCCGACGAACGGTTGATCATACCACACGGACGGGCAATCGCCTGGCGGACGGAAGTACCACAGGCTGTACTTGGCCGGCCATAGCCGTTCGCCGTTAACCGCTCTGCGCGCCAGACGTTTGTCCCTCTCTCTCGCTTTCTGATAGAAATAACTGTATTGCACCGCCTCAAAGGCATGCGGCTGATAGATCATCTGCGGAATCGTGCGCAATCCCCTGAAGTCGGAGCAGTTGGCGCGGATCCGGTTGATGCCGACGTTGCCCACCATCAGCATCCCCTGCTCTCCCTCACCCTCTGCCTCCGCACGCAGCAATCTGGCAAGCAGATCGATGTCCTGTTCCCTCGCTTTAACGACTGCCATCGCTTCACCCCATCCTTGAGCTAATATCCTGTTTGAGGCTATCCCATCTCAATTCACTATATGTGGAGGCCCGGGAAGGGTGATAATGATCCATATTATCTAACGATATTAATAATCGGCAAACTGCTCATCAGATCAACAAATCAAACAGCAGAGGATCCTTGTTCAGCTCGATATACGTATAATTGCTCGCTTTCATGCGCGCGATGAGCGGCTCGTAGTCCTCACGCGACTTCAATTCGATACCGACAAGCGCCGGACCGTTCTCCTTGTTGTTCTTCTTGATGTATTCGAAGCGGGTGATATCATCGTTCGGACCGAGCACATTATCGAGGAACTCCCTTAACGCGCCGGCCCTTTGCGGGAAATTGACCGTGAAGTAGTGCTTCAATCCCTCATAGATCAGAGACCGCTCCTTGATCTCCTGCATCCGGTCGACATCATTGTTGCCGCCGCTGATCAGGCAGACGACGTTCTTGTCCTTGATCTGCTCGCGATACATATCCAGTGCGGCCACCGGCAACGCTCCCGCCGGCTCGGCGATGATCGCGCTTTGGTTGTACAGATCCAGGATCGTCGTGCAGACCTTGCCTTCCGGGATGAGGACCACGTCATCCAGCGTTTCCTTGCAGATCGCATAAGTCAGCTCGCCCACCCGTTTCACCGCGGCTCCATCCACGAACTTGTCGATGGAAGCGAGCGCCTCCACCCTGCCCAGATCCAGGGAATGGCGCATCGAGGCAGCGCCGGCAGGCTCCACTCCGATCAGTCTCGTATCCTGGCTGATCGTCTTCAAGTATCGGCCTATGCCAGCCGCCAGCCCTCCGCCGCCCACAGCCGCGAACAGATAATCCAGGTGACCTTCGATCTGATGCAGGATCTCCATCGCGATCGTTCCATTGCCGGCGATGATCTTCGGATCATCGAACGGATGAACGAAGGTCATGCCATACTCTTCGCAGGCCCTGACCGCTTCCGAATAGGCGTCGTCATACGTATCGCCGACGAGCACGATCTCGACGCAGGAACCGCCGAAGAACTTGACCTGCGACACCTTCTGCCGCGGCGTGGTCGCCGGCATATAGATCCGTCCCTTGATGTTCAGTGCCTGGCAGGTGTACGCCACCCCTTGGGCATGGTTGCCCGCGCTTGCGCACACCACGCCCTGTTTCAGCTTCTCCTCGGGCAAGGAGCGGATGAAGTGATAGGCGCCGCGAATTTTGAACGATCTGACGATCTGCAGATCTTCCCTCTTCAGGTATACATTGCATTCATATCTGGCGGACAGCGCGTTGTCCCTGAGCAGGGGCGTCCGGATGACGACATCCTTCAGGACCTGATTCGCATGAAGGATATCCTCGACCTTGACCGAATCCGCCAGCCTTGCTGTTTGTTGACCATGTTCTTCCATTTCCGATCCCATCCTTTTTTCAATACCAACATATATACTACTCGGACGGAATGTTGTCAAATTCATCAATAAAAAATGGCAGCTTCTATGCATGTTGACAGGAAATTGGCAATCATCTACTAATGACCTCGCCATTTGGTTATGGTTACAATTTTATCAGACCCACCAAACGAGGAGGAATCAGGATGAAGAAAGCTTTACCACTCGCACTCGCATTTTTCATCGCAGTGCCTGCCGTTGCCTCAGCAGCGCAGATCAATTACGAGACCGAGGTCGAATGGGGCGTCAACCTGCGCTCGTCGCCCAGCACGAGCAGCCAGGTCTATCGGATGCTTCCGAAGGGTGAGAACATACACGTGATCAGTCAGGTGAACGACTACTGGCTGCAGGTTCAAACGAAGGACGGTCAGGTCGGATACATATCGGCTGACAGCAAGTATACCGACTATCATAGCTCGCCATCAACTGCCGGCACCGGCACCATAACGAGCGGCGTCAATTTCCGTTCCTCGCCGAAGGTGGCGGACAACAAGATCGGATCGATCAGCCGCGGAACGGTTGTGGAGGTGCTGGAGGTCACCAATGCCTATTGGGTGAAGATCCGGTACAACGGCAAGATCGGATATGTCTCTTCCAGCTACATCAGCCTGAGCTCCGGAGGATCCGGCGGCGGAGGAAGCTCAAGCGGCGGAGGCACGGTCCTTCAGCCGCCTGCCAGTCCGAGCGCAACAGCCGATCAGATCATCAGTTTCGCCGAGAGCCTGATGGGCAAGGTCACTTACGAATACGGCGTAAGGAACACCAGCAAGCTCATCTTCGACTGCTCTTCCTTTACCCAGTATGTATTCGCCCAATTCGGCATCAAGCTCGATTGGGGCACCCGCTATCAGAAGAACGCCGGACAAGCCGTCAGCAAGAGCAATCTGCAGAAAGGCGACCTCGTCTTCTTCGCCACTTCGGGAAGTTCGATCAACCACGTCGGGATATACATAGAGAACGGCAACTTCATTCACAACACGCCTTCCAAAAACGGCCTCAGCATCAACTCCCTGAACACCGGTTACTGGGCTGACAAGTACGTAAGCGCAAGGCGCGTTCTGTAATCAATACTCATCATGACCTGGCGATCGATCGCCGGGTTTCTTTTTTGGCTGTGTATCGCAGGCCATAACCGATCGAAACACAGCGTACTTTTTGGGCGCCGGCTTTTGTAATTCTTCATCGAATCCTGTATCTTATATAAGAAGATATACATACAGAATTCGCGATAAGGTGTGTGACTCTGATGACGAAGCCATTATCCCCATTGGTGAGAGCCCTGGACATGCAGCAGCATCCGGAAGGCGGCTGGTACAAGGAAACCTGGAAGGCGGCCTTCCAGATCCCGCAGGAGGTTCTGGGCGATGCCTACTCCGGTCCAAGACCGGCTGCTACGGCGGTATACTTCCTGCTGCATGAAGACGAGGTGTCCGCCTGGCATACCGTGCTGTCCGACGAGCTCTGGCTGTGGCATTCGGGAAGCCCGGTGGCGCTTACGCTGGGCGGCAAGGGCGACAAGCCGGAACCGGAGCAGGAGATCATCCTCGGGATGGACATCGAACAAGGACAACGTCCGCAGGTGCTGGTACCGGCATCCGTCTGGCAGACCGCACGGCCGCTTGGCAAGGAGCCGGCTCTGGTGACCTGCATCGTGGCGCCCGGCTTTCACTTCGAAGATTTCAGGCTGATCGAATAGCGGATGCCCGAAGGCCGTCCACGGACGGGAATCCGCCTGAGAATCTACAGATCTGAGGCCGCATGGCCGACATGTATCCGCCAGGCCAACAGGGTGACCGCCATGTTCCATCTTGCCTGGCGGATTCATCTTTATTGGAGATCATGCCCGCATCATGAACAGGATGCCCTTCGCGACATGGCAGAGCCCGCATCGGGACGCCAAAGCAAAATGGACGGAAACCTGGCGGTTCCGTCCACATATCTTGGCAGGCTCATCAGACAGCCTGTCTTCTATCAGCAGAAACAAGACCTTGATCGATGATGATACCTGATTATACCACACCGTGAGCGATCATGGCGTTGGCCACCTTGAGGAAGCCGGCAATGTTCGCGCCAACGACGAGATTGCCCGGATGTCCGTACTCTTCGGCGGCAGCCATGCTGTTGTTGTAGATGTTCTTCATGATCTGGTGCAGCTTGGCATCGACTTCCTCGAACGTCCAGGAATATCTCATGCTGTTCTGCGACATCTCCAGGGCGGACACGGACACGCCGCCGGCATTGGCCGCCTTGGCTGGGCCGAACAGCACTCCGCTGTCGAGGAAGACGTCGATCGCCTCCAGCGTGGAAGGCATGTTCGCGCCTTCGCCAACCGCCTTGACGCCGTTCTTCACAAGGATCTTCGCCGATGCCTCGGAGATTTCGTTCTGGGTCGCGCAAGGCAGAGCGATGTCGCAAGGGATCGTCCAGATGCCTTCGAACCCTTCATGGTACTCGGCAAGCGGATGCTCCAGCACATAGTCCCTGATCCTTCTGCGCTCCACTTCCTTGAGGCGCTTGACGGTGTCCAGATTGATGCCCTGCGGGTCATACACATAGCCGTTGGAATCGCTGCACGCCACCACCTTGGCGCCGAGCTGTTGCGCCTTCTCCATCGCATAGATCGAGACGTTGCCGGAACCGGATACGATGACGGTGCTGCCTTCGAAGGACAGGCCCTTGCTCTTCAGCATCTCTTCCACGAAGTATACGCAGCCGTAGCCCGTCGCTTCCGTGCGCACGAGGCTTCCGCCATAGGTCAGGCCCTTGCCCGTAAGCACGCCGGCCTGATGTCCGCCGACGATGCGCTTGTACTGACCGAACATGTAGCCAATCTCGCGAGCGCCCACGCCGATGTCGCCGGCAGGCACGTCTTCGTCAGGACCGATGTACTTGTACAGCTCGGTCATGAAGCTCTGCGTGAAGCGCATGATCTCGCCTTCCGACTTGCCCTTCGGATCGAAGTCGCTGCCGCCCTTGCCGCCGCCGATCGGCAGTCCGGAGAGAGAGTTCTTGAAGATCTGCTCGAAGCCGAGGAACTTGATGATGCTGGCGTTGACGGACGGATGGAATCGCAGCCCGCCCTTGTATGGTCCGATCGCGCTGTTGAATTGCACGCGGAAACCGCGGTTGATGCGGACCTTGCCGGAATCGTCGACCCATGGAACGCGGAATGTGATCATGCGCTCAGGCTCAACGATTCTTTCCAGGATATTGTGTTCCATATATTTTGGATCACGTTCCAGAACAGGGATCATCGACGTCATGAACTCCTTGACTGCCTGATGGAACTCATGTTCCCCCGGGTTACGC
Organism: uncultured Paenibacillaceae bacterium; assembly: GCA_937957685.1. Lineage (GTDB taxonomy): Bacteria > Bacillota > Bacilli > Paenibacillales > DA-C8 > Insulibacter. Next base: position 54,635 of record CALGAO010000096.1, read on the forward strand.
TGGATCAGCTTTTCCATGACGCCATTGAGATAATCGTTGACTGCAGGGTTTGATGATTTTTGCGTTAACAGTGCCATCTCATTCTCAACTCCAAATTTGATCTGTTTTCCAATTTATCAGAACGATAAATGATTCTTATGTGAGTCACATTATGTTATAACAATGCTTGTTTGTAAAGAATCTACAACGGAAATTTAGATAGAAAGTTTTTATTATACCCATATAAATTGTTTATTTCACCGTAAAATACCCGAATATTGAACCGGAGCACCCCCGGAAAACGTTCGGAATTTATTCAATTTCGTCCGTGAGCATCTTCACCGCCAGTTTGAAGCATCCTAGGTAAAATATAAGGAAAAGGGTCCCGACGTCATGAAAAGCAGGAAAATCTCTGGAAATTGATCGAAAATCGAAACATAATGAATTACCGTTACGTCTTCAACTATGGTATTCTTAAATCTGCGTGTCGACGAAGCACTAATGATTGGAAGGTGATAAGCATTGATTCGATCAAAATGTCAGCATGTGTTCACTCAACCGTTGGTCATGTTCTCTATCATCCTGCTGATCAAGAGTGTTATCGCATGGTACTTCATCTTTGACAACGGCCCGACACCGCTCACGATATTCAAGGAATTATCCGTTGTCCTGATGATTCTCGTTATGGTCGAACTGTTCGCGAACAGGTCCAAACTGTTTATATACTTGCTTGCGGATCTGGTGTTAACATGCATCTTTTTTGCAGCGATCATGTATTACAAATACTACGGGGTAATCGTCACCTACCATGCACTGGCCCAGGTCAATCAGGTTGGTCGAGTGAAAACGAGCGTCTTCACCCTGCTCGATCCGGTCTATCTCTTGATCTTCATCGACATCATCGTCCTGGCGGTTATCCTCCTGAAGAGAAGCGGCAAACTGGCAAGCGCCTGGAAGCAGCGCACCTCGACACGTCCGAATCGTTACGCGCTCGCCGCGCTGTTCGCCTGCGGCCTGATCGTCAGCATCAGCCTGATCGTGCCGAACCGCCACAGCCTCAATGAGATCATCAAGGCGGAACAGATGGGGATCCTCAATTATGAGCTGTACACGATCTTCGCGGAGACGGAGCCCAAGCTCGTCAAGGCAGACCAGATCAACCAGCAGCTCATCAACAAGCTCAAAGGCATCACCGAACCCGACGCGCCGGTATTCTGGCAAGCTGCGCAGGGCAAGAATCTGATCATTCTCCAGATGGAATCGATGCAGAACTTCCTCGTCAATCTGAAGATTGACGGGAAGGAGATCATGCCGAACCTGAACAGGCTGGTGCGCGAACATTTCTATTTCAAGCATTTTTATCAGCAGGTCGGCCAGGGCAACACCTCCGACGCCGAATATGTCGTGAATACGTCCTTCTATATTCCGCCGCGCGGAGCAGCGACCCAGGTCTACGCGGACAAGGAACTGCCGAGCCTGCCGAAGCTGCTGAAGGGCGCCGGGTACACCTCTGCCACGTTCCATACGAACGACGTGGATTTCTGGAACCGCGATGCCCTGTATGCGGCTGTAGGCTTCGATCACATCTACGAAAGAAGCTATTTCGGGGACGAGGATGTGCTGTTCTTCGGCTCCTCCGACGAGATCCTGTATCCCAAGACCGTGGAAGCCCTGAAGCAGCTGGCGAGCGAAGGCAAGCCGTTCTATGCGCATATCATCTCGATGTCGTCGCACCATCCGTTCATCCTGCCGGAAGAGAAGCGGCGCATCAAGTTGCCGGAGCGCTATGAAGACACGTTCGTGGGCGACTATCTCATCGCCCAGAACTATTCGGACTACGCGCTTGGCATCTTCATCGACGAACTCAAGCGCAGCGGATTGTGGGAGAACTCCCTGATCGTCCTGTATGGCGATCATCTCGGACTGCCGCTTTATTCCCTTGATGAGCAGGACGAACGGCTGCTGGAGGAAATATACGGACGCCCTTATACGTACACGGACATGATCAACATCCCGCTGCTCATCATCGGCGAAGGCATCACCTATCCGGCTGTGTTCGATCAGCTGGGCGGACAGGTCGATATCCTGCCAACCGTGGCCAACCTGCTTGGCGTATCGACCGAAGGACAACTGCACTTCGGTCAGGACCTGTTCAACCATACGGAGTTTAACCTGCTGCCGCAGCGTTATTACCTGCCATCTGGCTCCTTCGTGAACAGCGCGGAACTGTTCCTGTCCGGAGCAGGATTCGAGGACGGACAGCATTATCCGTTGTCCGGCAACGGGAACGACGCTCCTGAGACCACCGAGGATGAGTTCAACCGCGCCTTGCAGTTGCTGCATCTGTCCGACAGTTATCTGCAACAGTTGCCGGACCGGGAGTCATAAGAAATTTCGCAAAGAAATTTACTGACTTTGTCATCTGACGAACTCCCATTCTGACATCATGCGACATCTTGCGAAGGGATTCCTCTCTCCTTCACCCCGTGAACTGTCAGATGGGCTAACAATCCGTCGAGCCTTGCGCTCGCCCGGGAAATAATCGCAGCTCCATATTTCCCGCCGCAATCCATAACGGCGCGAAAGATCAACCTTCTGATCCTTCGCGCCGTTTTTATTTCCTTGCATGTTTCTCACGGGAAGATTCGGGAATAATCAAGGTGAGGTGATATGTGCATGTGGTCAGGATTCCTTTCTGGCATCGGCATGGTTGCCTTTATCGATGAGGTGGTCTTCCATCAACTGTTGCACTGGCATCATTTCTATGACCTGTCAACGACGACTGCCGGGCTGATCTCCTATGGCTTGTTTCATGCGTTCAGCTGGTTTGCCACCGTGGGAGGTCTGTTCATGCTGGCGGATCGTCGCCGACGAGGAAGGCTGGGCTGGAGACGATGGTGGGGCGGTGTATGTCTGGGCGCAGGACTGTTCCAGCTGTATGATGGCATCGTGCAGCATAAAGTGATGCGCCTGCATCAGATTCGCTATGATGTGGACATCGTTCCCTATGATATCGCATGGAATGTGACGGCGATGCTGATGATCTTCGCCGGGCTCTTCCTCATCCGCCACTCCTCCGGATCTGTGAAGCCTGGATGAGTCCAGACAGGATGGTGACGCAAGCGATGATCATGATGGAGTTTCGGGAGTTCACGTTACCCCTGGTGCTTGTTGTGGCTTACATCCTGGCCGTCGTCAGGAGCAACCGAAGGTATGGAAGATGGCCGCTCTATCGAACCGGGAGCTGGTTGCTGGGGGTCTGCTGTGCCGCCTGGTCAGTGGCAGATTCAGTCTACAACCATGGGCATCATTCATTCACTGCCCACATGGTTGTCCACCTGCTGCTCGGCATGTTGTCCCCGCTGTTGATCGCGCTGGCAAGGCCGCTGACGTTAACGCTGAGGACGCTCAACCGTCAAGCCGCCAGGGCGTTGTCCCGCTGCCTGCGCAGCCGTCTGTTCTCATTCATCAGCAGTCCGCTAACGGCTTCGGCGCTTCACGTCGGCGGACTGTGGCTGCTGTACGCTACCGATCTGTACGCCTGGATGCATGCCCATCCCTGGCTGTACAGGTTGGTCCATGTGCATCTGTTCGCAGCCGGATATCTGTTCACCGCTACGATCCTGCAGCTGGAAGCCAGTCCGCATCAGAGAAGTTTGCCATACCGCATGACCGTCTTCATGGCAGCATCTGCCGTCCATGCTGTGCTCGCCAAGTCGTTGTACGCCGCACCACCGAGCGGCGTGCATGCCGAGGAAGCGGCGCTGGGCAGCATGGTAATGTTCTACGGCGGCGACCTGGCGGAGATTCTTATGCTGTTGGTGCTGTTCCACTCCTGGTATCGGTCCGGGAATCGAAGATCGTCGCATTACTCCCCTGGCTGAATACGCCGCCCGATGCCTCGCGCTTCCGCCGGACCCTATGCTCCCTACCCTCTTCTCAGCTCCAGAATCTCACGCAGCTCCTCGTTCGACAGCTCCCCGATCCACTGTTCGCCGCTGCCCACGATCCTGTTGCTGAGTCCCAGCTTGCGCTCCAGCATCTCGTCGATCTTCTCCTCCAGCGTGCCGATCGAGATGAATTTGTGGACGAACACGGACCGACGTTGCCCGATCCGGTACACCCGGTCCGATGCCTGATTCTCCACCGCCGGATTCCACCATCGGTCATAATGAAACACATGGTTGGCACTGGTCAGATTCAGCCCGGTGCCGCCTGTCTTCAGGGAGAGGATGAAGACCCCGCGCGGCTCATCCTGACGTTCCGCCTGGAAGCTGGCGATCATCTGATCGCGTTCAGCCTTGCCGATGCCGCCATGCATGAACATGACCTTCTCCCTCAGACGTCCGCTGAGCACCTTCTGCATGAGCCTGCCCATCTCGATATACTGCGTGAAGATGATGCACCTCTCCTTCGCCTCCCGCACCTCCTCCACCATCTCCGTCAGTCGCATCAGCTTGTGCGATTGCTCCAGCAGCTCTTCCGTCGGCCTGTCAACCTCTCTGGTCAGCAAGGCGGGATGATCGCACAGCTGCTTCAGCTTCGTGATCGTGGCGAGCACCGTTCCCCTTCGTTCCATCGCATGCAGCGAATCGATGCGGCGGAACAGCAGATCCAGCTGTTGCTCGTACAGCGCGCTCTGCTCGGGAGACAGCGTGACGTAACATTTGATCTCCTGCTTGCTTGGCAGATTGAGGGAGATGGTCGGATCGTTCTTCTCCCGGCGAAGCAGGAAAGGTCTGACGATCGCCTGCACTTTCCGGATGCCTTCTTCGTCCTGCAGCCGCTCCGCTCGCCTCGCGAACCGGTCGAAGGAGCGAAGCGAGCCGAGATAGCCCGGATTCACAAAATTCATGATCGACCATAGCTCGGAGAGCCGATTCTCCAGAGGGGTCCCGGTCAGCGCGACGCGATGGCCCGCCCGCAGGTAACGGATCGCCTGGGCCTGCTTCGTATAGGCGTTCTTGATGTTCTGCGCCTCATCCAGACACAGCGTCTCCCACCGGATCAGCCTGAGCTGGTCGCGGTCCAGGGAAGCGAGCGCATAGGAGGTCAGGACCACGTCGGACGCCAGGGCGGCTTCGATGAACGCATCCCCCTTCAGACGCATCGGTCCGTGGTGCAGATGGATCCTCAGCTCCGGTGCGAATCGTTCAAATTCTTTCTGCCAGTTGCCCAGCACGGAAGTCGGGCAGATGAGCAGCGATGGCCGCTTCGGACGCTCCGTCTCCAGGATGTGCAGCAGATAGGCGATCCATTGGATCGTCTTGCCGAGGCCCATATCGTCCGCGAGACACCCGCCGAAGCCGAGTCGGCGAAGCATGGCGAGCCATGATACGCCCTCATGCTGATAGGGCCGCAGCTGTCCCCTCAGCCCGGAGGGAACCGGAATGAGCGGAGGCTTGTGAATGCGGCGCAGCTGGTCGAAATATCGTTCGAACTCCGCCGCGAATTCCATCTCGATGCCGAACCCCTCTTCCTCCCCCGTCTCTCCTTCCTGGACCCTGGAGGTTTCCCTGAGCAAGCCGTATTCCAGAACCTCGTACAGCGGGATCCCGCCTTCCCGCTGGTATCGGCGCAGCCTTTTCTGGATGTCCTGCAACATGTTCAGATCGACTGCGATCCATCGGCCGCGGATGGAGACGAGATGCCTGCCGCTCGCGATGAGCTGCCTGTATTCTTCCTCCGTCAGCTCCAGATCGCCGATGGATACGCGCCAATCGAACGCCAGCAGCTGTTCCAGCCCCAACATGCCCCCGCCTGCAGGACCAGGGCTGCCCAGGATGCGGGTGCGCAGCCGCGGCCTTGTGCGACGAATCTGCTCCCACCAGGAGGGCAAGAGCACGGACACGCCATGCGCGATCAGCTTCGAGCTCCACTCCATCAGGAACTGCCAGGCCCCTTCGTCATCGAGGTGCTCCAGCATCAGATTCGGATGGTTGGCATCCGCGAGCTCCTTGACGAGGCTGGTGATCTTGCGCGTCTCACGATAGATGCGCTCCGTAAGCAGCGGTTGCCATTCGTCCGGGCAGTTCCCCTCCAGCACGTCCCCGCTCATGGCGCAGGTCAATGCAAGCGTCGGATCCTTGCGATCCTGGACGAAGATGGACAGATGCCATCTGCCGCCCGCATCCGGTTCGGACAAACGAAGCATGAGCCGGAACGGCAGCTGCTCCTGCTCATAGCCAAGCGCATGCAGCCAGTCCTCCTCGCTCAACCATGCCTCCCTGACCATGGCCTGCATGCTCCTGTAGGCGCTGACATACCTTTCGTAGCCCGGCAGCTGCGAGGAACGCTCAGCGTCCGGAATCTCGCTGTCGGTCAGATAGGCCAGCACCAGCTGACTCGCCCAGCGGTCAGCGAGCATCCGGTCCTCAAGCGACAGCAGCTGTTCCTGCTTCCCTTCGGCTGGCTCCTCCAACAGCCTCCCCCAGTCGATGCGAAAAGCTGCGTTGCCCCGTCTCCACCTGTCATAATCCGGGATCATCCAGCCAGCCTGCAGCGATCTGCGGATGATCGGCGCGATCCGCATGCTGCGCAGCGCCTCGTCGTCCCAACTCCAGGCGATGTGGCGATTGACCGGCAGATCGATCCAGTAATCAACCGCCCATCTCACCGGCAGCTTGATCACCTCGCGAACGGAGAGCGGCTCGGTCGGGATCAGCGTGCCATAGTAGGAAGGCTGATGGTACGTGAACAGCTTGCCAAGCAGCTGGCTCGGTCTCATATAGGGCTCAGACCACAGCAAGCATCCGCCGTTGTCCAGCCATTGCGCGCATATCCGGATAGACCGCATTGCTGTCATGGATTCAGATGACTCCTTCTCAGTTCTTCATGGAAAGCTCTCAGCATCTTGTACTTATCAGTTAACCTCATTAAATATTCCTCGAAGCGATCGGATTGCTGCAGCCGTTCATAACAGGCCTGAAGCCTCCTCAGCAGTTCCGCCGCCTGCTTGTAGCCGTCCCTTCGACGCTCGGCGATGCTCCGCTCAACCAGCTGATGATAGAGCGGCAGGAGCGCCTGCGGATCCTGCTGCTCGATCCTCTGCAGCAGCGCGCCGCTCATATCCTGCAACGGCCGATCCGCCGCTATCTGCAGATCGATCCAGGCGCGATAATCCCCCATCTGCTCCAGGCTGCCGGCATACAGTTCGAAGCTGTGAGGCAGGAGCGCCTTCAGCGCTTCCACCCGCTCGACGCTGTTGCCCAGATGAGGCATGAGCTTCAGCCAACAGTTGAGATAGCGGGACATGGCCTGTTTCGAACCGCTGGCGCGAACGGCTTCCATCATGCTGCTCAGCTGATCCTGCACCGTGAGCCAATCGCGGGCCTTGATGCTCGCCTCCACATAGGCGAAGCAATGATCGATCTCCCCGATCTCCTGCGCCAGCTCCAGCAGTTTCGGGAAGGCCTTCCCATGATCATGGAGCATCTCCAGATGCAGCCTGGCCAGCCTCAGGCGCTTGTGCTTGTCCGAATCGGGAGTGGCCTGTCCTTCTTCCGCATCCAGCCAATCCGCTTCCAGCTTCAGCAGCTCGGGTTGATCCGCCAGCTGCCAGAGCAGATGCCGGTAGATATGGAGCCATCGGATCGCGGCATCGCCGGATCGGAAGGCATGCTTGTGAATGAAATCAATCAGCTCCATCAGTCTGCGGCGGATCAGGCCGCCTTCGGCATGCGGGGCAAGCTGGGCGATCCGCTGGCGGAAGCCGGATGCGCACAGCTCGAACAGTCGCCGGAAGCTCTCCTCCAGCTGCTGGGGCTTGTAGCCGTTGGATATATCGGAGTAACGGTTCTCGGCGATCACGAGCAGGAACAGCTCGGCCGCCGCGCGATACAGCATGCGCATCACAGGCCGCCAAACCTCGGATATGCGAAGCACGTATTTCTCCGCCTCCACATGAAAGGCTTCCACGTGATGGGAGGGCGATGTGAAATATCCGGCGAACTTCTTGTTCAGGTCGAGCTGCCACGCATGGAGGGCATCCGTCTCCTGCACCGCATGAGACTCCCGGACCGTTGCCTCTGCAGGTTCCGCCGCGGTCCTGACCGCGCGCTTCTGCTTGTCCGACTTCTCCTTGCTCTTGCGCAACCGCATCTGTTGATGCTGCATCAGGAACAGCTCCGTCCGCTTCTCGAACTGTCCGTACAGGCTGAAAAATACCGCCGCCATGTGATAGCAGTAGCGCTTCGTCGAACAGCTGCAGCGGCTGTTGTCAAACTGCTGCAGATCCATATGTACGCGGTATGTCTCCTGCTTGACCCGCACCTCCGCGCGCACCTTCCCTGGCTGCACCTGTACGTCCAGCACGCAACCTTTCTGATAGGCCAGCCACCCGCGCTGCATCGTCTTCTCGCCGAATCGCCTGATCATCTCCATCTGCAGATCGACGATTTCACTCTTACTGATGGACAACGTTCCTCACAACCTCCGAACTTATGGCCTCGCGCCAGAACCGTCATACTTAACTTTCCACAATGCTTATCCCTTAATCATATCATAAGTACAAACGGCAAACGAGAGAGGAAACGCTCCCATCCCAGTTCCCGGCGATATTCCGTGCAGATCATGAACCGCTCTAACCGCTGCACCGACCTCCTCTCATAAGCAATAACCGTCTGAAACGTCTGAAAATGCAAAAAAGCAGGCATCTGCCTGCTCGTGCATATCGGGAATATTACTGCTTCTTGCGATCCATCAGATGGATGACATTGTTGGCGAAGCCCCTGTTGTCGCTGTTGAGTCTCTCATTGCGGAGCATCTGGCCAAGGTCAGAGATCGTCTGTTCCAACAGTTTCCCCTTGTATCTGGAAAACAGTCGCTTGTTCTCCTTCTGCAGTATGGCCAGGATCAACTGTTTCTGCCTCGTGGTAAGCATGCCGACCTTCCTCCTTTAACGAACTTGACTGATAGCCCCGCCACTCCTATAAGATCATTGTGACACATGGCCCGCTATCCTTCAAGAGTCTGATCATTGATTTTGCTGCCTGGCGGCAAGTTCGTGTTCAATCCCGTTCGTAGATCGAGCCGGAACGGCTGGCGAACAGCTCGGCGTATACCTTCTCCGCGTAAGAGTCCGTCATGCCCGCGATGTAATCCGCGACCAGCCGCTCCCATGGCCATACGGCCTGATGCTGCCGGTAGCTTTCGATCCAGTCCGGCGGCAGGATCAGGCTGCCGGATTCGTATTCGCGGAAGCTCTGCCACAGCCTCTCCACGATGATCTCGCTGCGCTTCTGCAGGCGCTGCACGCGGAAATCCTTGATCATCGTCACCCAGGCGAGCTTCTTCAGGATCTCCATCGTGCGGAGCAGGTCCAGATCCTGCTGCCCGTCGCGGACGAAGGTGACGCGCTTCCAGCCGTTCCGCGGATCGTCGATGATGCCGACCTCTCCGGCGAACCGGCTCACCCAACGCGCCTTCATCTCGCGGCGCGAGCGCGACGTGTCCCTGCCGTACTGCTCGTAGATCGCTTCCCACTGCGTCAGGTATTGATCGAGCACGCGCCGGATCATCGCCTCCACATCGATCGTATCCCAGCGGACATTGGCGTTGCCGGTATCGCTCACGATCTCCTGCCGGATGTTGTACACCAGTCTGTCATCCTCGAAGAAGGACCGGTTCATCTGGATCTTGCCGGCGCGAATGCCGTCCTCGATATCATGCGTGGAATAGGCGATATCGTCGCACAGGTCCATCAGCTGGGCCTCCAGCGTGGCCGCCCCTTCAGGCATGCCCCAACGGTCGCGCAGATAGCGGATGTGCTCCCATTCCATCGAGTAGACGCCCTTGTCCCGCCCTGGCTCCTCGAGGCAGAACGGGTATTTGTTGATCGCGAGCAGCACCGCTGCCGTGAGATCAAGGCCTCGCTCACTGCCCGCCCTCTTCTCCAGGAACATGAGGATGCGGTAATTCTGCGCATTGCCTTCGTAACGCATCCCGTGATCCCGCATCAGCAGGCGGTTCAACACCTCCTCGCCCTTGTGGCCAAAGGGCGGATGGCCCAGGTCATGGGCGAGGGCGGCGCATTCCACGACTTCAGGCTCGATGACCAGTCCGGGATGCTCCTTGCTGGCCAGGAACCGATACTGTTTGCCGAGACGTCGGGCAACCTCCCGGGCGATCTGCGAGACTTCAAGAGAATGGGTCAGCCGCGTGCGATAATAGTCCCCGGAGCCGGCCCCGAAGACCTGCGCCTTGCCCTGGAGCCTGCGGAAGGCCGGCGACTGGATCAGCCGGGCATAATCCTTCTCGTATTCGTCCCGATCCTCGCTCGACAGCGTATTCTCTATATCGAACAACCTCATCTTGCGGATGCTCTTCATCGAATCACCTCTTTCTTGCGCAATACCGCTCATCTCTAGCTTGTCGCCACATCCGCCTTGTCGCTGCGATCAGGCATAAAGTCGAAGCTCACCGCATAATATGGTATAGTATATACGAAAAATCCGTTCATGAGAGGGTGATCTCTGAACGGATTTTTTGGATCGGGACATCCCCGATACGCATCTATGCCTCGCCGCGCCTGAAGTGCTTGCCTACAGCAAGCGGCCCTCTGGATCGGTTGCGGTACAGGATGAGCACCAGGATCGTGACGATATACGGCAGCATCTCCACGAACTGAACAGGGATATTGAACACCTGCAATCTGATCTGCAACGCCTGGGCGAAGCCGAACAGGAGGCTGGCGCCAAATACGCCGAACGGATTCCATCCGCCGAAGATCAGCGCGGCCAGCGCGATATAGCCGCGCCCCGCCACCATATCCCGGGAGAACATGTTGATGTCGCCGATCGACAGGTACGCGCCGCCGATGCCGGCCAGCATGCCGCAGAGGATGACGCCGATATATTGCATCATGTACACGTTGATGCCCAGCGAGTCAGCCACCTTCGGATTGTCGCCGATGACCCGGATCCGCAGACCAAATACCGTCTTGTACAACACGATCCAGGCGACGATCAGACATACGATGAGCAGGTACAACAGAATCGTCGTATTCCCGAAGATCGGACCGATCACCGGAATATCGACAAGACCCGGGATCCTGATGGTGCCGAGACCATTGACAAGGCCGGAGCGGCCGCGATTGCCCCATATGTTCTCCATCAGCACCGTGGTCAGGCCAAGCGCCAGCAGATTGATCCCCAGACCGCTGATGATGTGTTCGGTTTTGAACTGGATCGTCAGCACCGCATGGATCAGGCCGAACAGACCGCCTGCCAGCATGGCGAACAGCAGGCCGAGGAAGGCGCTGCCCGTCAGATGCGATCCCCATACGCCGCCGAAGGCGCCGACGAGCATCATCCCTTCGAGGCCGATGTTGACGATGCCGCTCCGTTCGCAGAAGATCGCGCCCAGGGCGGCGAAGGCGATGGGAATCGAGATGCGAAGCGTGCTGCTGAGCAGCGATACAATCATATCAAGACTGAGATCCAACGCTGTCCCCCCGCTTTCTCATCAGTTTGACTTTCCTGATCACCCATGGGATGGCCACGAAGATGATGACCAGGGCCTGGATCATCACGACAACGTCCGTCGGAACGTCGGTCTGTCGGTCGAGGTTCATGGAGCCGCTGCGCAATGAGCCGAACAGCAGGGCGGAGATGATGACCCCGAGCGGATGGTTGCCCGCCAGCACCGCAACGGCGATCCCGTCATACCCGTAACCCGGAGAGAATCCGGCAACGAAATACTTATGGACGCCCAGCACCTCAACCGCTCCCGCCAGCGCGGCGATGAAGCCGCTGAGGAACATCGTGAGCACCACCCGCTTGCCGATGGAGATGCCGCCCGTGCGAGCCGCGTCCTCATTGAGGCCGATGGCGCGAATCTCGTAGCCGTAGACCGTCCGGTTAAACATACAGTACA
>CALGAO010000097.1 GCA_937957685.1 uncultured Paenibacillaceae bacterium
GTCGATGCCGCCATGACACCGCGCTGACCACCAGACCAACAAAAAGAGGCCATCCATCGGTCAGTCTCATCTGACTTACCGGACAGCCTCTTTATGTTCCAGAAGATGGTGATCGATTAACTTTATTCCGGAATCTTCCGAATATATAATCTCTCGAAGATATGGAAAGGGGAAGGAGAAGTACAAAAATGTGGAGAACGACAACGAACTGGCCATGTTTCATTTCATCTGACAGGACGTAACCGGACGCCATGCGATCAATCGGTCACCCCCTCCCCATGAAAAAAAATCAATCACCTCGCCCAAGCCCACTCTTGCGAGGACAGACATTATCCCTTCCGCTGCTTCATACTGTTATTTTATGATTTGCTAACGGATGGGAAAGGATGAATCGCGATGTGTGGAATTACCGGTTGGGTCGAGTGGAAGAAGGATCTGACGCATTTCCCTTCCATTCTGGAAGCCATGACGGAGACGCTGGCTGAGCGCGGACCGGATGCCTCGGGTACGTGGATGACCAGGCATTGCGCCTTCGGCCATCGCAGGCTGTGCGTGATCGACCCGGAGAATGGCGCGCAGCCGATGTATCGGACGGAATCCGATGCAACGTATTGCATCGTCTATAATGGCGAATTGTATAACACCCCGGAGCTGAGAAGAGAACTGGAAACGCGGGGCTACTCGTTCCGCACGAACTGCGATACAGAGGTATTGCTCGTATCCTACATCGAATGGAAGGAACAATGCGTGGAGAAGCTGAACGGCATCTTCGCCTTTGCCGTCTGGGACGACCGCGAGCAGACGCTGTTCATGGCGAGAGATCGGGTGGGCGTCAAACCGCTCTTCTACAGTTACCGGAACGGAGCGCTGCTCTTCGGCTCGGAACCCAAATCGCTGCTCATCCACCCTTATGTGCAGCCTGTGCTTGGGCCTGACGGCCTGGCGGAGATCTTCGCAGTCGGCCCTGCGCGGACGCCTGGACACGGCATCTTCAGAGACCTGCAGGAGCTGAAGCCGGGCCACATGCTGCGCTTCTCTCCGAACGGGCTCAGCATCCAGCCTTACTGGAAGCTCGAGGCGAGGGAGCATCCCGACGATGTGGAGGCGACCGCCGAGCGCATCCGGGAGCTGCTCATCGATACCGTGAGGAGACAGCTCGTATCCGATGTGCCCGTGTGCACGCTGCTCTCCGGCGGCCTGGATTCCAGCGCGCTTACGGCGCTTGCCGCCAGGCATTATCAGGAGCGGAATCTCGGCGCTCTCCAGACGTTCTCCGTCGACTACAAGGATAACGACAAGCATTTCAAGGCGACCGCCTTCACTCCGAATCCGGATGCTCCGTGGATCAAACGGATGGTGGAAACGCTGGGCACCGATCATGATGGGGTCGAATTCGACACGCCGGAGCTGGTCGAATCGCTCAAGGCGGCGGTCGATGCGCGGGACACCCCCGGCATGGCGGATATCGACGGCTCTCTCTACCTGTTCTGCCGCGAGATCAAGAAGCGGGCGACCGTCGCCCTCTCCGGCGAAGCCGCCGACGAGGTGTTTGGCGGCTACCCCTGGTTCCACAGGGAGGATGCGCTGAATGCCAACACCTTCCCCTGGTCGCTGCATCTTCGTTCGCGGGTCGACATCCTGAACCCGGAGTTCGCCGACTGGATCAAACCGGAGCAATACGTCGCCGAACGTTACCAGGAAGCGCTCGATGAAGTGCCCTTCCTGCCGGAGGAACGTTCCGACCCGCATAAGCGCAGGATGCGCGAGATGTCATACCTGAACATCACCCGCTTCATGCCGACGCTGCTGGACCGCAAGGACCGGATGAGCATGGCCGTGGGACTGGAAGTGCGCGTGCCCTACTGCGATCACCGGCTGATCGAATATGTCTGGAACATCCCCTGGTCCATCAAGACCGCCGGTGAACGGGAGAAAGGCATCCTGCGCCGCGCCCTGACGGGCATCCTGCCGGACGATGTGCTGTACCGCAAGAAGAGTCCGTATCCGAAGACGCACAATCCCAGCTACCTGAAAGCCGTTCGAACATGGCTGCTCGACATCCTGGACGATCCCTCATCGCCGCTCAGGCCATACGTGAATCAAGACAAACTTCGCGCCCTGGCATCGTCGGAACAGGATCAGTTCAACATCCCCTGGTTCGGGCAGCTCATGAACCTGCCCCAGCTGTTCGCGTATCTCTGCCAGGTCGATTACTGGCTGCGCAAATACCGCATCCAGAGCAAATAGCCGCGACCCGTTCATCCGAGGATAAACGAATCGCGGCATGAGCCGGCTCACCCCGTGCGGCTGCGAAGCTCCTCCAGCAGCAGCCGCAGAGCCTGGCCGCGATGGCTGATGGCGTTCTTCTCGTCGCTGCTCAGCTCCGCCATCGTCCGCCCGTACTGCGGCACATAGAATACCGGATCGTATCCGAATCCGCCGCTGCCTGCAGGTTGATCGACGATATATCCCTCGAGCCGGCCTTCGCTGACGATCATCGCTTCGCTTCCATCCGTCCGCGTCGGGTCGTAATACACGATCGCGCAGATGAACGCCGCCTTGCTGAGCAGCTTCGCCGTGCTGCCCGACTCCAGCGTCACCTCGCCGAGCGGAGCATCCAGCGCGCCGCGCTCCTCAAGCTCGTCGAGCAGCTTGCGGATGTTCGCACCATCCGTCGCTCCGGCGCCCGCGTACCTCGCCGAATACACGCCGGGCGCGCCGTCGAGCAGCTCCACCGCCAGGCCGGAATCATCGGCGATCACCGCGACGCGCAGCCGCTCCGCCGCGGCGCGTGCCTTGATGCCGGCGTTTTCGATGAACGTGGAGCCCGTCTCCCCGATATCCGGCAGCTCCGGATGGTCTGCCAGGCTCTGCACGCTGTAGCCGAGCGGCTCAAGCATCTGCGCGAATTCCCTCTTCTTGCCGGCGTTGCGCGTGGCTATGACGATCTTCCTTGATGATGCACCCATGTCGGTCACGCCCTGCCTTCTCCGATTCTCTCGCCCAGAGGTCCGAGGATTTCTTTCTGCTTGACGATCAGTTCGCCGATGCCGGCTTCAGCCAGACGAAGCAGCTCGTCCATCTCTGAGCGGGAAAATGGAGCTTCCTCGCCGGTTCCCTGCACTTCCACAAATTCGCCCTTGCCGGTCATCACGACGTTCATGTCGACCTTGACGTTGGAATCCTCCATGTAATTCAGATCGAGCAGCGCCTGTCCATCCAGGATGCCAACACTGACAGAGGCCAGATAATCATCGATCGGAAACACCGGCAGCTTGTGTGTGGTGACGATGCGATCGACCGCATAGACCAACGCGATGAATGCTCCCGTGATCGATGTCGTGCGCGTGCCGCCATCGGCCTGGATCACGTCGCAGTCGAGCGTGATCGTTCGCTCGCCCAGCGCGTTCAGATTGACGACCGAGCGCAGCGCTCTGCCGATCAGCCGCTGGATCTCCATCGTTCGCCCGCTCAGCTTGCCCTTGGCAGATTCCCGTTGATTGCGCACCTGGGTCGCGCGAGGCAGCATGGCGTATTCGGCCGTTACCCAGCCCCGTCCCTCGCCCTTCATGAACGGAGGCACCCGTTCGTCCACCGTCGCGGTGCAGATCACCTTCGTATCGCCAAACTCGATCAGCACCGAGCCCTCGGCATGCTTGTTATAGTGCGGCGTAATCTGAACCTTGCGCAGCTCGTTGAATTGTCTTCCGTCGCTTCTCAATGAATGTTATCCTCCTTAGAAACAGATCGATGCCTGTATTCCTTTCGATCGAACATACCCGTTCATACGATATAAAATAACCCGAAACATGCCAGGCTATCTGATCGGCATACCACATCGAGATGTATACCGTTCTTAATTGTAGCAGAGAGCGGCGAGAAAATCATCCGCATGCGCGAAGACGCCTGCCTTGGGCAGAGGCAGGCGTCTGCTGGGTGAGCGGGTCGTATCTTGCGTTATATGGGGTAAACGTTGATATGTTCCGGACGCGTCACCGGTTGCGTCAGGCTCTGATAGTCGCTGCTCAACACCTCGACATTGCCGTTGACCTTGATCTGCACGCGATCGGCGATCCGGTTCTCGGTCAGCGACAGGATGATCGATTGCATCGCATCCTCGAGCAGGCGGTACTCAGGATCCAGCACATAATCGTTAAAGTCCACTGTGACCAGATCGTCAGAAGCCGTGACCTCCAGCACCTTCACATCGGGTGCCAGCACCGCGTACAGCCCTTGCTTCTCCGGTCCGGTGATCAGCTCCTGGAGCACGGCTTCCGCCTTGTTGGAAGTGCGGCTGATCATCCGGGTTACCGGCACGAGATACTCGAAGTTGTCCGGTGATTCGCTCTTGAAGTACAGCGTAATCGGCTCGGCGGTGGCCAGATTGACGCCCTCGATGCGCTCCAGATTGATGCCGATGGCGCGCGTCAGCGGCTCTTGCAGCGGGAAGCCGTTAACCGGCATCTGATGCAGCGGCTCGCCGTTCACCCACAGCTTCACCTTCTCGATCGTCGGGAAGCCGGTCAGCATCCAGGTGATCGCCTCGACGAGCTTCCTTTCATCCCGGGCATCATATTGTGCAAATTCCGGGGAGAAATCGACGATCGCCAGCTTCTCATCCTCGACGATGTTCATGCCGAGCACCGTTGTCCCCGCCGGGATCAGCGGAGTGAAGCCTTCGGGCAGATCCTTGCTCGAGGTGCTCCCGTCAATCATATATTCCAGTGCCCGCTGCGCGATCTCCGGCGTCATCGGAATACTCATCGTCACCGGAGCGACGTTGCCGCTCATGTCCTTAAAGTAAAGCGTCACCGGAGCGAACTCCCCGTGCTCCTGAAGATCGTCGTCCATCCCGATATCCCAATGTTCGCTGAGCACCTCCTCCGTCTGGCTGCCATCCCGCGGCGGATCGATGTTGGTGGAATCGGTTTTCTTGCCGCCGAGTGAGCAGCCCGCCAGGAGCAGAGCGATGAGCGCCGCTGACAAGATCAACTTGACCGTTCTGTTCCTCATAAGTGTTGTCCTCCTCAAGTAGTGTTGTACTACTATGTATACGAGCCCCTGCTTGTTTTATAACCGGCTTGGCTCAAGTTTTTTTGGGGTATTCGTTCAGGATCGGCTGTTCATACTAACGGTGCTGGCAGACGGATAGCGTTCATCCGATCGTCTGCTCGTCTGCACGGCAGCAACAGGTGAACATGAAACCAGATGGAGTCACGACGCAAGGGAGGATCATCATGAAGTCAAGTGTGGACAGTGCCCTCACGAAGAAGGCTGCGGTCAGCTGGCTGAAGGATCGGGGCGTCTCGATCGAGGAGATCGCAGAGCTTGTGATGCTGCTGCAGAAGGATTACATAGAGGGGCTGGATATGAAGGACTGCGTGCGGAGCGTTGAGCGGGTGCTGGCCAAGCGCGAGGTGCAGAATGCGCTGCTCACCGGCATCCAGCTCGACGTATTGGCGGAGGAGCGGAAGCTGATGAGCCCGCTCCAGGAGATCATCGAGCATGACGAAGGCTTGTACGGCTGCGACGAGATCTTGTCCCTGTCGATCACCAACGTATACGGCAGCATCGGCCTTACGAACTTTGGCTATATCGACAAGATCAAGCCCGGCGTCCTCAAACGGCTGAACAGCAAGGACGACGGGCAGATCCACACCTTCCTCGATGATATCGTCGGCGCGATCGCGGCGGCGGCGAGCAGCCGCATCGCCCATTCCCGCTACTAGACGGCAGAGCGCCAGAGGTTATCCCTCACTCGGAAACGGACGAAGGCTGGCATAGACGCAAGTATCCCCTTGCTGCTCCAACCGGATATACTGCCTGCGCTCCAGATACCTGAGATGCGCGATCGTCTCCGACATGGCGAAGCGCAGCTGATGGATCGACAGTCGCTCGCCGAACATCGCCCGGCACACCTCATAGGCGGTGGCCGGCTGCTGCAAGAGGCCCGCCATCTGCTCGAGGCGCCGCGCATGGTGCGCCTTCAGCTCCTGCACGCGTCCCGCCAGGTCGCGGAACGGATCGCGATGCCCGGGATAGACGGCATCCAGCGCACCGCAGGCGGCCAGCTTGTCCAGCCCGGTCAGGAAGGAATGCAACGGATCCGGATCCTCATCTGGCAGGTAGCTGATATTCGGAGAGATCCTCGGCAGCACGTGATCGCCGCACAGCATCAGTTTGTTCCGCTCATCCAGGAAGATGAGATGGCCGTATGCATGGCCGGATACGGACATGGTGCAGAAGCGGAGTTCGCCCGCGCTCCACTCGTCGCCAGCCTCAAGGTACCTGACCTCACGCGGTTGCGGCGACACAAGCGGGATGAAGCTCTTCATATGCTCGTGCATCAGCAGCTGCTTGTCCCGCGGCAACCCGTGCGCGGCGAACAAGGCGCACAGCTCGTCGCTCAGCGTCTCTCCCTCGCCCCACAGGCGCCCGGCCAACGCGTGCCCTGCGGATGAGAGGAAGACCTGGCCATTGGTCAGCTCCTGCATCCAACCGGCCAGTCCATAATGATCCGGATGATGATGCGTCAGAATCACCCTTCGGATCATCCCTGGCTCGATGTTCAGCTCCTTGAGCACTTGCAGCCACAGCTCCTTGGCCTCTTCGGTATTCAGGCCCGGGTCCACAACCACATAACCCGCTTCATCCTGCAGCACATACGCATTGACCCACTGCAACGGAAATGGCACAGGCACCTTGATGCGGATGATCCCGTGTTCGTATTGATTGTAAGCGGCCAATGATGTCACTCTCCTTCGATCCCAACTTGCCATGCGGGCGATGCAAGCTCAGGCCCGATCCCTTCGCATCGGCACGCTCCTATTGTAACCGCCGCCACATCCTGGCGCAACGAGCCGATAGCCCGTGTTCCCCAACCTATCAGGCAGTCAGGATGAACGCACCTGCCTGACACTTCCCTCGAAAATTAATAACCTTCTTTCCGACTTGCCTGAAAGCAAGGACGAAAAGAAGGTCCTTTAAGATACGAGATCGTCACGAAAACGGTCAAATGCTGAGCTCCCCGAGCCGAATCAATTCGACAACCGCTTGTGAACGACCTTTGACATTCAACTTCTGCATGACATTGGAGATGTGGTTGCGCACGGTCTTCTCGCTGATGAACAATTGCTCGGCGATATCTTTGGTCGTCTTGTCCTGCACCAGTAATTCAAACACTTCGCGCTCGCGGTTCGTCAAGATTTTGTTCTTGTGGTCGTTACCCTTCAATTATTGTCACCCCTCCTTGCCCGGGCTTTTTATGTTACAAGGTTTAGGGATACAGTCAGAAATATAGTATGAAGGGTACACACAAGTGGTGCGGTCATCGGGTTAAAATGGGCGAGATCACTGTCCGAGCATGCTGTAAGGGAAATACTGCTTCATGTTCGCGTTGAAGGAGCGGACGAGGCTGCGTTCCGAAGCGCCTTTCTCCAGTTTGGAAGCGTACAGGCTGAGCGCATCGAACACCTCCGGTCGACCTGACGCATAGACGTTCATCACCTTGGAATTGGCCGTCTTCACCGCCAGGATGATGCGAGCCCGAAAGGCGTCCGTCAGTTCGCCGTTTCGCATACCGGTGGCGCCCACCGTCCTTACGCCCACATAGGCGTTCATATCTGTCCTGATCACGACCGCTTCCGCCACTCCTGACAATTGCTCGACGGCGCTGCCAAGCGAGTCGGACACCTCCAGGCGCGTGTTGTTATGCATGTCCGTCCAGTCGAGCAGGCGGGGATCATCGACCCCATACCTTTCCCAGTTGCCGTCATTAGCCGAAAGCGGCGTGTCGTCTTCATCCGGACCTGCCTGCCAGCCGCAAGCAGCAAGCGACATGAAGAGCATCAGCAGAACGAGCAATTTGCCTGACTTGATCATGTTGCTGCCTCCTGTTCAAGCGAATCGTGCATCTGATAACCATAGCTTGCATTGGCAGATGCCGATTCATGCGGATGCAGCAAGGTATTTTTTGTCGCAAGTCCGGGCGATCCGTCATATGTTGCTATGTAAGATCTTATGACGGGCGGTGCATCACGGATATGGAGAAGCTGATTACCGAGCTGCTCACGCACGTGGCGAGGGCCCATGAGGAGCTGGCCTCCATCCTTCATGCATCCAGGGATATCACGATGCATACGGCGCAGGAGCTGGTCGGCACACTTCCGCAGCGCGGCATCGCCAGCAACAAGGAAGCGGTCCTGGAGAGCGCGCTCGCGCTGGCCGGCAGTGTCGTCGCCTATCTGAACAGCATCGGCGATCTGCAGGAAGCGCTCGCGGACACCCTTGACCCGGTTATGGAACAGCTGCACGGGGATACGGAGGAAGAATAACGGACAGAGAGGGGCATGGGCATTGACGAACAGGCAAGCTTTCACACGAATCCTGGCAGCCAATGCGAACATCCAGCATCACCTGGCGGTGATCCTGGAAGCGCAGGCCAGGGACATGGCGAAGGTCGGAGCGTGGACCCACTCCCAGGTTCACTCTTCGGGGTACTCGCTGCATGAAGCGCAATTCAGGGATGCGCTCCGCATCCATGAGCGGATGGTCGAAGTGATCGAAGGGATCACGAAGGTGGAGACGGGACTTGCCAGACATATGAAGATGGCGCTGCACAGCGACAGCGACGGGGATTCATCCTCAGACGGGC
Source organism: uncultured Paenibacillaceae bacterium (assembly GCA_937957685.1). Lineage (GTDB taxonomy): Bacteria > Bacillota > Bacilli > Paenibacillales > DA-C8 > Insulibacter. The sequence continues at coordinate 8,654 of CALGAO010000097.1, forward strand.
TTCTGGGGAAATGGCTTGAGACGTAAAGGTGAAGCATAACCATGAATCAGCTCCACAGGGAAAACGAACTGAGGCTCTCGATCCTGGAAGCGATCGCCCGCTCCCAGCAGGCGCTGGCCAACATCATCGAGAGTGTGGCTGCCGCGCGGGACAGGAGCATCGTCAGCACGGGCAACGAGCAATCGGCTCGCGAGCTGGAGGCGTTGGCGCGCTACCAGCTGGTGCTGGCGGAGAAAATCCTCAGCCTCAAGCTGCGCCATATCCGCAACGGGGAGCCCGGCAAGCCGTGGCTGAGCAGCAAGGTGTGCAGCTCAAGCGGCGCGGACCAGCCCCGAGCCCCCATGCTTCATGCAGCCATGATCACAGCTTGCCGCGGACGAGATAGATGCGACTCGTCTCCTCAAAGATCTCGCCCGGCTTCAATCCGAACAGCCCGATCTCGTCTGCGGGGAGATTGACATTGGGCGCATTGACAAGGTTGATCTGCGGTTCCGGACAGAAGAACTGTTCGCTGCGGTTATTGTTCCAGATCATCCATTGCTTGAACGCCGTTCCCACGTCATACACCAGCGTAACATTCTCCCGGGCATCGTACAGCTCCATGCGGTTGCGGCCGTTCTGCGGCTCGGCTGTATAATGATTGTCCATCGCAGCATGGTATGGCGAAGCCGTTCCCTGCTTCATCTGCTCTTCCTCCGCCGTGAGCGGTTGGAATCTGCCGGTCGGCAGCATGCGGTCATTCAGCTCCCAGCGCTGGCCGATGGTCAGCCGGAACGTATAGTCGGAAGGCTTGCTGTTGGGAGCGAACGGCGCATTGATAGCCGTATGGAAGGCCAGCAGACAAGGCATCTCATCCGTGCCTTCATTATGTATGGAAACCTGCTGACGCAGACCGTCCCTGTCGAGCGCGTAACGCAGCCGGACCGTGAAGCGATGCGGCAGATATCGATAAACAGGATGGCGCTCATCGATCGTCACCGAAAGGACAACCCGGCTCTCCAGCTCATCCGAACCAAAGCCTTCGACGTTCCACGGGATGTCCATCAGGAAGCCGTGCAGATGATTGTTCGTCGCCGCTTCGTTGACCGGAAACTCGTACACCTTGCCGTTCCATGGGAAGCGGCCGTCCTCGTAACGGTTCGGCGGGAACAGCACCGGTATGCCGTACACGCCTGGCGCAGCGCGCAGTTCGTCGATCGAACGCGGTTCTCTCAGGATCGTGTATTGATGGGCGTGGTCACGAAGCGAGATGAGATTCGCACCGATGGCAGGGATCACCGCCGCTTCATAGGACCCGTATCGCAGGATCACAGCATCCTCTCCGAGGAAAGAGCCGCGTATAGCTTCGATAGACATTGCATTCTCCTCCTAACCAGGTAATCATTCACCCCCTAGCATATCACATTTCAAGAATCTCGCGTAGCAGGTTATCCCGTGAGGAGCCAGGCTCCCAACCGCGCTTCACATAAAACAAGGCCATCCCTCGGCCAGCCTCAACCGACCTTCGGGACAGCCTTCTCCTTATCCATTTCAAGAACGGACAGGCAGCTTCCCTCGAGGACCTGCGTCGTCACACCTCAATCCCCGTCATCCTCGTCCTCATCTTCATCATCTTCGTCGCCACCGTCAGGATCATCCGAATCGTCATCATCCGCGTCTTCGCCTTCATCTTCCTCGTCTGCCTCATCAGCATCATCGGCTTCTCTCGTGTCCTCGTCATCATCGTCGTCCTCGTCGTCCGTATCATCATCGTCCGTGTCATCATCATCGTCCGTGTCATCATCATCGTCCGTATCATCATCGTCATCGTCCGCATCATCGTCTTCTTCCCCGGCATCATCGGCTTCTCTCGTGTCCTCGTCTTCGTCGCCATCATCTTCGTCTGCCTCTTCATCATCCCCATCGTCTTCTACGTCTTCATCTGAGTCGTCTTCGTCCTCGTCGTCCACTTCCTCATCATCCTCATCATCTGCCATCAAGATCCACGCTTCTTCCTTCTCCTCCTCCTTTGCCGTGAGCTCTTCTTGCATCTCCAGCAATTCCACTGTTTGTTCCAGATCCGCCATTTCTTTCAACCCTTTCATTTAAATGATTTGATGATCATCTGCAAGTGTCCGCATGGCTGTCCACCTGCATGACGGAGACAAGATTCCCGTTACGCTTCTCGCTGTTGCATGCTCGGAGCCTGATCCCGGATACGCAGGATGATTGTTTACTATCATTCATATTCCGGTTCAGTCGATATATACCACAAAAAAATCCGTATGCCGATAAAACTTTTGCTCCGTCCGTAAGACAAGGCATCTCCAGCTCTCACACGCCTTCAAGCGCGCCGACACACCCTTGATGCGCACATCCGCCAGCTTGTACTTCCGGCGCCTGCGCCATCCGGTTGACGGATCACCCCAGATCGAGTAAAGTAATAAATGGAATCAGATTTAGTACCTGGTACTAACATCTAGTTACATATCATGGAGAGGTGAATGATCAGATGTTAACGGCCAGAATCACCGCAATCGGCACGTATGTCCCGGAACGCATCCTGAGCAACGCGCATCTGGAGCAAATGGTGGAGACAAGCGACGAATGGATCGTGCGGCGAACCGGCATGAGGGAGAGAAGAATCGCCGCTGAACACGAGTTTGCCAGCGACCTGTGCGTATCCGCCGCGCGCAACCTGACCGAGCGATATGAGGCTGATCTCGGCGACGTTGACCTGATCATCGTCGCGACGAACACGCCGGATTACGGATTCCCCAGCACGGCCGCCCAGCTGCAGCATCGGCTCGGCATACAGGGAAGCGCAGCCGCCTTCGATCTGAATGCGGCATGTGCGGGATTTACCTACGGGCTCAGCCTTGCGGGACGCCTGATCGAGGCAGGAGCGCATCGCAAGGCGCTGGTCTTCGGTGCCGATACGATGTCCAAATGCGTGGACTATACGGATCGCACAACATGCATCCTGTTCGGCGATGGCGCAGGGGCTGCGCTGATCGAGGCCAGGGAAGCGGAGCAGCCTTTCATCTCGGCCTGTCAATACATCACCGACGGCAGCGGAGGACAGCACGTATACAGAACCGGCCTGTCACAGCGGATGAACGGCTCTCCTCTCCAGGGCAACGGATATACGGTGCAGAACGGACGGGAAGTGTACCGCTGGGCGGTCACCTCCGTATCCTCCGGCATCCGCGACCTGCTGCAGGAGGCAGGCATGGCGCCGGAGGAGATCGACTGGTTCGTGCCGCACAGCGCCAATATGCGGATGATCGAGGCGATCTGCGAGCGGAGCGGCCTTCCGCTGGAGCGGACGCTGACCAGTGTGGAATGGTATGGCAATACTTCCGCCGCTTCGATCCCCCTGGCCCTAGCGCCGGCCATCTGCGACGGGCGCGTAAGGAGCGGCGACCGCGTGCTGATGTACGGATTCGGGGCGGGCCTTGTCGGGTGCGGACTGATCCTGACGATGTGAAGAACGGGATGCGCAGCGGCATGGGCTTGTCCGATTCGCAGGTGAAGGATGCGTATCGGCCATTCTCGCAGACAGAGGCTTGAGATGCCGGCTCTGCCCGACCCGGCGCCATCCCGGCTCGGCCGCGGACCGTCGGTCCGCGGCCAATGCCTCTCACAGCCCGCGCTGCAGACCCAGCGCATATCCGGCAGCGAACCCCCGGTCATAAGCCCGGTTAAACGCCCGATGATATGCCGAGGTCACAGACCGCCGGCGGCGTGCTCTCAGCGCCCCGTTGCGGCGCAGGGGCCATCCGCCTCTCCGGCGGCGATATCTGGCCAGCGACAGGAGCCTGCGGTTCCTGCTGCGCAAGCTTCGGCTTCTCCTGCCGCCCCCCCTAGCCCTTCCTGCCCGCCTTGCCCTTGCGAGCCGCACGATTCTGCGAAGCCTGCCTCCTGATATGCGATATACCCGCCTTCTGCCCGCTCTCACGTTCTTCACCTCCCTGTATGGTACTCGCCACGTCTGGTCCAACGAACAGACTGCGCACCAGATTCAGGTCCTCCTCGGTGATCGAATTCGCCCAATCGCGGAAATCATGCTGGAATTTCTTCTGCGCCTTGTTGAATTTGAAGAGCCGTTCCGCCATATCCGGCGCCCAGTCATTGGAGAAATCCTGCCAGGCGATGGCCGACATGACATCCGTCAGCTGCGAGCATAGCTTGCGGCTCCCGTCCAGCATCTGGACGAAGCGATCGCAAGCGGCATGAAATGGTGTCCTGGCCGCCATCCAACTCACGCTCCTTCCTGTGTCGGGGAATCTGCCGACCAGCCAACCGGCGGCGTCGGTCAGGACGGTGTCCCTTGACTTGCCGGCCGAACCCCCGAAGATTCCGAGATGATGCGCAGCATATCGGCGATCCGCCTGCGGAACGTATGCTCCTCCAGCACCCGCTTCAATCCCGCTGCAGCGATCGTCTGCCGCGCTTCGATGTTGGCGAGGTAATAATGGACCTTGTCCACGAACTCCTGCACGCTGGAGAACGTCTCGATCTGACTGCCAGGCTGCAGGAATCTCGGCATATCCTCGCGCACGTCCGACAGCTGGAAGGCGCCGCAAGCCGTGATCTCATAAGCTCGCGGGTTGAGCGACAACGCCGGCACCCCCGTGCTGTTGCGGTTGTAAGTAATGTCATCGGACGCGCGATGCAGATTGACGACGATCCTCGCGCCGTTGTAGTACCTGGCCGTCTCCTCCGGCGACAGCCATTGGTTGAGCCATATATCCGACTTCAGCCGCCTGTAGTTCCTCATCCGATCCCACCACAGGCCGATGATGCGCAGCTTCTTCCCCCGCAGCATCGGTTCGGCCGCATCGAAGAAATGAACCCGGTTCCAGAATGCGGTGCCGATGAAGCAGATGTCCGACAGATATTTCGGGGGGACCTGCATCGGCCGGTAAATCTGTGGTTCAACCCCAAGCGGCATATAATGGGCGCTCTTGTGACCCATATCCTGGTACAGCCGATAGCAGCTCAATTCGATGGTGAACACATGATCGTAATGAAAAGCCATCGTCGTCGTCGAATCCGTGTAGTACGGATCGTCCACGAACCACACCGCTGTGCGGATGCCCATGTTGCGCAGCCCCTCCAGCATCACGGGCGAGAACATCTGCACGCCATCCAGCGCGATGGCGACCTGCGGTCGGAACTGTCTGGCTGCGGCGAGCACGTCGTCATACGGCCGCACCACCGTCAGTTCGGCGACCTGTTGACCGAGATTGGCGGCGATGATCTGATCGAGCGGCGCGTAAGGCACACCGAGGCCGGAAGTGATGTACATCACCCGGAACGGATGAACCGGAGGCGCGATCCCCCGGACGGAGTTCTCGACCGCCCTGCATCTGCCGAGCCGGTACCCCTGCTCCCAGCCGTATTGATAGCCTTCTCTCCTCGCTTGCGACAGGCGCCTTGCGCGGATACGCTTGCCTGTTCGCAACCTTCGCCCGGATGCGCTTCGCCCGCCTGGGCTGACCAGCCTACGGGTTCCAAGCCGATTCACCATATTTGCCGTCCTCCCATTTCTCCCAATCATGGATCACCATGAGCAATTTGCAAACACCTTCTTCGGCACATGGATCAACTGCCCCATCATGGCCCGAACACCGTCTCCAGCAGCACCGCGATCCGATGCTCGTAAGCATGCGCGCGGCGCGTAGCCTCATAACCGCCCAGGGCCACTCGCAGACGATCTTCCTCATGCCGCAGATAATAGTCGATCTTCTCGATGCATTCCTCCGGCGTCGCGTAAGTCTCGATCGAGCTTCCCGGTTCATACAGGGAGGCCAGATCGGATCGGATATCCGTGAGCTGCAACGTGGCGCAGGCATTGATCTCAAATGTTCGCGGATTGACGGACATGGCGCTGACCCCAGACGGGATGCTCGTCAGATCAGGCTGGCGATGAAGATTGATGACGATCTTCGCACCGTTGTAATAGTTCACCGCTTCATCCACCTGCACACCCTCCAGGCGAATCGCATGCCTCAGCTCCGCATAGGATCGCAGCTGGTTCCACAGCGCGCCAGCGATGAAGATCTTCCTTGTTTTCAGATAGGGAGCCAGCCTGTCGAAGAAAGCGATGCGGTTCGGATAGCCTGTGCCGATGAAGCAGACATCCGACCAGCGGGCGAATTCGGGGCGCTGCGGGAAGGCGCGCGCCAGCGGAGCGGCGAAGGGCAGATAATGCGCGTTGGCGCCCAGGCTGCGGTAATAATCGACGATGCCGGCTTCATGGGTGAACACATGGTCAAAATGACGAACAAGCGGAATGGTCAGATGGGGAAAATACGGATCATCGGCAAACCAGGCCGCCGTTCGGACGCCCATCGCGCGAATCTGCTCCAATACATCGGGCTTCAGGATGAAGATGCCATTCATCACGAGCATCAGGTCAGGCCTTTCGGCAGCTGCGATCGAAACCAGCGGATCGCGCGTCGTCACCGTCACCAGCTCCCTTGCCGACCTGGCAAGCGCCGCCATGATGCCGCTCTCGATCAGGTGATACCCGGGCGAGTCCTCGCGGACGAACATCACCTTCACCGCACGTCGCGGCAATTCGGGAAGCGGCAGGCGGGATGCGATCGACTGACAGGAGCCCAGCCGGTATCCGTCGCTCCATCCCCTGGCATAGCCGTCCCTGCTCCCCAACCGGGCGGCCGAACGGATGCCCGTTCTCATGGCTGCTCTCCTCTGGCCGACGGCATCTCCTTCACGCTGGCCGTCATCTTCAGCGACGCTTCCAGGAGCGATTCATGCGTGCCTGCGTCGATCCACCAGCCGGACAGCACCGTGTAGGTGAGCTTTCCTTGACTGGCGTATGCATTGTTGACATCCGTGATCTCCAGCTCACCGCGGCGCGACGGCGCTATCCTGCGCACGATGTCAAATACGCCGGCATCATAGAGATACAGTCCCGTCACACAGTACGAAGAAGGCGGGCGGGCAGGCTTCTCCTCGATGCGCAGGATGCGTCCCGCATCATCGAACCTTGGCACGCCAAAGGGACGGGGGTCCTCGACTTCTTTCAGAAATACCCGCGCCTGCTCGTCGCCTGCCTCGAACCGCCTGACGTCCTCCGCGATCGAGTCCTCGAACAGATTGTCGCCCAGCAGAAGAGCGAACTTGCTGCCGCCCACATACGGTTCCGCCAGCGCCGCCGCATGCGCGATCCCTCCGGCCTGCTCCTGGATCCGATAGGTCAGACTGACGCCGAACTTCTCCCCGCTGCCCAGGTATTCCGCGTACATCTGCGCCGAACGCGCGTTGATGATCAGGAGAATCTCCCTGATCCCGGCCTCATTCAGCTTCACAACGGCATAATGAATCATCGGATACGGCCCGACCGGCAGCAGATGCTTGTTCATATATGTCGTAAGCGGCGATAACCGCGAGCCGGTACCGCCAGCCAATATGACCCCTTTCAAGGCCTCTCCTCCGTTCTCACATGGATTCGTCCCAAGCATGCGTGTATCGGTGCCCTCTGGCTTCCCTCATCCATTCGCGCAACTGTGCGTGCCCGGACAACCGGAAACGCCATGCTCTCCGCTCCCGGATCATCCGGCAACCCCAGGCGGGCACAGGTGAGCGACCCTCGGGGTCCGATCCCAGCACGCTCACTCGTGTATCATCATCCGGGGATCGTAACCCCACTTGCTGATGAACAGCCTGCGATTCCGCTGCAGGATGCGCTTCAGTTGCCTGGCAGGCTGCTTGCGGAAACTGGCGCTCCCCATGTGGTGCACGAACGTATCCCCCGCCAGCATCAGCTTGTACCCGGCCATCCGGACGCGATGACAGTAGTCATCGTCCTCGTAGTGACCGGGGGCGTATCGCTCATCCAGCAGTCCGACCTTGCCCGGCAGATCGCGGCGCATCAGCATGCAGAATCCGATGAGCCTGCTTACCTCACGCCAGCGTGAGGCGTCCGGTTGATTGAGGGTATCGCTCATCCGCATGTATTGGTCCAGCGTCTCATAGGGGAGCTCCTTCACCCGCTGCTGGCCGCTGGCATAGTTCGTGCACGGTCCCACGATGCCGATCGACGGGTCGCTGAGCAGGCAAGCCTGCAGGTTGCCAAGCCATCGATCGGCGACGATCACGTCATTGTTCAAGAGCAGGAGCAGATTGCCGGTCGCAAGCCTCAGTCCTGCATTGCAGGCGACCGGAAAGCCCCGGTTCCGGGGGAAGCGGATGAAGCGGCAGCGATATTCGACGCACAGGTTGACCGTGTGGTCGCGCGAGCCGTCGTCCACGACGATGATCTCATGCGGTTCCGGGGTATGCCGCCTGATCGCCTCCAGGCACATCTGCAGCAACTCCGCGCCGTTATACGACGGAATAATGATGCTCGTCAGCATCGTCTTCCCCCCTCGCGACGTGCCGCCATCTGCCCGCGTCGGGATAGGCGCCGCGCGGTCCGGTTCTCTGGAGGATCAGGCTGATCGCCTCCAGATGATCGCCGATGATCAGCTCCGCCACCTCGTTGAATTCGCCTACATTGTGCGGGCGCAGCCGATTGCGCGCGATCACATTGACGGATGCTGGCGCCGTCACCTTCAGGCCGCTCATGATGGCCAGCGCCTGCGCCTTCGGGGGCACCGCGAGTGCGGCGCAGCCGATCCGGTCCAGCAGCCTGCGCGATACGGCGTGCGGCACCGCCGTCATCGAATTCATCGCCAGATCGACGCGGCCGAGCGCCCGGTTCAGGAACGTCTTGAACCGCGT
>CALGAO010000098.1 GCA_937957685.1 uncultured Paenibacillaceae bacterium
TAAGCAGAAAAAGTCTGCTTACAGGCGTCTGGATCGCATCGGAGCAGGCTGTAAGCAGAAAAAGTCTGCTTACAGGCCTTCGGTCTGCTGGTTCAGCGCGCTACTTGCGCATCACGCGGAAGGCGTCGGCCGCTGCGTCGATCGTGGCCTGGATATCCTCATCCGTGTGTGCGGCCGTGATGAACCAGGCCTCGTACTTGGAAGGGGCCAGGTTGATGCCGCGATCCAGCATCAGGCGGAAAAACTGCGCGAACAGCTCGCCGTCCGTATCCTGGGCCTCGGCATAATTGGTGACCGGATGATCGCAGAAATGGGTCGACAACGCGCCGCAGATGCGGTTCACCTGAAGCGGGATGCCGTTCGCATCAGCCGCTTCCTTCAGCCCCTGCGACAGCATGCGCCCGCGGCGGTCCAGCTCGTCGTAGAGGCCGGGCTCGCGCAGCGCCTCGAGGCAGGCGATGCCTGCCGACATCGAGGCCGGATTGCCGGCCATCGTGCCGGCCTGATAGGCCGGGCCAAGCGGCGCCACCTGCTCCATGATGTCGGCGCGTCCGCCATATGCGCCGATCGGCAGGCCGCCGCCGATGATCTTGCCCATCGCCGTCAGGTCCGGCACGATATCCGCATGGGCGTCCGGCATGCCGGCGTAGGTCTGGGCTGCGCCATAGTGGAAGCGGAAGGCGGTGATCACCTCGTCGAAGATGACGAGCGCTCCCGCTTCATGGGCGGCGCGGCAGATGCCGGCGAGGAAGCCCGGCTTCGGCATGACCATGCCGAAGTTGCCGACGATCGGCTCGACCATGACCGCCGCAACTTCGTCGCCCCAGCGCTCGAGAGCGGCAAGAAGCGCCGGCAGGTCATTGTAGGGGACGGTGATCACCTCGTTCGCGATGCTCATCGGGATCCCGGCGCTGTCCGGAATGCCGAGCGTCGAAGGGCCGGACCCCGCCGCCACGAGCACGAGGTCGGAATGGCCGTGATAGCAGCCGGCGAACTTGATCAGCTTCGTTCTGCCCGTATAGGCGCGGGCGACGCGGATCGTGGTCATGACGGCTTCCGTTCCGGAGTTGACGAAGCGCACCTTGTCCAGGCTCGGGATGGCCGCCTTCAGCATCTTCGCGAAGGTGTTCTCGAGCTCTGTTGGCGTGCCGAACAGCGTGCCGTTCTCCGCAGCTCGGATGATCGCCGCTGTCACATGGGGATGGGCATGGCCGAGGATGATCGGTCCGTATGCGGCGAGATAGTCGATATAACGGTTGCCGTCCTCATCCCAGAAATAAGCGCCTTGTCCGCGTTTCATATAGACCGGCGCACCACCTCCCACCGCCTTGAAGGAGCGGGAAGGGCTGTTGACGCCGCCGACGATATGCAGGAGCGCCTCCTGGTGCAAAGCTTCGGATCTGGATCGGTTCATGGCTGTATTCCTCCAGTACAGGTGTCGTTAATGGGGTTACGCGATGCCAATTAGAAACGGGCATGACGCGAAGTCGTGCCCGCTGCTGATATGAATGATGGTGGCGAGTCGGTAAGTCTCACTGGTCAGTACGGCCGTCCCCAACCTCTCTGGTTGCCAGCGTTAGTGGTGCCGGTGTTGGACTGCTTGAGGTGTAACCGGCAATTCAGTCTCGTTGGTTGCCGCCGCTCGCGCTTCTGCCCGTGCCATCGTTAGTGGCCGGTGTTGGACTGCTTGAGGTGTAACCGGCAAATCAGTCTCGTTGGTTGCCGCCGCTCGCGCTTCTGCCCGTGCCAGCGTTAGTGGCGCCGGTGTTGGACTGCTTGAGGTGGAACCGGCAATTCAGCCTCGCTGGCCGCTGCTGCTCGCGCTTCTGCCCGTGCCAGCGCCGCTTGTCCCGACGTTGTTGGTGCCGCTTGTGCCGGAACCGCTCGCTCCGCCATCGGTGGAGCCGTTGTCCGTATTCTCCTTCGTTGCATCCGACGTTTCGTTCACTGTATTGAACAATTCCTGGACATACTCCTGCAGCGCATTTTTGTTGACGGTGATGACTTCCATATGATTGATCGTCTCCTCGCGCAACAGATGCATCGGCGGCAGCTGCGCGGTGACCGGCTCCCTGTTCATGCTCTCGTAAGCGAGGCGAGCGAGCGAGATCATCTTGTTCGCAGGAATGTTCGTCGAGATGTACGGTTCGATCTTGCGCAGGGTGCCGGGCAGATTGAGCAGCGACGTCGTTGACGTCAGCTTGTCGGCCAGTGCCGACAGGAGAGCGCGCTGACGTTCTGTACGGGTGTAGTCACCCATGCGGTCATAGCGGAAGCGAACATATTGCAGCGCCTTGTCTCCGTCGAGCAGCTGCAGACCGGCCTTGAGGTCGATCTTGTACTCCGGATCCGTCGGGTCGTAGTAGTACATGTTTTTCTCAACCTCAAATTCGATGCCGCCAAGCGCGTCCACCAGCTTGATGAAGCCCTCGAAGTCAACGAATACATAATATTGAATATCAATGCCAAGCAGGTTGCTGACGGTCTCCATGGCCAGCTTGTAGCTGCCGAGGGCGAGTGCGGCGTTGATCCGGTTGGCATAATGTCCCGGGATGTCTGTATAGGTGTCGCGCAGGATGGAGAACAGATACGCCTGTTTGGTACCCGGATCGATCGAGGCGACCATGATCGTATCCGAGCGCGGCGGATCGTTCTTCGTCATGCCGCGGGAATCGCCGCCGAGCAACAGGATGTTCACCCGCTCGGTGCCCTCCCAGGCCGGCGGCTCCTGCGGCTGGTAGGCTTCCGGATTCTGCTCGCGGATCGTCTGCTCGTATTCGTCGAGCGGGGATTCGCCGTCGCTGATGTTCTGGCTGAATTTGATGATGGAATATACATAATAGCCCCCGTAAACGAACAGTCCCAGTACGATTACGATGGTGATACTAAGCAGGATTTTCTTGGTACGGACAGTCAAGAGAATCTTCCTTTCGAGGGTTCTTCGCTTCGGATATTAGTATGCTTTCCAATTACGCTGCTCAGGAGTCATCCTGTCAAGCGCAGCAATCCCCGGATCGGCATGACGAAAGTCCGCCGGTGATCCGGCGGAAGATGGCGCAGGTCGATATGTTCGAAGCGTCATTCCATTTGGCACATTAGACGTTTCACTTCGGGATAGGGTGTGCAAAACATGGTCAATCCGAAAAATTGCAATTATACTTATTATAAAAGTTGATTGGAGCATGAGCAAGTTGGCGCAATCACTCAGTTAAAATGTTACTAAAGAGGGATCGGTTCACTCACAACGAAATGTTACCGAAGGGATGTGTTT
>CALGAO010000099.1 GCA_937957685.1 uncultured Paenibacillaceae bacterium
TGGCAGCACCTCCACTTCTCCGTGTCCGATGATATGAAAGTCCTGGATTGGCCACACGGTAATATCAGCCCTTCCGATGATTTGCTCATAAGGCACCGTGCCGACTGATCGACTGCGGCTGTCCATGCTGCGCGAACGATTGTCTCCCATGACGAACACATGCCTCTTAGGGACAACCGTACCTGCAAAGTCCCTTGTATTGTAACTGCCGCTTTCCTGGTTCTTCTGGATCTCGTTCTCGATGTAATGTTCCCTCAGCTCGCGGCCATTTATGTACACCCGATCCCCTTCCACTCTGACTGATTCCCCGGGCAGTGCGATGACGCGCTTGATATACAGATCGCCGGATGGAGCGCGGAAGACGATCACATCACCGCGCTTCGGCTCTGAGAACCAGTACGCCCACCGGTCAACAATCACATATTGTCCATCCTTGAAGTTCGGCTCCATCGAGTAGCCTTTGACCTGGGTAGGAACAAGCACATACCAATTCAACAGTTGCGTGAAAATAACGGCGAGCACAATCGCCATAACCCATTCATACATGCGACGCAAGCGCGTGTTCACTCTTACCACCTCTCTACCGGCAATCCGTCAGAGCTCGGCATGGGCCTAATATAGAAAAAGAGGCTTGCGCACAAGCCTCTGCTTCTTCTTATGATTATCGGATTTCCTGGATTCTGGCAGCTTTGCCGCGCAGATCACGCAGGTAGTAAAGCTTCGCACGGCGAACTTTACCTCGGCGAGCCACTTCGATCTTGTCAATCTTCGGCGAGTGCAACGGGAAAGTACGTTCAACGCCAACCCCGTAAGAAATCTTGCGAACCGTGAACGTTTCGCTGATGCCGCCGCCGCGACGCTTGATCACCACGCCTTCGAACAGCTGAATACGCTCGCGGTTACCTTCGATAACCTTCACGTATACCTTCAGCGTGTCCCCCGGACGAAATGCAGGAATGTCTTGGCGCAATTGTTCGCGTGTGATCTCCTGAACAATATTCATGGGACTCCCTCCTTCCACAAAGGTGTTCATGCCGCTATGGGTTGATCGTATCACCCAATCATCGCCTGAGCAGAGGACCACCCGACCTGTAAACAACGCTAATAATCATACCATACAAGCTGGCAAAAGACAATACATAAGCGTAAAGATCATGGCATCCTCTTCCGGTTCCGACACGCCGCCACATGGCCTTGATGAGCCGGAGAGCAGCCTGTCCCGCCTCGGTCAGCCGCGGAACTACACAGGTCGCGTCATCGCAGCCATGTCCCGTCCGGAAACAGGTGCAACGCGCCGGGAGAGCGAGGAATCGCCGGTCAGGCCACGCCTTCCTTGTCCGTTCGGCAACAGCAGCGACGGACCGGAAGAGCACGGGACCGCCGATCAGTCGCCGGACGGTTCAGTTCCTTCCTTGTCCTGCTTAGCCCTGTCCCGCTCGGCCATCCATTCCGCCAGCCACGCCTGCTCCTGCTTGCTCAGCTCTCTTCCCTCGAGCAGATCCGGCCTTCTCAGCCAGGTTCGCCGCAGGGACTCGCGATGCCGCCACTCCGCGATCTGGCCATGGTGACCGGAGAGCAGCACATCCGGCACCTTCCAGCCGCGGAAGTCTGCAGGCCGGGTGTAGTGCGGATGCTCGAGCAAGCCGGTGCTGAACGAATCGGTCACGGCCGACGTTTCATTGCCGAGCACACCCGGCAGGAGTCGCACGACGCTGTCGATCACGACCATCGCCGGCAGCTCGCCGCCGGTGAGCACATAATCGCCGATCGACAGCTCATCGGTGACGAGGTGCTCGCGGATGCGCTCGTCATAGCCTTCGTAATGGCCGCAGATGAACACGAGATGCTGCTCCTGTGCGAGCTGTTCCGCGATCTTCTGCGTATACGGCACGCCTTGCGGGCACATCAGGATGATGCGCGGCCTGGTCTCGGCGGCCGGATCGAGCAGATCCTCGATCGCCGCGAAGATCGGCTCCGGCTTCAGCACCATGCCGCCACCGCCGCCGTACGGATAGTCGTCAACAGTGGCATGCTTGTTGTTCGCATACGCTCGGAAGTTGATGGTGCGAATCTGCACGGCACCCTTCTCGACGGCCTTGCCGATGATGCTGGAGCTGAGCACCCCCTCGAACATCTCCGGGAACAGCGTCAGTACATCGATGCGCATGCCTAGATCAAACCTTCCATCAGATGAATCGTGACGCGTTTCGCCTCGACGTCAACCTGCTTCACCACATCGTCGATATACGGGATCAGCACCGGCTTGCCTTGCTTCCGCTCCACGACCCACACATCGTTGGCGCCCGGGCGCAGGATCTCGGTGATGACGCCCAGCTCCTCACCCTCCTCGGTGAACACGGTGCAACCGATGATCTCATGATAGTAGAATTCACCGTCTTCCAGCTTCACCCGGCGCTCCGAGCTGACCTTCAGCAGCCCGCCCTTGAATGTCTCCACTTCATTGATGTCGGAGAACTCCTTGAACTTGACCAGATAGGTATTCTTGTGTTCCTTCGCCGATTCCACCGTAACAGGCAGGCTGATGCCCTTTTCCTCATGTATGATCAAGAGCTCACTGCCCCGCTTGAATCGCTCCTTCGGAAAATCCGTCGTCGGCCATATTTTGAGCTCGCCCCGGAGACCGTGCGTATTAACGATCTTGCCTACCGTATAGTAGGTTTCCCGCATAGATGAATCTCTCCTTTGGCATGAGAAAAAATGGCTACAGAAAAAGGGCGAGGAAAGATCCTGCCCCCTACGATACGATATCCACGGCTACCCGTTTCTGTTCCTTGACAGCAGCAGATGTGACGACCGTCCGTATCGCCTTGGCGATACGGCCCTGTTTGCCGATCACTTTGCCGACATCGCTGGGATGTACCGAAAGTTCATACACGATGAGATGCTCTTTTTCTACTTCCACAACGCGGACTTCTTCGGGATGATCTACCAATCGCTTGGCGATGACAGTGATTAACTCTTTCATCATTATTCCCCCGAATCCAGGCGATTATTTCTGCAGCTTGCTCTCGTGGAACTTGGTCATGATGCCGGCCTTGCTGAACAGGCTGCGAACGGTATCGGACGCTTGCGCGCCATTCTTCAGCCACTTCAGTGCTTTCTCTTCGTCGATCTTCACAGTAGTCGGCTCAGTAAGCGGGTTATAGTAGCCGATCTCCTCGATGAAACGGCCATCGCGCGGAGAACGGGAATCCGATACCACGATGCGATAATAAGGTGCCTTGTGCGCACCCATGCGCTTCAGACGAATACGTGTTGCCATTGTGCATTCACCTCCTTCTAAGGATCAAAAGGATCCATCCGGGAATCGATGTTCGCTCAACCGAACGGGAAGCGGAAGCCCTTGCCGAGCTTCTTCAGGGCCTTGCCCTTGCTGCCGCCCATCATCGTGCTGAGCTGCTTCATCATCTTGCGCATATCCTCGAATTGCTTGAGCAGGCGGTTCACATCCTGCAGGGTCGTGCCGCTGCCGTTTGCGATCCGCTTGCGCCTGCTGGCGTTGATGATCTCCGGATTCAGGCGCTCCTGGCGCGTCATCGACTTGATGATCGCCTCCGTGCGAGCCATCTGCTTCTCATCGACTTTCATGTCCTTGAGGCCCTTGGCCTTGCCGCCAAGACCCGGCAGCATCTCCAGCACCTGATCGAGCGGTCCCATCTTCTTGATCTGCTCCAGTTGCTGCTGGAAGTCTTCCAGCGTGAACTCGGCGCGGCGCATCTTGCGCTCCAGCTCCGCGGCCTTCTCGGCGTCGATGGCGGCCTGCGCCTTCTCGATCAGCGAGAGCATGTCGCCCATGCCGAGGATGCGGGACGCCATGCGTTCCGGATGGAACGGCTCGAGCGCGTCGATCTTCTCGCCCATCGCCGCGAACTTGATCGGACAGCCGGTCACAGCCTTGACCGAGATGGCCGCCCCGCCGCGCGTGTCGCCGTCGAGCTTCGTCAGCACCACGCCGGTCAGCTCCAGCTGCTCATTGAAGCTCTGCGCGACGTTGACGGCATCCTGACCGGTCATCGAGTCCACGACGAGCAGGATCTCGTCCGGCTTCACGACCTCACGGATCTGCTTCAGCTCGTCCATCAGCTGCTCATCGATATGCAACCGTCCGGCGGTATCGATGATCACATGGTCCAGATTGTTGTCCTTCGCATAGTTCAGGCCTTCCGATGCGATCGTGACCGGATTCACCTCGCCCATCGAGAACACCGGCACCTTGATCTGTTCGCCGAGGATCTGCAGCTGCTTGATCGCCGCCGGACGATAGATGTCCGCCGCCACGAGCAGCGGCTTATGGTTCTGCTTCTGCAGGAGGCGAGCCAGCTTGCCGGAGGTCGTCGTCTTGCCCGCGCCCTGCAGGCCCACCATCATGATGACCGTCGGCGGTCTGCTCGAGCGGACCAGCTTGCTCTGCGTGCCGCCCATCAGCTGGGTCAGTTCCTTGTTCACGATGTCGATGACGACCATGCCGGGAGTGAAGCTCTTCATCACTTCCTGGCCGATGGCGCGCTCTCTTACCTTGCTGATAAAATCCTTGACCACCTTGAAGTTGACGTCCGCTTCCAGCAGCGCCAGGCGCACTTCTCGCAGCGCTTCGTTCACGTCTTCCTCGGTTACCTTGCCCTTGCCGCGCAGCTTGCCGAATACGGACTGCAGTCTGCTGGCCAATCCTTCAAACGCCACAGGATCTCCTCCAATGCGTTCATAATGCGTTTATATTGATCGTATCAATCTGACAGTATCGTCTGTCTGCAACCTCTGTATCCGGGTCTCGCTTCTATCCCCGGTCCAGCTCCTCCAGCTCGTCGAGCAGCCGCTCGAACACGTCGCGCTGCTCCTCCGGCAATTGCCCGGAGGCGGCCCTGAGCTCCCGGATCATGCGTTGCCTTCGCTCATGCCTCGCGAGCAGCCCCAGCTTGCTCTCATACTGCTCGAGCAACATCTCCGTGCGCTTGAGCTGATCGTACACCGCCTGCCTCGAAACGTCGAACTCAGCGGCGATCTCGCCGAGGGAATAATCATCATGAAAGTAATATCGCATATAAGTCCGCTGCCTCTCGGTCAGCAGAGGTTCATACCAGTCAAACAGGAGATTCATGCGCGTCGTCTTCGTGAGTGGCTCCAGTTCGGTTGGATGCCTGGACATCGACCTGCGCCTCCTAATGTGTAAAGTCCATCGCCTTGACAGGACCATGACCTCCATTATCTTAACGGATATGCAGGGGACTGTCAAGTCGTTTCTCTTGTCAGGATTCGATCAAATCATCAGGAGTTCTCGGCGTCATCAAAAAAAGAGGGGGCATCCAGCCCCCTCAATGCAATATGCCCATGCTCTCGATATGCGCCTTCGTCTCGGGCGTCCCCAGCTCGTGAATCTTGCGGTAGATCGCCTTGAGCTGCTCGTCATAGCTGTCGTTGACCTCGTCGTTATGGTACTGGACATACGGGATATGGGCGCGCACCGAGGCGATGTCATCGGTATCCTCCAGCGACTCGAACATCTCCTGCAGCTGCCCCACCTCCCTCTCCGTCGCCTGAATCTCGAACTCGTAAGCGGCATCGCCCTGCTGCTCCATCACCGTTTCGCTCTGCACGGAGACGTAATAGGTTCGCTTCTCGGCTTCCATCTTCAGCACACTCCTCTTCAAACTTAAAATGCGCCTTCAGGATAGAGGAAGATGTAATAAATGGTCACGATCACCATCAGGACCAGAAACACGATGAATGACCAGATGATCGGGTTGGCGGAGATTTTGTGCTTCACCGCGCCGCCGCCAACGCCCCGGTCCACCTCTTCTCCCCGCTCCACGTCCCGCGCTGCCCGCATCGTATACACCCATGAAATCACACCAACCACCGCAATAATGACAAACATCGACTGCCACCATGGCATGGCGCATCCCTCACTTCCAAACCTCATGATGAACCTAGTCTTCCACCGGCGGGGAGAATTCATTCAGTCGACAGACAACATAGGGCGTGGTTTACATTTTATGTAATACCAAATAAATGAACATTTTGTTATGATAGTTGGTATCTGCACTAATGAAGTCTGGACAATGAGGGAGCTTTCAATGTTATTTAACTCCTACGTCTTTCTCTTTCAGTTTCTTCCCATCGTCTTTCTACTGTTCCGTGCATTGCACAGATTCAGAACAGCGGCATTCCTGATGATCATCTTCGCGTCCTTGTACTTCTATGCCTATTGGAATTCCGATCTGCTCTACGTGATCATCAGTTCAATCGCCCTTAACTATGGATTGGTCAAGCTGCTCCGGGCAAGGCCGCGCAAATGGCTGCTTGTGATCGGGATCGCCGTCAATCTTGGCATCCTTGGCTACTATAAATACGCCGGCTTCTTCGTCGAGACGATCTCCGACCTGTTCGGCCTCGGGCTGAACATTCCCAACATCATGCTGCCGCTGGCCATCAGCTTCTTCACCTTTCAGCAGGTCGCCTACCTGGTGGATACGTATCGCGGCGAGACGGAAGGCCATTCGTTCCTGGAATATGTCTGGTTCATCGTCTTCTTCCCTCAGCTCATCGCCGGACCCATCGTGAGGCACCAGGAGATGTTTCATCAATTTCGCGACAAGGCGCTTCTGCGCCTGAATATGGAGAACATCGAGAAAGGGCTCACCATCTTCTTCATCGGGCTGTTCAAGAAGACGGTGATCGCCGATACGCTGGCCCATTGGGTGAATGACGGCTTCAGCCAGTCCGCTCAGCTTAATGTGGTGGACGGATGGATCACCGCCCTCGCCTACACGTTCCAGCTCTATTTTGATTTCAGCGGCTACTGTGATATGGCGATCGGGCTCGCTCTCCTGTTCAATATCAGGCTGCCGATCAACTTCGACTCGCCATACAAGGCACTCAACATCCAGCAATTCTGGCAGAAATGGCACATGACCCTGAATCGCTTCCTGACCCATTATGTCTATATTCCGCTCGGCGGCAGCAGGACAGGCAAGAAGCGGACCTATCTCAACATCATGATCGTCTTTCTCATCAGCGGTTTGTGGCATGGGGCGGGCTGGACCTTTATCTTCTGGGGATTCCTGCACGGAGCAGCGTCGGTCATCTGCCGGATGTGGAAGCAGCTCGGCCTCAAGATGCCCAGGGCTCTGGCATGGGGACTGACCTTTCTCTTCGTCGTATGCGCATGGGTATTTTTCCGTGCCGGGTCGATGGAGGAAGCCTGGAACGTGCTGAGCGCGATGGCCCGCATCGATCAGCTGACCTTTGCCCTCATCTGGCAGAACAAGTACATCCTGTTCGGGCTGTTCCTCCTGCTGCTCGTCGTCCTCTTCGCCAGGAACTCGATCGCCATCATGAATGACCATCACGCCGGGTGGAGACGCACGCTGTTCGTCGCTTCGCTGGCAGCCGTCGCGATCCTCCATCTGGATCAGGTCAGCGAGTTCATCTACTTTAACTTCTAGGTGATTGCATGAGCATATATATCAAACGATTATCCATCTCCCTGATCATCGTGATCGCCTGCATCATGACCTTCAACTACATCGTCGACCCGTTGGCATTCTATCGTCTGCCGACCTGGTACAAGGCCCAATATACGACCAATGCCCGCTATCAGCTGCCGGGCCTGATCAGGAATGTTCCCTACGACACGCTCATCATCGGCACCTCCATGTCGCGCAACTTCGTCGAGTCCGATATGAACGCCATATGGGATGTGACGAGCTTCAATGCCTCCATCCCTTCCGGGACCGCGCGGGAGATGAAGCTGGCGTTCGAGCTGGGGGCTCGCTCCCATCCCGAGCTGAAGAATGTCCTGTGGGAGCTGAACTTTTACAGCCTGGCCCGCCCTCCTGAAGATGTCGAGGACGAGCAGGGAGAGTTTCCCTATTATCTGTGGGATGATGCGCTGTGGAATGATGTCCGCTATCTGTTCAGCCTGTATCCGCTCAAGCGCGCGCGGGAGATCTTCTTCGCCAACATCCGCCATGACCACCGCTTTCGGGACATCGAGAAGCTGTTCAAATTTCCCGGTTCGCAGCCGCTTACCGTGGACAAGGTGAAGGAGCTGATCAACATTCCGAGCTCGGTCGCCAAGTCCAACTATCAGTTTGAGATCATGCTCCGCAACTTTCGCACCAATGTTCTTCCGGTCGTCAGAGAGCATCCGAATGTGCAGTTTTATTTCTTCTATCCGCCGTATGGCGTCTTCTGGCATGTTCGCGCACACAAGCAGAACCCCGACTATCTGGAGGGCATCACGCTCCTGAAATCAGCGATCTTCGAGGAGCTCGCGCCATATGAGAATGCCCATCTGTACGATCTCCAGGATCAGGTCGAGATCACCCACGATATCTCGAAGTATATCGACGTAGCCCATTATGTGCCGGCCATCAATCAATGGATCCTCGAATACATCCATGATGAACCCCCGCTGTCGTCGCTCGCCGAAGCGGCTGCCAAGGCGCAGGCGCTGAAGGAGCAGGTGCTGACATACAGGCTCGACTGAGCCGTCTGGAGGATGCCATTTGCGACGGACGACCGCAAAAAAGGACAAGGCGAAATGCCAGCCGCAAGGCTCGCATTCCCTTGTCCTTTCCCATGGTCACCGCGCGTTCTGTCTCCGCTCAATTGGCGTCCTGCACGTCCTCCTCGGTCACCAGACCGGCGAACAGCGCATGGACGAACTGCTCCGCATCGAAGGGCTGGAGATCGTCCATCTTCTCGCCCAGCCCGACGAACTTCACCGGGATGTTCAGCTCATGGCGGATGGCGATGGCGATGCCGCCCTTGGCCGTACCGTCCAGCTTGCTGAGCACAAGGCCGGTTACGCCGGTCTTCTCGCCGAACAGCTTGGCCTGGCTGAGCGCGTTCTGCCCGGTGGTCGCGTCGACGACGAGCAGCACCTCATGCGGCGCCCCTGGCACCTCGCGGCCGATGACGCGGTAGATCTTGTTCAGCTCCTCCATGAGGTTCGTCTTGTTCTGCAGACGCCCGGCCGTATCGCACAGCAGCACATCGACCTTGCGCTGCTTGGCGGCCTGCACCGCGTCGTAGATGACCGCAGCAGGGTCCGATCCGGCCTGCTGCTTGATCACGTCCGCTCCGACGCGCTGTCCCCACACTTCCAGCTGCTCGATCGCACCGGCCCGGAACGTATCGCCAGCGGCCAGGAGCACCGACTTGCCCTCGCTCTTCAGGCGATGCGCCAGCTTGCCGATCGTCGTCGTCTTGCCGACGCCGTTGACACCGACGAACAGGATGACGGTGAGCCCGTCCGGGTTCATGCGCAGATCCTCGGGTCCGGCATCGTTCCCCTTCAGCAGGGCGACCAGCTTCTCGGAGAGGATCGGCTTCAGCTGCCCCGCGTCCTCCAGCCTCTGCTTCTTCACCTCGGCGCGCAGATCATCGATGAGATCCATCACCGTGGCCACGCCCACATCGGCGCTGATCAGGACCTCCTCCAGCTCCTCGTAGAACGCTTCGTCGATCTTCTTGTGCCTGCGCAGCAGATCGTCCATCTTCTCGGCGAAGGCGCTTGTCGTCTTCTGCAAGCCTTCCCTGAACTTGTTCGTGACCGCCTCTGCCTTCGAGGCGATGGACTCGCGCAATTTTTTGAAGAAATTCATGCTACAACCTCCGACTGTATAACTTATCCCTGCGACATGCCCCGCATCATCGGGGCATGCTGTTCAGGGCCCGAATTCAGGCAGATACCGGCTCGCCCTCCTCCAGACGGACGGAGACGAGCTTCGAGACGCCATCGTCCTCCATCGTGACGCCATACAGGACGTCCGCTTCCTCCATCGTCCCCTTGCGGTGGGTGACGACGATAAACTGCGTTTGATTGGAAAACTCCCGCAGATATTGGGCGAAACGCGACACATTGGCCTCGTCCAGCGCCGCCTCGACCTCGTCCAGCACGCAGAACGGCACCGGGCGAACGTGGATGATCGCAAACAGCAGGGCGATCGCCGTGAGCGCCTTCTCGCCGCCGGAGAGCAGCTGCAGGTTCTGCAGCTTCTTGCCAGGCGGCTGGGCGATGATGTCGATGCCCGTCTCCAGGATGCGATCCGGCTCGCTCAGCACGAGATCGGCGCGGCCGCCGCCGAACAGCTTCACGAACACCTTCCTGAAGTGGCTGCGAATCTGCTCGAAGGTGGTGGTGAACCGTTCCGCCATCTCCTTCTCGATGTCGCGGATCACTTCATAGAGCGTCTGCTTCGCCTCCACCAGGTCATTCTTCTGGCTGGTCAGGAAGTTGTAGCGCTCGCTCACCCGCTCGAACTCCTCGATCGCGCCGAGGTTGACGTCGCCGAGCTGCGAGATCTGCCGCTTCAGATCGCGCACGGTCGCCTGCATGCCAAGAACATCCTCCGGCACGGGATAGCGCTCCTTCGCCAGCTCGTAGCTGATCTCGTAGTCCTCGGCGAGATTCTTGAGCAGATTGTCCAGCTCCACGTCGAGGCGGTTGACGCGCACCTCCAGCTGATGCAGCGCCTCCTCCACCTCGCGCAGCTTCACCCGCTGCTCCTTCGTCTCGCTCTCCTTGCCCACCAGCTCCTCCTGCTTGCGAGCGCGATCCGCGCGCATGTATTCGATCCGCTCCGCGCACTGCTGCCTCTGCTCCAGCAGCTGCGCATGCAGCACGGTCAGGCGCTTGATCTCATCGTCCGTATGCGCCAGCTCCTGCTCCAGTCGGGCAAGCTCCTGCTCCGTCTCGGTGCGCTCGCCCGACAGCGCCGCGATCTCCTCCGCCGTGCGTGCGGCGTGCTGGCGCATCGCCGCCCGGTCCTGCGTCACGGATGCGATCCTGACCTTGATCTCGGTCAGCTGCGACTGCAGCTCGCTCTTCGCCGATTCCTGCGACTTGCGGTATTCCTCCGCCTCGCGGATCCGCTCATTCAGCGCAGCCTCCGCTTCGGAGAGCTTCACCAGCTGCTCCTGCACCTCTGCCTTGCGGTTCGCGAGCGCCTGCTGCTCGCCCTGCAGGCTCAGCATCTCCTGCTCCGATACGCGAAGCACCGATTCCAGGTTCTGGATCTGGTGCTCCACCTGCTGGATGTGCGAGCGATGATCCTGCTCCCTGAGCCTCGCCTGCTCACCCGCAGCGCGCAGCTTCTCCAGCTCCGCCTGCATCTTCCGGATCTGGCCGCGCTCGTACTCCGCCTCGACATTCGCCTTGTCGAGCTGGCCCGCGATCCCCGCTATCTCCTGGTTCAGCTCCTCGATGACGCGCTGGCGTCCAAGGATGCTGTTCGACTTCTTCTGCAGACTGCCGCCTGTCATCGATCCGCCGGGGTTCACCACATCGCCGGCCAGCGTGACGACCCGGTAGCGATACTTCGTTCTGCGCGCCAGTTGATTCGCGTGCTCCAGCGTCTCCGCGATGACGACATTGCCGAGCAGGTTCGCCGCGATGTTCCGGTACCGCTCCTCGAACGAGATCAGATCGACGGCGATACCGATATAGCCGGCAAGCGACCGCAGCTGCCTCAGATCCTCCTCCGGGATCGAGCGGCCGCGCATGACATCAAGCGGCAGGAACGTCGCCCGCCCCGCCTGCTTCTGCTTCAGATACTGGATCGCAGCGCGCGCCGACGCCTCATCGTCCATGACGATGTTCTGCAGTGCGCCGCCCAGCGCGATCTCGATCGCCACCTCATACTCGGCGGGGACATGGATCAATTCCGCGACCGCCCCATGCACGCCGCTCAGCGCCGACTGCTCCCTGGCCTTCAGCACCGTCCGCACACCCTGGGCGAACCCGTCGTAATCATCCTTCATCTCCTGCATCGTGTCCCGCCTGGAGGTCAGGGCATCCATCCTTTGCTGCAGCTCGCGCGCCCTGCGGCTCCATTCCTCCAGGCGCTGCTGGGCGACCTCGACCTCCTCCGACATCTGGAGGAACTTCCTGCGCAACTCCTCGATGGCCGCAGACGCTTCCGCCAGCTGCTCCTGCAAGCGATCCCGCTTCTGCATCGCTTCCTTATACCCATCCTGGCTCTGTGCGATGTCAGCTTCGAGCTTGCTGCGGCGTCTGGCCAATGCCTCCTCCTGCTGCTCCAGGTAGCGCACCTCATTGCGATGCTGGGCCGAAGCGCTGAGCACCTCGAGCATCTCGGCCCGCAGATCCTCCTCCCGGGCGGTGCCGGACGCACCCTCCACGCCCAGGAGGCGAGCCTCTTCATCCTGCAGCGATTGCTGCAAGGCCTTCAGCTGCTCGTCCACTTCCTGCAGACGCTTCTGCAGGGCCGCATGCTCCTGCTGACGGGCGGCGATGCGCTCCGCGAGGGATGCCAGCTTGTCCGCGGACTGCTTGCGGCTCGCCTCCAGGTTGCGCTTGCGCTCCTTCAGCACCTCGATCTGCCCGTCGCATTTCTCCGACTCTCCGCTCACCGTGAGCAACGTCTGCTGCTCCTTCTCAAGCTGCTCCTCCAGTTGCCTGATCTTGAGCCGGTCCTTCTCCAGCGCCGCGTCATGCTGGCTGACGATCGTGGACAGCGCGATGCGCTCCCGCTCCAGCTCCTCCAGCTTCCGCTTCGTTTCGTTCCAGCTGGCGTGAACCTGATCGATCTGATGCACATACAGGGCGATCTCGTTCTTCTTGAGCTCTTCCTTCAGCGCCTTGTAACGCTTCGCCTTCTCCGCCTGCTCCTCCAGCGGCTCGATCTGTCCCTCCAGCTCGGCGATCAGATCCGCGATCCGGAGAAGGTTCTGCTCGGTTTCCTCCAGCTTCTTCTCCGCCTGCTTCTTGCGCGATTTGTACTTGACGATGCCCGATGCTTCCTCGAAGATGCCGCGCCGCTCCTCGGACTTCGTGCTGAGAATCTCCTCGATTCGGCCCTGTCCGATGATCGAATAGGCTTCCTTGCCGATGCCTGTGTCCATGAACAGCTCGGTAATGTCCTTCAGACGGCATGCCTGCTTGTTGATGTAATATTCGCTCTCACCGCTGCGCAGGATGCGCCGCGTCACCGTCACTTCCGAATAATCCAGCGGCAAGCGCTGCGACGAGTTGTCGAGCGTGATCGACACTTCACCATAATTGACAGGCTTGCGCGTGTCGCTCCCGGCGAAGATGACATCCTCCATCTTCCCGCCTCGCAGCGACTTGGCACTCTGCTCCCCGAGCACCCAGCGGATCGAATCGGAAATGTTGCTCTTGCCGCTGCCATTGGGACCGACCACCGCCGTGATGCCCGGCACGAATTCCAGCTCGGTCCGGTCAGCGAACGATTTAAAACCTTTCAGCTCAATCCGCTTTAAATACATGAACTCACCTCTTCCACCTGATCCGACTTGGATGCATGCCAGCATCCTCCTCAAGGCGCGCATCTGACTCCATTCTTCTGACGCGAATAGAAAACTGCCGGAGCTTCTGGACACCGACAGTCGCTTATCACTTTATCTCTGCAAGACAGACAGCGCTTCCGCGGCAGCGTTCTGTTCCGCTTCCTTCTTCGTCCGCCCGGATCCTCTGCCGAGGCGGCGATCGTTCATATACACTTCCGAGACGAAATGCTTGTCATGCGCCGGACCATGCTCGTCGACGATGCGATACTCCAGCGTCCCGAGCGCATATTGCTGCACATATTCCTGCAGCCTCGTCTTGTAATCGGAGATCTGCGGTTGATCATACCGGGAAATCTTCGGAAACATCACCTTCATCAGCCATGAGCGAACGGCTTCGATGCCCTGATCCAGATAGAGCGCGCCGATGAACGCTTCGAACACGTCTGCCAGGAGGGCCGGGCGGGTGCGCCCGCCCGTGATCTCCTCGCCCCGTCCCAGACGCACATAGGAGCCGAACCCCAGCTCATTGGCAAACTCGACAAGCGACGGCTCGCACACGATCGAAGCGCGCAGCTTGGTCAGTTCGCCCTCTGTCCGCTTCGGAAACAGATTGTACAGATAATCGGACACGCACAGCTCAAGCACGGCGTCACCGAGAAACTCCAGGCGCTCATTGTGCATCGCTTTGCCTCGGTTCTCATTGACATAAGAGGAATGCGTAAAAGCCTGAGCGAGCAGCTTGCGATCATTGAACTTCAGACCCAGCGCTTGCTCCAACTCTCGCAAATCACGGTTCATGATGCTAGAGTCCTCCCGGTCAGACTAGGATGGTGAAGCTTCAGGAAACGTAACGCTTCAGGATCAGTGTGGCATTGTGCCCGCCAAATCCGAAGGAGTTCGACATGGCGATATCCACCTTCGCCTGGCGTGCTTCATTCGGCACGACATCCAGATCGCATTCCGGATCCTGGTTGTCGACGTTGATGGTCGGAGGGACAACGCCATGGCCGATGACGAGCGCGGAGATGATCGCCTCCAGGCCGCCTGCTGCGCCGAGCAGATGTCCGGTCATCGATTTCGTGGAATTCACCAGAACGCCCGAAGCATGCTCGCCAAACACCGTCTTGATCGCGGCGATCTCGGACTTGTCGCCGACCGGCGTGGAGGTGCCATGCGCGTTGATATAGTCGATGTCCTTCACATCGATGCCGGCATCGCGGATCGCCATGCGCATGCAACGCACGGCGCCCTCGCCGCCAGGCGCGGGATCCGTCATATGATGCGCATCGGCGCTCATGCCGTAGCCGATCAGCTCGGCGTAGATGCGCGCTCCGCGCTGCAGCGCATGATCCAGCGACTCAAGCACGAGGATGCCGGCGCCCTCGCCCATGACGAAGCCGTCGCGGTCCACATCGAAAGGACGGCTCGCCCTCTCCGGCTCGTCATTGCGCGTCGACATCGCCCGCAGCGCGCAGAAGCCGGTCATGCCGACCATGCGAATCGTCGCCTCCGCGCCGCCGCAGATCATGACGTCTGCATCGCCGCGCTCGATGATGCGGGCCGAATCGCCGATCGAATGGCTGCCGGTGGCGCACGCGGTCACGATCGTCGTGTTCGGTCCCTTCGCGCCGGTCAGCATCGAGACGTAACCGGATGCCATATTCGCGATCATCATCGGGATGAAGAACGGGCTGACCCGCTTGTGGCCTTTCTCCAGCAGCGTCGTATGCTGCTCCTCCCACGTTCCAAGGCCGCCGATGCCTGAGCCGATGATGACGCCGGTGCGCTCCGGATCGGCGTTGGTGCCGATGTGGAGATCGGCATCCTGCAGCGCCAGCTTGGAGGCCGCCACGGCGAAATGCACGAAGCGGTCCATGCGCCGCGCATCCTTGCGATCGATGTAATCTTCAGGATTGAAGTCTTTCACCTCAGCCGCGATGCGCGTCGGAAGCTCACTGGCATCAAAAGCGGTGATCGTGGAAACGCCGGATCTGCCGCTGACCAGATTGTTCCATAACGTATTCAAATCAGAACCGAGCGGGCTGATCGCCCCCATACCGGTTATGACTACTCTTCGTTTCATCATTACCCACCTCGGCAAGGATATCGGATGACAGAGCTCGCATCAAGCTCCAACCGTAATCAAATGTGGATAAGTCCCGTTATGCACGGGACTTAAAGTTTACTTGTGAGATTCTATGTACGAGATAACTTCTCCTACAGTCGTAATCTTCTCAGCATCCTCGTCGGAAATCTCCATGTCGAATTCATCTTCAAGTTCCATGACGAGCTCCACGATATCCAGAGAATCCGCACCCAGGTCGTCCTTGAAAGACGCCTCTGGAGTCACTTCAGATTCATCCACACCCAAACGATCCACGATGATGCGCTTCACGCGGTCTAACACGTCGGACATCCGGTTCACCTCCCTCTAGGTATTATAGTAGAATTGCCCTCAAATTGCTATAGGGACAATTGCTTGGGAATCAGCCCATGTACATGCCGCCGTCGACGTGCAGGGTCTGCCCCGTCATATAGGCGGCGTCGTCGGAGGCCAGGAATCTGACGATGCGAGCGATGTCCTCGGGCGCTCCGAACCTGCCGAGCGGGATGGCCTTGAGCAGCTGCTCCCGAACCTCTTCGCCGAGCTGGTCGGTCATCTCCGTCGTGATGAACCCTGGAGCCACGCAGTTCACCGTGATGCCGCGCGAGGCCAGCTCCTTGGCCACGCTCCTGGTCATGCCGATGACGCCGGCCTTGGCTGCCACGTAGTTCGTCTGGCCGGGATTGCCGATGGCGCCTACGACGGAAGAGATGTTGATGATGCGGCCATAGCGCTGCTTCATCATCGTCCGGGTGACAGCTTTCATGCAATTGAAGACGCCTTTCAAGTTCGTATTAATAACTTGATCGAATTCTTCCTCTTTCATACGCATCAACAGATTATCCCGGGTGATGCCCGCATTGTTGACGAGGATATCAAGCCTGCCGAACTGCTCGAGCACCTGCCCCACCATGCTCTCCACCTGCTCGCTGTCTCCGACGTCAGCCTTGACCGTGATGGCGCGTCTGCCGAGGGCGCGCACCGCCTCCGCCGTCTCCAGCGCGGCCTGCTCGCTCGCCGCATAGTTCACCGCCACTTCGGCGCCTGCTTCCGCGAGGCTGATCGCGATCGCCCGGCCGATGCCGCGCGAGGCTCCGGTGACCAGCGCGATTTTTCCTTGCAAGGACATCTGATCATCTCCTTTAAACACGCATTGTTTGATGAATCGTTCTTCCTGTCACTGTTCCAGGTCAACCTTGAAGCGACTGGATGGCTGCTTGCACAGCCTCGCAGGAGTTGACCGCAAGCACGTTGGCGGAGCGGTCGATCTTGCGGATCAGTCCGCTGAGCACCGAACCGGAACCGATCTCCACGAAGGTATCCACGCCTTGCGACAGCAGCCAGCGCACCGAATCCTCCCACAGCACCGGCTTGACGACCTGATCGACCAGCAGGCGGCGAACCTCATCCGCATCCGTCACGGGACGAGCCGTGACATTGGCGATGACCGGCACCTGCGCATCCCGCATCTCGACATTCGCCAGCGCCGCTTGCAGGCGTTCGGCGGCAGGCTTCATGAGCGACGAGTGGAACGGGCCGCTGACCTCCAGCGGGATGACGCGCTTCGCGCCGATCTCCCTGCCCTGCTCGATGATCGCCTGCACTCCCTGGACCGTACCGGAAACGACGATCTGCCCTGGGCAGTTCACGTTCGCCATCTCCACCGCGCCGGTCTCCGCGCTGACTTTCGCGCAGAGCTCGGCCAGCGCGTCACGCTCGGCTCCGAGCACCGCCGCCATGGCGCCCTGGCCGGCCGGAACAGCCTGATCCATGAATTCGCCGCGCAGTCTGACGGTGCGTACGGCGTCGCGGAACGACATGACCCCGGCGCAGACGAGCGCGCTGTACTCGCCAAGGCTGTGACCGGCCACATAGTCCGGCCTTATGCCGCTCTCGTCGAGCATCCGGAGATAGGCGCAGCTGGTCGTCAGCAAGGCGGGCTGCGTATGATAGGTCAATCTCAACTCCTCTTCCGGACCGCTCATGATCAGCTCGCTCAGCGCGTAACCGAGCACCTCATCCGCCTCGCGGAAGCATGCGGCCGCTCCCGCATGCTGCTCGCGCGCGTCGGCGCCCATACCGACGGCTTGCGCGCCTTGGCCCGGGAACACAAATGCTGTTTTGCCCATGTGTGCAACTCTCCCATCCTGTGAATCATTCCGAATATGACAGTTGGCGGAGGTTCACTGCCGAACCCTTGCCCAAGAAGTCGCCTTCAGGCCGGACGCCCGTTACGTTCGTCCCTGGCGGCTTCCCTTACCAGATCAATACGGAAGCGCCCCAGGTCAGGCCGCCGCCGAATCCGACGAGCACGAGGCAATCGCCCTCGCGCACCCGCCCTTCCTCCACCGCTTCGGCCAGCGCGATCGGGATCGACGCTGCCGAGACGTTGCCGTATTTGTCCAGATTGATCATGCACCTGTCCGCGGGAAGATCGAGCTTCTCCAGCGCCGACTGGATGATGCGAATGTTCGCCTGATGCGGCACGAGCAGATCGACGTCCGACTTGTCGAGGCCGGCCTTGTCGAGCGCCTCCAGCGCAGCCGCCCCCATGATCCGCACGGCGAACTTGAACACTTCGCTTCCGGCCATGTAGATGTAATGCTTCCTGGCCGCGACGCTCTCCGCGGAGGACGGGCATCGCGAGCCGCCTCCCTGCAGATGCAGCAGATTGCCGCCCCCGCCGTCCGCTCCGAGCACGAACGAACGGAAGCCCCTGCCCTCCGGAACCTGACCGAGCACTACTGCTCCGGCGCCATCGCCGAACAGGATACAGGTGTTGCGGTCGGTATAATCCGTGATCTTGGACAGGCATTCCGCGCCCACGACCAGCACATGCTTGTACATGCCCGCCGTGATCATGCTCGTCGCCGTCGCCAGACCGTAGATGAAGCCGGAACAGGCGGCGGACAGGTCAAATGCGGCCGCCCTCTTCGCCCCGAGTCTCTCCTGCAGCACGCAGGCGGTTGACGGGAACGCCATATCCGGAGTGATCGTCGCCACGATGATCAGGTCGATGTCTTCAGGGGTCAGACCCGCGTTCTTCAGCGCTTCCAGCGAAGCGTGATAGGCGAGATCGGACGAAGCCTGCTCCGGCGAGCTGATGCGCCGCTCGCGGATGCCCGTGCGCGTCACGATCCACTCATCGCTCGTATCCACCATTTGTTCCAGATCATAATTGCTCAGCACTTTCTCCGGCACATATCTGCCGGTCCCCAGCACTCCTACCGACATTCCTATGCTCATTCCTGTTCCTCATTTCTCTTGATTTCCGTGCGAATCGCCTCGATCAGATGATTCACAAGCGCGAGCCTCGCCTGTCCGACCGCGTTCTTCACCGCGGCGGCGTCGGACGAGCCGTGGCTCTTGACGACGAGCCCGTCGATGCCGAGCAGCGGAGCTCCGCCGTGCTCGCGGTAATCGTAATGCTTGAACACCTTCAGCTTCGGCTTCAGGATGAGTCCGGCGATCTTGCCCATCGTCGAGCCGGTCAGCTGTTGCTTCAGCAAGGTGAAGATCGCTTTCTGCGTTCCTTCCAGCGATTTCAGCATGATATTGCCGGCGAAACCGTCGCAAACGAGCACGTCGCAGACGCCGTTCAGGATGTCCCGCGCCTCCACGTTGCCGACGAAGCGGATCGGCATCTGCTCCAGCAGCGCGAAGGCCTGCTTCGTCAGCTCATTGCCCTTCATCGGCTCCGTGCCGACGTTCAGGAGACCGACCCGCGGCTCGCTGATCTTGTGCACCTTGTTGCGATAGATCGTCCCCATCAGCGCATACTGCGCCAGATGCTCGGGAGAGGCATCCATATTCGCGCCCATGTCCAGCGCCAGCACCCCGTTGCCCTGCAGCGTCGGGATGATCGGCGCCAGGGCGGGACGCTGGATGCCCGGCAGGCGCCCGACGACGAGCAGGCCGGTGGCCATCAGCGCGCCCGTGTTCCCGCCCGACAGCATCGCATCGGCCTCGCGCTCCTTGACCATGCGGCCGGCCACCACCATCGACGCATCCTTCTTCCGTCTCACCGCCCGCACCGGTTCGTCGTCCGCTTCGATCACCTCGGAAGCATGACGAATCTGCACATTGGCCGGTTGACCGCGGCCGTCGGCTGCGATCAGCCGCTCGATGCGCGCCGCGTCACCCACCAGGATCAGCTCCGTATCGGGATACTCGCGGGCTGCCATGAGCGTCCCCGCCACGACCGCATCCGGGGCGTGATCGCCGCCCATCGCGTCAATCGCTATCCGCATGACTCTCGACTCCTTCTGCCTTGTCTTGTTCTAACGTTCTGGATCGATAGATCATAAAATTTCCCTGGAATACCAATTCATCCGCCACATATGTAAAGACCTCCACATGCGCCTTGCCGTTTGAGCCGGAATTGGACCTCACATAGGCCTTGGCGACGCATCGCTCTCCCAGCTTGACCGGGCGGATGAAGCGGATGTCCGCGGAAGCCGTCAGCGCGATCTCGTCGTCGATGACGGCGACGGCCAGCGAATTGGCCTGCGAGAAGATATGATGCCCGCGCGCGATCTTCGTGCGTGAGAACACGTGCTCCTCCCGGATCTCGAATAAGGAAATGCCGCTGCGATCCAGCTGCAGGTCGATCACATCGCCGATCACCTCATGGAGCGGCAGTGAACGCACCTGATCATAGGTTTGCTCGGCCATCGCCTTGAGCCGCTCGCGCAGCTCCGGTATGCCCAGTTCCAGTCTGTCCAGGCGAATCGTCTGTATGCTGACCCCGAACATCTTCATCAGTTCCTCATCGGTCAGAAACGGGTTCTCGTTGATCGCTCTGGCGAGCTGCTGCTGCCGTTGTCTCTTCGGTAGTTTGCCGATTGCCCTCACCCCCGTCTAAAGGTAAATGCAGCTGGAAACAGGCCGGGATCGCACCTGATTCGCACGTATCGTCAGGCGGTCAAGGTCGTGACAGAGCCTTTGTTTCAGGGTGGATTAACACCTGGTACTAACAGTATATTATACAGACTGGCATCAAGTGAAGCAATAAAGCAGAAAATGCGACCGAAAAGCAAAAAAAGCCGCGCTTCGACCGGTTGCGAGTGGTCTGCGTCGGGGCCTCAGGCGGAAATAAAAAAGCGCCTCGAATCGAGACGCTCTTCTTCATTATTGCTTGATCACTTCTTTGCCCTTATAGGAACCGCAAACTCGGCAAACGCGATGCGCGAGCTTCATCTCGCCACATTGTTCACACTTTACCATTCCCGGCACGCTCAGCTTGAAGTGAGTACGGCGCTTGTCGCGCTTCGACTTCGAAGTTTTACGAAAAGGTACTGCCATGAATCCCACCTCCTTCAACGAATGGCCAGCGGCGGCATCGGCATGATCCGCGCCGTCCGCATCGCTCTCTCAGATCCCATCATTATTTCTCGAAAAATTTCTGCAGATCCGCAAGCCGCGGATCGAGCCGTTCAGTCTCGCAAGCGCAAGCGGAATCATTGCGATTCGTGCCGCAAACCGGACACAACCCCTTGCAATCATCCTTGCACAAGGCAACGAACGGTATGTTCAGCAGGAACGCCGCCTCCACATAGGGCACGAGGCTGAACTCGTCCTGCGGAATGTAGATCACGTCGCTCTCGTCGTCGTCCTCGTCGGCAAATTGCTCATCCTGCGAAAATGACTCAAGGAACGGAACCTGAATGTGCTTCTCCACTTCATCCAGACAACGGGAACAGGAAATGACCAGTTCACCGTCGAGTTGCCCGTCGACCTGAACGATCCCTGCCAACTGGGAAGCTTCCAGCGAAGCATGTATAGGAGAATGCCGCAAAATATCGGGTCGATTGGCGAGGATCCCATCCATCCGGATGTCGCCGACCAGCTGCAGCGGTTCGTCCCGTTTGGCCAATTCCTTAAAGTTAATCTTCAACGGGCATCACCTCAAACAAACAAAGTTTATTATATCGACATGCATGGCTTCTTGTCAACTAAAATCAGCCAACTCGCGCGCATCTGCCACTCCCGCGCCATCTTCGCGCCCGACGAGGGCCGCATCGGTTCGCAGACGGCGCCGCGCACTTCGATACGACAACATGCCGCGCATGATGCGGCAACATCCCTTCTTGCGCGAGAACGTATGGCGAAGACAGGAAAAGATGATATAGAATCAAGATGGGATCGAGCCGATCCCGCATGTACGCCTGGAAACGCGCCCTGGACCCGTCCGGGCGCGCATCGGACAAGGAGCGAACGCTAACTATGCGCACAGTGGGCATCATCGTTGAATACAATCCGCTGCACAACGGTCACGTTTATCATTTCCAACAGTCGCGCATCGTATCAGGCGCGGATGCGGTCGTGGCCGTCATGAGCGGACATTTCCTGCAGCGCGGCGAGCCGGCGCTTGTGGGCAAGTGGGCGCGCGCCGAGATGGCGCTGCGCATGGGCGCCGACCTGGTGCTCGAGCTGCCGGTCGCCTACTCCTCGCAGCCTGCGGAGTGGTTCGCCTACGGCGCCGTGTCCGCGCTTGAGGCCAGCGGCGTCGTCGATTGCCTCTGCTTCGGCAGCGAGAGCGGCGACATCGACTGGCTCCTCAAGCTGGCGGAGGAACTGGCGGACGAGCCGGAGCGGCTGCAGGAACTGCTCAGGCAGCGGCTCAAGCAAGGGACGAACTATCCCGCCGCCTATACGCAGGCCGTGCAGGATTATCTCCTGGCGGAGAATCCGTGGGGCTGGCCGGGCGACGTGGACCCGCAGGCGCTGGCTCAGCCCAACAACACGCTTGGCCTGCACTACCTGATCGCCCTGCGCAGGCTCGGCAGCCGCATCAAGCCGCTGACGATCCGGCGGACCAAGGCCGGTTACCATGACGCGCAGGCGAGCGACGCGCACATCGCCAGCGCCACCGCGATCCGCCGCATCCTGCTGGAAAGCGGCGAACTGCAGGAGGCGAGCCCGTATATTCCCGCCTATACGCTGGACATCCTGCGGCGGGAATGGGCCGCCGGGCGGGCGCCTGTCGACTGGGAGAAGCTTAAGGCCCCGCTGTTTCACGCCATCCTCAGCCGCTCGCCGGAAGAGCTCGCCCAGCTGGCGGAGGTCACCGAAGGGCTGGAGAACCGGATGTATCGCGCCCTGTCGGAGATGACCGGGCCATGGACCGTGCAGGCGTTCATCGAGCGATGCAAGACGCGGCGGTATACGCAGACGAAGCTGCAGCGCGCGATGACGCGCGTGCTGCTCGGCCATCGCAAGGAGTGGCTGACGCGAGAGGCGCTGTCCGGCGGCGTGCCCTACCTCCGGGTGCTCGGCTTCAGCAGAAAGGGACAGCTGCTCCTGAAACGCATGAAGCGCGAAGCAACTGTCCCTGTGATCACCAATGTCGGACGGGACCAGCATCCGCTGTTGCAGCTGGATATTCGGGCGACGGCCATCTATTCGCTCTCGTTCCGCGACGTCAGCACGCAAGAAGCGCTGCGCGACTACTATGAGCCGCCGATCTGCCTTGACGCTGAAGGCTGACAGCTGCGAGACGCTTCTGCCAGCCGATCGCCGTTGTTCCGCAACGAGGCTGCGTCGCGCCGTCGCGGTTCGTGGGTACGGCTCATGCCGCCTTCCCCCGTTCCTGCCGCTCCTCGAGCTGCTCCAGGTAGTTCAGCGCATCGGTCAAGCTGGATACTTCCACGATCTTCATCTTGCTCCCGATGCGCTCCGCCGTCTTCACCGCCTCCGAATAATTGGCGATGTATATGCCCCTCTGCTCATCGACATAGTCCGCCGGCGCGAAGAAGATATCCGCCCCGCTCCGGTCGGCGCCGATCACCTTGTGGCTGATGCCGCCGATGACGCCGACCTGGCCCTGCGGGCTGATCTCGCCAGTCCCGGCGATCGTATACCCCTTGCTGATATCCTCCGGCACGAAGCGATTGTAGATCTCCAGCGCGAACATGAGGCCCGCGGACGGACCGCCGATGTTCTCGGCGTTGATCTCCACGCGGTAGCGCTCGTCATCCGGCACGACGTTCCGCATGACGATCAATGTCACGCCAAGGCCAACCGAGGGCTCTCCTTCCTCCGCCTGATCGGTCTGCGGGAGCTGCCTCAGTTCGATCTCCGCCGTATAGCGGGCGCTGTTCCGGATATACGTCACCTCGATCACATCCCCGGCCCGCTTCGACTGCAGATGCTGCCGCAGCTCCTCATAGCTGAGCACCTTCTGCCCGTCGACCGCCTCGATCCGATCCCACGCTTGCAGTACCTCTGCCGCAGGATAGTCCTGCAGCACGCTCTGCACATACAGCCCTTCGTCCTGATATTGGTAGGAGATTCCCAGCGTCTCGTACACCGCGAGGATCGCATTGCTCTGCGAGCCCAGCATGTTGATCTGCTGCCGGCTGTTGTACTGCTCCTGCGTCTCGCCTTCGACGAACACTTCCTCGCGCTTGTGGAACTCGGCATAAGGATCCAGCTTGAGCTGAAGATAGCGATAAAGGCTTGGATAGGTCTGGTAAACCGCCGTCAGCAGGAATCTGCCATTGTCCTCCCCGCTCGGCTGCGCCTTGACCATCGGCGCCACTTCCGCTGCCGGACCCGGCGTATAGACAACATAATTCGTCGGTATGAAGCGAAGGATGAGCGTCCCGATGATCAGGATCAGGAGGATCAGCATGAGTGAATTGCCGAACCGTGTAAGCTTGCGTTGCATGGTGTGCTCCTTTCTCGGCAGTCGCGGCTCTCCCGGAACCAGGCCGGACAGGAGTGTCCAGGCTGGTCTAAACGGGCCGAGCCTGACGTACAATGCAGTAAGTCTGAGTATACGGGAGGTCTAAGCGTTGACACCACCATCCAGAACTCCTGGCAGTCTGGCTGTGACCATCATCCTCGGTGTCGCTGCTTGCCTGGTTGTCGGTTGCATCGTTATCTATCCGGATCAGATCCTGAGATCCTCACTGGAAGGATTATCGATATGGTGGAAGATCGTCTTCCCCGCCCTTCTGCCCTTCCTGATCCTCGTCGAGATCATGGCGGGACTCGGCGTCATGCACTTCATCGGAGGGCTGCTCGATCCCGCGATGCGGCGGCTGTTCGGCCTGCCGGGCCTGGCGGGCTGGTGCCTGACCGTCGGGTGGATGGCGGGCGCTCCGGCGACCGCGAGACAGATCGCCGCATTGCGGAAGGACGGCGTCTTCACCCGCCAGCAAGCGGAACAGCTCATGGGGCTCGCCCATGCCGCAAGCCCCGTGTTGATCATGCTCGTCATCTCCGCCGGCTTCCTCGCGCAACCGGCGCTTGGCCTGCCGTTGCTCGCCATCCACTGGCTGGGGGCCTCCCTGGCCGCGATCGCAACCCGGCAGCGGAGCGGCTCCGGCTCCGCGGAGCGCGAGCAGGCCATGCGAACGGACCTGGACCAGCCATGGCCCGGGCTTCTCCGGCACAGCCTGCGCGCGATGGCGCGGGCCAGGAAGGCAGACGGCCGGCCGTTCGGCCGGCTGCTCGGCGACAGCGTATTCGAATCGATTCAGAAGCTGATGGTCATCGGCGGATACATGATCTTCTTCTCGGTCCTGATCAAGATCCTCCTGCTGCTCGGGATCGGCCAGGCGCTCATCCAGCTCGTGAGCGGCGCGCTGCAGGCGGTTGGCTTGCCTGAGGCGCTGGCCGTTGCCGCAGTCCACGGGCTGTTCGAGCAGCACCTGGGCGCCTATGCGCTGCACAGCGCGGCGGCGGACAGGTGGACGATGGCGGCGATCAGCGGCTTGCTCGGCTGGAGCGGATGGTGCCTGCACGCGCAGGTGAAGGCGGCCTCTGCGGGGACCGATCTGCGCTACCGCGCCTTCCTGTTGTTCCGCCTGACGCATGCGGTGGCCGGAGCGACCCTGACCCTGCTCATATATCCGCTGCTGGACGTGCTGCCAACGGCAACGCCAGGCTTCAAGGCGACCGGAGAAGCGCTCCCCGCCTGGTCCGACGAGCTGTCTGCCGCAGTCGGAGATCCCGACTGGATGTCCATCCTGCTGCTGAACGGCTCGCTTCTCGCCGCAGCCATAGGAGCGCTGACGGCGCTGGCGATGGCTTCGGTCGCCATCGTTTACTCCGGCCGGCAGGCGAGACACCGCTGAATCCGGAGCAGCGGCGGTCTCCTGGTCCGACGGCCTAGTCCGTAAAGGATCTGAACTTCGCGCGGAGCGCCTTCTCAACGACCTCCGGCACGAGATCCGCCACGCTGCCGTGGAATTTCGCGATCTCCTTGACGATGCTGGAACTCAGGTAGGAATATTGTGGATTCGTCATCATGAAGAACGTCTCCACCTGATCGTTCAGCTTGCTGTTCGTCGAGGCCAGCTGCAGCTCATATTCGAAGTCCGACACCGCCCGCAGGCCGCGGACGATGATGCTGGCATTTTTCTGCTTCATATAGTTGACGAGCAGGTCGCGGAACGTGTCGACCTCCACATTCGGGATGTCCTTCGTCACCTCTACCAGCAGCTGCCTGCGCTCCTCCACGGTAAACAGCGGCTGCTTGCTGGAATTGTTGAGCACCGCCACGATCACATGGTCAAAATGCTTCGCAGCTCGGTGAATGATATCCAGATGCCCGTTCGTCACCGGATCGAAGCTGCCGGGATAAACGGCGATATGTTCAGGTTTGTTCGGCTTGGCCATCATGCATCACTCCAATGTCAGTAGGTTCACTTGCTTGGTGCCGATAGATCGATACAGCCGTATCTCCGTATTCGCTGTAACGCGAACGGGCGAGCGCCCCGATCTGCGGCTCGTATGTATGCTTCGCATCATGTTCGACGACGATGATCGCCCCGTCGGCCAGCAGCTGCTTCTCCTGCAACTGGAGCATGACGAGATCCATATTCGTCAGCCTGTACGGCGGGTCCAGGAAGACCAGATCGAACTTCAGCCCCCGCTTCGCCATGACGGAGAGCGCCTTCATGGCGTCGTTCCGGTAAACTTCGGCGCGAGCTGTGAATCCGGATCTCTCTATATTCTCTCTGATCGTCTCCACCGCCTTGCGGTCTTGGTCGATGAGCACCGCCTTGTCCATGCCGCGGCTGAGCGCTTCGATGGCCAGACCTCCCGTGCCGGCGTACAGATCGAGCGCCATTCCGCCTTCAAAGTATGGCCCGATCATGCTGAAGATCGCTTCCTTCACCTTGTCGGTCGTCGGCCGCGTATTGGTCCCGGGCACTGCTCTGAGCGGCCTGCCCTTGGCCGTCCCGGATATGACCCTCACTTCGTTCTCTCCCCCTTATGCAGACCTCAAGCGCTGAAACATCTATCTTATCGTACCACATTCAAAAAAAAATGAGAAAATACTCCGTCAGAAAAAACGTGGCAAAATCGCGTCGCTCCTGTCCGTCAGCATATCCAGGGGCCGCCGTTTGGTCCAAGAGGTCGCCGAGTCCGTCAGACAGATGGATGAGCATGGAATATTCAGAGGCGGCAGGAAGTCCGTTCATGTTGTCGAATTATGTCAGGAAGAGAGGAGAGATTCATATGCTGGCTGAACTTGTTGCCGAAGGAGAGAAACTGGGAGAACAGGTGGAATGGGATGCACGCAGGTTTGTCCACGTTCTGGAAGGGGTGGAATTTGAGAAGTGGACTGCGGAGGTCATCCTGTACCTGGAAAGACACCATCCGGACAGTTCCCTGACGGCCAAAGCGATCGATCAAACCAGAGGAAAAGTGGGCTATGACGAATATCAATTCCTGCTGGGGCTTATGAAAGCGTTGCAGGAAACCGGGGATTGAAGCTGTGGGACACCGGGCTTGGGCTCCGTGGTTCTCCCGAGATCCGGCATCCGCATCGTCGCCCTGATCCGTTGCTCGAGAGCAGCTTCTTCAACCGGAAGTCGAACATCATCTGGCAAGAGGTGAATATCTGTGATCAAAGCATTTGAAGTGGATCGGCTGCATGTTCAGGTGTATGAGAATCGGAAGCAGATGGGCATCGCTGCGGCGGCTGTCGTGTCCCATCGCATGCGACAATTGCTGGAGGAGCAAGGGACACTGGCCATGGTGTTCGCGGCGGCGCCATCGCAGAATGAGTTCCTGGATGCCCTGGTGGAGAGAACCGCAAGCCTCGACTGGGGGAAAGTCGCGGTGTTTCAGATGGACGAATACATCGGTCTGCCGCTCGATGCGCCCCAGAGGTTCTCGACGTTCCTCAAACAGCGCATCTGGGACAAGGTACGCCCCGGACAGGTGCATCTCATGAATATGCATGGCGATGCCGCGGAGCTGGAGTGTGAACGATACAGCGCGCTGATCGCCAAACAGCCGATCGATATCGTCTGTTTCGGCATCGGGGAGAATGGACATATCGCCTTCAACGACCCTCCTGTGGCGAACTTCCAGGATGATCGGCTCATGAAGATGGTGGAACTGGATGAATCATGCCGCAGGCAGCAGGTGAACGATGGCTGCTTCCCGAGCCTCGACGAGGTGCCTCGCACCGCGATGACCCTGACGATCCCGGCCTTGATGTCGGGCAAGGAGCTGTATGGCATCGTCCCCGGGGCGCGCAAGAAACAGGCCGTCTATCAGACGCTGCACGGTCCGGTTACGACGGCGTGTCCGGCTTCCATCATCAGACAGCATCCGAACTGTACGTTGTTTGTTGACCAGGAAGCTTACGGTGACCAGATCTGATCAAAAAAGATTAACACAGCCAAAAAAACCGCGGCACAAGGCTTCGCGGTGAAAGTGATTCGGGCGCCCTCGCGGGCGCCCTTTCATGGGAGAGGAGAAACCGGATGAAGAGCTTATGGGGAAACGTAAGTCTTCTCCGCGGTTGTCTGCGGCATCTCTCGATGCCGACATTATCAGGATGTCCGGTTTGCTCAATTTTATACACGTGCGGATGTATTTTTTTCACATTCCATTTTTTATTTTTTATCAGGAAAGATCGTCCGGCCTCGGCACCTCGCCGTCCAGCAGCTTCTCCATCGCTTCCAGCAAACGGCGCACGGAATCCTCGTCATATTGGCCGCGCTCCTTGAACTCGCGCAGTTGCTTGCGAAACTCCCCCGCGATGCGCTCCTGCTCCTCCGCATCCTCCAGGCCTTCCGGGTCGAACCACACGTAATGGTCGTTCGGACCGTTGCGCAGATACGGACGCAACCAGTTGTCGGGATACGTATAGGGCTGCTCGCCCAGCACGATGGCCAGCACATCATCGGTGGCAAGCGGCAGCAGCTGGTGATAATATTCCCGCTCCCCGCTGCCCGCCAGATCGATATGCAGGTAAACATAGTGCAGATAATGCTCGCCCGTCTCCTTGTCCTTGACGATCGCATAGTGCTCCAGCTCGCTCGTATGCAGATCCTGCACCGTATCGATCCGGTCCTGCAGCTCGCCGGAGGGGATCATCCTCATCGTTTGAAAGGACTGCGCCATTATGATCTCTCCCCTTTCCTTCCTATGCT
The DNA here is from genome assembly GCA_937957685.1 of uncultured Paenibacillaceae bacterium. Classification (GTDB taxonomy): domain Bacteria; phylum Bacillota; class Bacilli; order Paenibacillales; family DA-C8; genus Insulibacter. The sequence continues at coordinate 28,807 of CALGAO010000099.1, forward strand.
TCATCATACCACATTTATCCCTCCGGCATGTACGAATCGGCGAACTTTCGTCTGTCTCTCCGGCTTTTTTCTCCTGTCTCCCCCTTGAATACGAACATATATTCGCATTATAATAAGGGATGGCCGCAGGAATACGAATATATGTTCGGTCTATGTAGCCACCATCGACCTGCGGCCCCATCCCGAATCAGGAACATCAGGTGAGAGCTATGGAATCCGGAAACGAGAGGACCATCTTCCTCGTCGATATGCAGAGCTTCTACGCCAGCGTGGAGAAAGCCGCTCACCCGGAGTTTCGCGACAAGCCGCTGATCGTCGCCGGCGACCCGGCGCGCCGCTCGGGCATCGTCCTGGCCGCGTGCCCGATCGCCAAGAAGTACGGCGTGACGACCGCCGAACGGGTCGGCGAAGCCGTGCGCAAATGCCCTGAAGTCGTCGTCATCAGGCCGCATATGCAGGAGTATATCAACGTGTCCCTGCAGATCTCGGCGATCCTCGAGCGCTTCAGCGATCTGGTCGAGCCCTATTCGATCGACGAGCAGTTCGTCGATGTGACCGGCACCATGGCGCTGTTCGGCAAGGATCCTGTGGAGGTCGCCCTCCGGATCCAGGCGGCGATCGGCCGCGAGACCGGCGTGTACGCGCGCGTCGGCATCGGACCGAACAAGGTGCTGGCGAAGATGGCCTGCGACAACTTCGCCAAGAAGAATCAGAACGGCATCTTCACGCTGACCCATGACAACAAGCGCGAATATCTCTGGCCGCTCGGCATCGACAAGATGTTCGGCGTCGGCAGCCGCCTGAACCGCCATCTGCGGCGGCTCGGCATCCACACGATCGGGCAGCTCGCCGCATATCCCCTGGAGCGGCTCAGGCAGATCTGGGGCGTGAACGGCCATGTGCTGTGGATGACCGCCAACGGCTATGACTATTCGCCCGTTACGCCAACGACCTACGACACGCAGAAAGGCATCGGCCACCACATGACGTTGCCGCGCGACTATCGCACGGCCGAGGAGATCCGGGTGGTGCTTTTGGGTATCAATATTAAAATATGTGTGCATAAAACTAAAAAGCCTTTAATCGCCTGGAAAAACAGTGTTTT
>CALGAO010000100.1 GCA_937957685.1 uncultured Paenibacillaceae bacterium
TTAATTTTATTTAACTTTTTATTCGTTAAGTTAAGTTTCGCTTTCGAAAAAAGTTTAATTAAGGTATACTGTTATCAAATAAACGAGTCTGCGAAGGATGAGCAATGGATGACGGATCCCAAAAAAATCGGAGAAAAAATCCGCCAGTTGCGCAAAAGCATGGGGATGACCCAGGAGGAACTGGCTGGCGAACATATGACGAAAAGCATGCTCAGCCAGATCGAGAACGGTCGCGCCTTTCCTTCCATGCGCACCTTGCAGTATCTGGCATCCAGGCTGAAGCAGGATCCCGGATATTTCCTGGAGGAGCATGGCAACGAGTCGGTTCTCGAGCTGCTTCGCCAGGTGGAGCAGGCCAACAAGGAGAAGGATCACGAGAAGGTGCTCGCTCTGGTCACACCCGTGCTGGATCAGCTTCCGGCAACGGTCGATACCGCCAGAGTGCTGGAGCATTATATCGCCGCATGCTTCTATACCGGCTCGGAAGGCGGAGATGAGGCGGTCAGCAAGGCGGTCGATATCTGCGAACGCTTCGGCTTATATGTGGACAGCGTGAAGATCAAATATCTGCGCTATGCGCTGCTGTTCGCGAAGGAGCAATACCAGGACAGCCTGGACCTGATCCGCTCGCTGCAGGAAGAGTATGCGGCCAAGCGGACGAGCCGGGATTATCTGTTCGAGATTCAGCTGTATTATGCGGAGAGCATCTCCCTGTCAGCTGTCGGACGGTATGAGGAATGCCGGGATGTGATGCTGAAGGCGCTGGAGCTGTCCAAAGAGGAAGGCGTCTATCACCTGACGGACCATTTCTATCGAATCCTTGGACAGAACTGCATCCTGACCGGAGAAACGGACAAGATCTGGCACTATCTGAGGAAAGCACGACAGTTCGCCGAAGTCACCGAGGTGGAAGAGTCGATAGGCCTCGTGGAACATTCGGAGGTGAGGGTGATGAATTGGGAAGGTCGATATGAGGAAGCATTGCGGCACGCGGAGAACTCCCTTTATTTCCGCAAGAACGATCAGGAGGGATACCTGCTGCAAACGGGGATCTCGCTGTTCGGCCTGGGAAGATACGCCGAAGCTCTGGATGTGTTGAGCAAGATCCAGCCGCCGCGCGCGAATGTGGCCCATCACCCGCTCGACAAGGTGCGCAGATACTCGGCCTATGCGTTCAGAGCCAACGCGCTGGCCAAGTTGGGCCGCGTCGTGGAAGCGGAAGAACAGGCTCTCATCGCCTATGAACGGACGCGGGGGTATCCATCAAGTCCCGAGCTCGAATTTATCCGGGAGACGTATCAATCGCTCTTCGCTTGAGGCTGGATATGTGGCGTTGGTGCGGCGACGATGGGGTGCAGCGCGGGGCGGTACGTGCGGTTTGAGCGGCTGAGACGACTGACTGTGGCGGTTTTCGCGGCTGTGGCGGGTGAGACGGCGTAGACGTCTTGGCAGCTGAGAAGCTTGGGCGCTCGAGAGTGCTTGGACAGATTTGGCGGGTGGTCGGTCCATTGCGGTCTTGACAGCCTCTTGTTGTTCGGTTGCTGCCCTGCTGGACGAATCCTGCCACGATCTCATGTCATATGCGCGCCATGGCTGGTAAGCCGAAGTTATGCTTCATGGTAGCGCATTGATCGCAGGATGCCGCATCCTGTCTTCATCAAATGGGCACGGGCATGGTCATCTGTCCACTCCTTCCCTCGGTTGCGTACATATGCTGACTATCGGGTTAACCTCGCTGACGATCAACCCGGGAAAGGAGCTTGCAAGATGAAGTGCTTGGCTGCATATCCGATGTCTGCCGAAGACATACAGCCACATATCGGCAAGACGGTGATCGGTTTGACGCACCACGGTGATACATTCTGCGGCAGGATTGAACGGGTGGAGGACGGGAATGTGTACTTTACCTTTGAAGGAACTCCTTCCGCGGATGTGGCTTCAGCGGTTCAGAACCACCCGTCCGTACGCCGCAGCAAGCGCAGGAGTCAGAACCGCGCCGAGACGAAAGCCTTCTGGCCATACTACGGCCTTGGACTTGGCTGGGCATTTTTCATACCGCTGATTCTGCTTGCAGCGTTGTTCGCCTGGTGATCAGGTCGAGCTTGCCTCTCCGGCAGGCCTGCCCGTCCTGGCTGTATCCACTTCATGGGCTGTCCCGACAGGGGCGGCCTTTTCTTTATTGGATGGAGCGATTGGATGGAGCGGGCATTGGCTGGTGCGACTGGTCCCGTGAGCCGATGGGCGTCACCGCTTCATCGGATGGTCCGACGCTAGTGGAACGCAGCTCCGTTATTGTGTGATTCGGAGCGAGAAATTAGCGTGTCTTATGTCCGTTACCGTTTGGAAGCAACCTGATCTTGGGAAGAATCCGGCGCACGATTGTGACACATTCCACCAACTGGCCTCGTATGTAACAAATGAGTTTGGTATGGGCTCGTCCGGTTTAATCCTCCGCTTCTCCGGTTGTGCTCTCCGGCTCACTGGCGACTTGTCTTCCCCGCTCACGAGCGCTTCCCGTCATCTTGCTCGACCGCCAATGCTTGAAGCCGCTTGCGATCCAGCTTCCCGAGGGACGTGTACGGCAGTTCGCCCACCAACTCGATCTCACGCGGCATCTGGTATCGGGCAAGCCTCTCCCTCAACCATCCGCGAAGCTCTTCCTCCGTCAATCCCGCGTCATCGTCATGCCTGGACACCGGCGCCACATAAAGCTTCAACCGCTGGCCGTACTCCTCATCCGGGACCGCCACCGCAGCCGCATCCTCCACCTGCGGATGGCTCAGCACCACCTGTTCAACCTCCAACGGATAGACGTTCTCGCCGCCGGAGACGATCATGCTGTCCGCCCTGCCCCTCAGATAATAATAACCGTCCTGATCCACATAACCCAGATCTCCCGTATCGATCCATGGCGCGGCGCGGTTCACCGCGGACCATTCGTTGCATACCAGGATGCGTCCGATCTCTCCAATGGCCGCGGGTTGGTCCCGATCGTTCAGGATCCTGACCCGGACGCCTTTGAGCGGCTTGCCGACCGTGCGCGGGTTATGCCGAAGATCTTCCGGCGTGGCGATGAAGTTGAGTCCAGCTTCCGACGTGCCGTACAGGTTATAGAGCACGTTGCCCAGTCTGCGCAGAGTTGCCTCGGCCAGCTGCGGGCTCAGCTCCGCCCCGCCGCAGGCGATGCACCGCAGCGGCTGCAGATCGTCCGCACCCGCCTTCAGCATCTTGTGCAGCATGGTCGGCACGACGGTCATGAGCCCGATCCGATGCTCCCTCACGAGCTTGCAGGCCCGCGCAGCATCGAACCCTCTCTGCATCGCCACCGTCTTGCCCAATGCCAGACAGAGAATCGTCACCGCCAGCCCATATCCATGGTAAACTGGGGTTGCGATATATGCAGACTGAACCTCCATCACCTTCAACCTGGTGACAAAATCAACAAACGGGCTCAGATAACCGGTCAATGACGGACGGTGCGCCGCCTGCTTCGGTTTCCCGGTCGTGCCGGCGGTCATGAGCACCAGCTTGCCCGAAGAGGAAGGCCGGAAACGACCTTTGCTGCCGGGTGGCAGCAGTTGATCGATCTCATGGATACCGCACATTGCCCAACGGTTGTCCTCCGCCTGCACCACTTTCGCCCGAAATTCCTCATCATACATGATCAGGTCGGGTTGGAGGTGAATCAGCATGTCCCGCAGCTGTTCTCCGCTCAGCTCCGGGTTCAGAAAGCATACGTCCGCACCTGATGCCGAAGCTGCGACGATCGTCCTGACCAGTCTGGAGCTGTTTCTGCCCAGCACGGCAACGTTCCGGCCGGGCCCCAGGCTGTATTTCTGCTGAAGACTGTATGCCAAACGGCGACTTCGGCCATACAGCTCCCGATAGCTGATGGCGCCCATCTCGTCCACCAGAGCAGTCCGATCCCCATACATTCCTGCCGCGAAGTCAAGCAGCGCCAGCAGATTCACCCCCGAACGGCAGATCGCCGCTGACAGACGGATGAGGGACTCGGGACTGAGCAATCCAACCCTTCGCATCACCCTGACCAACCTGACCAGCATCACGGCGCACACCACCTTTCTCATCCTTCATGCGAGTTGCTCGATTGCCGGCCGGAGGAGACCGCGCTGCTGGAGCAACTCACGAGGCCGACGATGCATCATGCGACAAGCTCAACTGCCAACATAAGACGATCACGCTGCGGATTCAGCCACCTGGGCCGAGATCTATCATGCGACATGCTCGACAGCCGGCTTATGGCATCCGCGCTGCGGACCCCGGGCACGTCGCAGGCGCGATCTTCGCTGGCGGGCATCCGTTCATTCCGCCCCATGCCGGGCACCGCCTCCGTCGTCCTTGCCCGTCAGGCGCTCCGCCAACCGCCCCCACCAGTTGCCAGGGATCAACGAACCCAACCGGGCCAGGATCAACCACCAGGGCTGCCACCTTCTCCGGCGGGTGCAGATGCATCTGCCTATCACGATGGCGGCCTGTTCCGCCGTCATCGCAGGCATCTTCCGGTAAGCCGCTGTTGGGGCGATCATCGGCGTGCGGACAAGTGGCAGATAGATCGAGGTCGTGCTGATCCCGCGCCGATTCAGTTCCGGCTCGACCGAGCGGAACCAGACGTCGAATGCGGACTTCGACGCCTGATAAGCCGCCCAGCCGGGAACGGGATTCATGAGCGCGTTCACCGTGGACGTATGAATGATATGCCCGCCGCTCCGTTCCAACACGGGTATCAGGGACAGGATCAGCTGTACGGGAGCGAAGTAGTTGATCGCCATCGTGCGGGTGAAGTCGTGATACCGATCCAGCGAGTCATAGATGGACCGCCGGATGGAATGTCCCGCATTGCTGACCACCAGATCGATACGGTCGAACCGGGCGAGAAGATCATCCAGGAACGCCCGCATCATCGCCTCATTGCGAAGATCAAGCGCGTATACCGTAACCTTCGCCGAACCTCGCGCTTCCATCTCCCGCTTCATCTCCTGCAGCTTCTCCTCCCGCCTCGCCGCGAGGATCAGGTGAACCGGATAGGCGGACAGCATGAAGCTGAGCCGCTCGCCGATGCCGGAGCTGGCCCCCGTGATCAGGATGGTCTTCCCGTGAATGTGCTGCGCCAGTTTCCGGCGATTCAACCGCTTCGCAGGAAACAGGACAGGATCAAGCCAATGACCGACAGACATAAGCTACAGGACTCCTCCATTTCATCCAACATCCATCCTGCTGCCCGCATCACCCGAGCTCCAAAAGCCCCTTCTCGATGCAGGTCTGAATCGACAGGGTCTTGTCCTGCCCGGCGAAGCGGATGTACAGCACCCCGTCGGACAGGTCAAGGATGGAGCCGGCCCCGAATACCGGATGCCGCACCATTACTCCCGGACGGAGCAACGACGGATCGCGGATCGCATTCGGATAGCCCGCTCGTGACTTCGGCTTGCTTCTCTGCTCCCGCTGCTCACGCCCCTGGGAGCTTCCCTTTTTCTGCTGTCCATCCCTTCCGATCGCGCCGGCACCCGGCGTCTCGATCCGACCGTTCATGATATTGCGAACCTCGGTGACGAAGCGCGACTCCGTCGTCATCTCGCCGTCCCGATGTCGGTAGGTGATCAGCTCCAGCTGCCGCTTGGCGCGCGTCATTCCCACATAGAACAGGCGGGCAGCCTCCTCCATCAGAGCCGCGTCCTCCCGATCCTCCCTGGACGGGATGATGCCCTCCACCAGATCGATCATGTACACGCGCTCGAACTCCAGTCCCTTTGCGCTGTGCAGGGTGGACAGGGTGACTGCGTTCCGCCCCTTGAATTGCCTCGCATTCCTGGTCTCGTGCTCCAGATATTTCAGCCGCTCCGCAAATTGCTCCATCGTCTCCAGACCGTCGGCGATCGACTCCAGCACATTCAGGATGCCGATCGCATACTCCTTGCGGAAACCCATCCATTCGCCCATCCGCTCCAGCGCCTTCTCGTAACCCAGGCGATGGCGGATGACCTGGATCGCCGGCCGAGGAGGCATGCCCCGCATCTGCTGGAAGATATGCCTCACATCCTCGATCGCCTTCACCTGATAGGCCTGCAGCTTGACATGGTTCAGGAGATTGTCGAATACCGACTGGTTGTTGTTGATCCTAAGCAGCTCGGCCATCTGTTGCTTGCTGATGTAGCCGTTCATCTTCAGATGGAGCTTCTCGAGGATATCCGCCCGCTTGTCCGTGTAGGTCATGCGCATGAAGTTGAGGATATCTTCCACGATCCAGTGGCTGAAGAAACGTTGGTCCGCATCCTTCATATAAAAGGGAATGCCTGCCCGATCCAGCTCATTCATCACCACGATGGACGAGAAATGATTGCGGTACAGCACCGCCACCTCGCGCGGATGCTCCACCCCGCGCAATTCCTGCAGCAGATAGACGATCTGGTTCTCGTAATGCTCGAAGCTCTTGATGGCGATCGGTTTGCCCGGCGGGTTGTCGGTGTGCATGTGTTTGTCGTAGCGATGCTTGTTGCGGCGAATGAATTGATTGGCCACTTCGACGATGTTGCGAGCGGAGCGGTAATTGTAATCCATATACAGGATCCTGGCATCAGGGTACACATCCCGGAAGCCAAGCAGGTACTGCGGCTCCGCGCCGCGCCAGCTGTACAGGCTCTGGTCCTCGTCGGCGACGACGCACAGGTTGCGATGCGGCCGGACCAGCTTCTCGATGATCACATGTTGGATCAAGGATGTATCCTGGCTCTCGTCCGTCAGCACGTAGTCGTAACGCGCCTGGTACTTCTGCAGCAGCTTCGGCTGGCTCGCCAGCGCCTGCTCGCAGATCGTCAGCATGTCGTCGTAGTCGAGCAGCAGCGTATCCGTTCCGTACTGCTTGAATTTCTCATATTCGTGCATGATCCGCTCCGCCTGCGGCACGTTCACCTTCACACTGGAACGCCTGTTGTCGGGGATCATCTTGTTTTTGATATAGCTGATATAGGTGGTCAATTCATCCATCTGGTCATCGGTGATCTTCTCTCCGACAAGATCCTGGTACAGCTTGCGCAGCAGCGCCTTCTTGCGCAACGGGCGAAGGCCGTCGCCTAGCGACATCGATTCCTGCTCCTCGGAGTCGATGTCCCCCTCGATGATCCGGTAGGGCTGGCCGGTCAGACGCAGATAATCGCGCACGACCTCGAAGGCCAGGCTGTGGATCGTCGAGAAATCAACCGGCGCAAGGCCCGGGAACAGCTTGCTGAACCGCTCCCGCATATCCTGTGCGGACGCGCGGCTGAAGGTGACCGCCTTGATGCGAGCCGGGTTCACGCCCTTCTCCTCGATCAGGTAGCCGATGCGCATGATGATCGTGGTCGTCTTGCCCGAACCGGGCGATGCCAGGAGAAGAAGCGGTCCTTCCGTATGAAGAACCGCCTGCTGCTGCACCGGGTTCAGATCGATCCCGATTTCCCGTTTCTTGCGTTGAAAAAAAGGATGAACCTGATTCATGCCGCTGTCCCTTTCATCTTCATCAGTTCTGCCACTATCATAACATATTTGGCCGGGCGACGTGCGGCGGTTCCTGGCTTCTGTTGTCGAGGTGCCGTCGGTTTGCTCAAGGGCTTGGACAGGCAGATCTTCATCGATATCGCAGGTTTCATCTTGCGATATGATTGGAAGCAGATCGCAAGGATTGAGGTGAAGAGAATCATGAACATACACGTAACCAACCCCGCTAAGCAGCCTGTTGTGCACCACGACGAACGATATCCGGTGAAGATATGCTGGAAGAGGTGCAACGGATCGAAGGGGATGTCCCCCGCAAAGCGGACTTCCGGACGTTGCCCGCGCCTGTCAGTTACTTCGGATTTTTCGCGGTTGGTTGTATGGTCGTCATGGTTGCTATGGGTGTGATTTTCTCATGGATGAACTGACTTTTGGGCTATCTTCATGTGCGATGAAGTTGATCTGACGATCGACTGATGGCCCATCGGCGAATGTGCACATGAGCATCCATCATTCGGTCGGGTACAGGGTCCTGGCACCATCAACGAGACGCATCCATGTCAACTATTCGTTCACGATATGAAAGACTCTCATTTACACGGTGTTTGTCTGGTGGTATATTGTTATAAAAATTCACATCAACAGATGGATCTTTGATCCATGCCAGATAAACAAGGAGAGTGTACCACATGGCGAAACCGATGATCGGGGTCATCCCGTTGTATGATGAGCTCCTGGCCAGCTACTGGATGCTGCCCGGATATATGAAGGGCATCGAGGAGGCCGGCGGAATTCCCGTCATGTTGCCGCTGACGACGGAATCGGATACGATCCTGAGGTTGGCGGAGACATTCGACGGCTTCCTGTTCACCGGGGGCCAGGATATCGACCCGACATGGTATGGCGAGGAGAAGCGGGAACGGTGCGGAGACGCATGTGAGGAGCGGGACAAGCTGGAGATGGAGCTGTTCAGGCATGTGGCAGGGCTGGACAAGCCTGCCTTAGGCATCTGCCGCGGCGTGCAGCTGATGAACGTGGCGCTGGGCGGAAGCCTGTATCAGGATCTTCCATCGGAGCGAGGCGGCCCTCTTACGCACAGTCAGAAACCGCCTTACGACGCGCCGGTTCATGGGGTGGGCATCTTGCCGGGCACGCTGCTGCACGAGATCGTCCAGGCCGACTCGCTGCGCGTGAACAGCTATCACCATCAGGGGATCAAGGTTCTGTCTGATCAGCTGATCCCTGCGGCTCATGCGGAGGATGGGCTTATCGAAGCCGTGATCCTGCCAGGCAAGAGGTTTGTCCTCGGAGTCCAATGGCATCCTGAATACATGTACGAGAGCGACCCATACAGCCTGAGCCTGTTTCAGGCGTTCGTGCAGGCGTGCGGTTGACGACCGGAGCTTGGGCAGCCCTTCAGCGCGTCGGAGGGGGGGCCTTCTTTGGATTGAGTGCTGTATCGCCATCGGTTGTCGCTTATGAACGGTGGGCCTGGAGCTTGCAACGGAACGTGGATTCCTTATTTTGCCGATCAGCCGTCATATTCAAGTTCCAACGGAACGAGGATGCGTTATCTGACCATTGTGAGCGGGATAACCACCCAAGATCATCCAATAACGTACCGACGTTCCGTTGGTATTTGGAAAATATACATTTTCCTGCGAATAGAGGAATGACGTTCCGTTATGGCCAAATGGCGTATCACAGCGTGGTTCTGCCGTTCCTTATTCCGCCATTAGCAACAACGATGATAGACACAGCCTTTCGACATTGTGCTCGGTGAGCGCTTCCGCTTCCATCCCGACCCGGAACCCATCCTGGCCAGGATGCGAGGACGTACCTTGCTACCTCTGCTCGTCTGTATAAGAATTCGTCGCATTCAGCAACTATTGGTCCTTCGTGAGGCGATCCAGGCTGCCCAGGAACAGATGCGTGAAGATGAGTGTAAGCAGATAGCCGACAAGCGGATCATGGGTCGACCATATCGCCCATAATATCTTGAACAATATCGTGGACAATCCGAACAGGATGATGAGATAGATGATGACGTTGCCGATGGTCCTCATCATGGATCTCATCTCAACCACCTCCCCATGCCAGATACAAAGTCAATCCCATCGTTCCATCGAAACCTCGGGCTCATCCGGATCTCTTCGACAATCTCCGGGATCGCCGATTCGTCATATGGCTCATTATCGAGGATGTATCGGTCCGGGAGGTTGCACGCCTGAAATTCCTTCAGCAGGATGAGGCATCGCTCGCCCATCTGCTCCTCCTGCGGATCCGGAAAAGTCACATAATCGATCACCACATCGAACCCATACTTCAGCAGATTCGATGTGATGGACCGTATATTCTCCCATGTGAGCTGAAGCGTCTCCTGGCTTAGCCAGGGCTTCTCTCTGCCACCTACGGGGGAATGTGGCTGATATCGTCGCCTGATATGTAGGCACTTTTCGTGAGCGAACGAACGAGGACCGACGAGATGGTGGACTTGCCTGCTCCCGCCGGGCCGGAGATGAGATATACCGTTTGATCAGACATACGCTTCACCTCGATATGGACCCATACCGCTGCTTCGGCAGGAACAGGAAGATCGCGAAGCCGATCAGGAACAACGGAATGATCGCCAGGATCGACAGGCGCGGGTTGCCGGTCAGCGTCGTCGTCAGGGCCATGATGCCCGGCCCCATGATCGCCGCGAACTTGCCGATGATGTTGTAGAAGCCGAAGAATTCATTGGAGTTCTGCTTCGGGATGATCTTGGCGTAGTACGAGCGGCTGAGCGCCTGTATCCCGCCCTGGGCGGATGCGACCAAAGCCCCCAGCAGGAAGATCTGCCACACCGCCGTGAGGAAATAGCCGCCCACACATACCAGGATATATGTAAAGATGCCGATGATGATCATCAGTCCGGTGGAGTATCTCCTGGCCAGCCGCCCGTAGAGCAAGGCGAACGGGAAGGCGATGATCTGGATGAGCAACAGGATGCCGAGCAGCATAAACGTATCCAGCGCATCGCTGCCAAGCACGGAAGTGGCATAAGGCACCACCATCACGATGATCGTATCCACCCCGTCGATGTAGAAGAAGTAGGCGAGCAGGAACAGGAACACCGTTCGATGCGGGCGTATGTTGCGGAACGTGGCGGCGAGTCTCCGGAAGCTGCTCATCACCGGCTTAGGCTCCGGTTCGATGTAGTGCTTCTGATGAACGTTGCGCAGCATCGGCAGCGTGAACAGCCCCCACCACAGAGCGGTCACGATGAATCCGGCCTGATAGCCGAGCGCCTCATCCATCCCGAAGAGCACGATCAGGGCGAGGCTGATGCCGAACGGAATCACGCTGAAGATATATCCGTAGGCGTAGCCCTTGGAAGACACATGGTCCATCCGGTCATTGGAGGTGACGTCGACGAGGAATGAGTCGTAGAACACATTGGCTCCGGCGAAACCTATAAACGACAGCACATAGAACATCGCAAGCAGTTGCCACATACCGCTGGATGGCGGTACAAACGCCAGCGAAGCCGTGAACAGCACGCCCAGGATGAAGAAAAAGAGGAAAAACCGCTTCTTCTTGTCCTTATAATCGGCGATGGAGCCCAGGATCGGGCTCAGCACGGCCACCAGTAAACTTGCCAGCGTATTGAAATACCCCAGATCCATGCTGTTGTCAACGCTTTCAAACATGCCGAACACAACGGGCAACAGCGCGGTCGAGATGGCGATCGAATACGCGGAATTGCCGCAGTCGTACAGGATCCAGGATCGTTCTTCTCTCGACATCTTCATCAGACTCGCCTCCATATCTGTATGCGAATGCGCATTTCTGCCACATCAACACTGGATGATGCGGCAGAAATGCAATCAGGTGCTTCATATGGGATCTGCCGTTGATACGCTGCGGCCGCTCCCGGCTCTTGCCAGTTCCATCCTCTTGATCTATGCCCGAAGCATCTCCTTCAGCACGGGGCAGATCGTCTGCGCCATTCTCATGAATCCGAGATCGTTCGGGTGACAGCCTTCAATCGTGCATGCCTCCCTGTCCTCCCGGCCGAAGAAGGTCTCCCCGTCGATGAACCAGACGTTCTGATCCCCTGTTGCCCTGGCATGCTCATAAGTCCGACGGACCACCTCTCTCCTCCGCGCCGCATCCTCCGGATGCAGGTCGAAGTCCGGTTTCGTCAGCATCAGTATGGGCAGCGCCGGTTGCTTCTCCCGGATGATCCTGAAGAAAGGCTCATGCGTCTGCTCCAGATGCTCCACGGTGGGGGCATTGTGATCATAATCCAGGACCAAAGCGCTCATCTCCAGTCCCGCGATATACTCCGCCATCGCCGGTTCCCCTTTGGCCGAGCCCGAGAATCCGAGGTTGATCGTGTCCGCATCCAGCCACCTGCCGAGCAAGGCGGTATAAGCATTGGCAGGTCTGGTCGCACATCCGCCCTCCGTAATCGACGATCCGTAGAAAACAATCGGGCGCTCGATCGTGTATGGCCGCGGAGCCTCCAGCACCGCATCATCCTCCAGCTCGATCAGCACATCCTCCAGCTCCACATTGCGCGGCAGGTAGATCGTGATGTCCTCGAGACGGCGCTCCTTCTCAAACGTCAGCGACGCCGTTCTCTCCTCATAGCTCCTGGGGGCGACGATCCCGGCATAGCGGATGTTTCGTCCCGAGCCGATATAAACCTCCGACCCGGCAGAGCCGGTCAGCGGAATCGCCCAATCCACGTCATTGGTTCTCAGCAGCGTGCGAACCGTCACCTTCGGCGAGTCGGTGCGAAATCTCACTCTTCCGCCAACCGGCGATCGGGCTCTGTTCGCCACGCCTTCGTTCACAAGCGGGAACAACTCCTCCGGCAACCGCCAGAATCGCTCCGGAAGATAAGGCTTATATAATCCGTGGATCTGAATCGGGGCTTCGGTACAGCGGTACTGTTTCATCTTCGGCTTCATCTCCAACTGGTTTTTCTTTGATTGTAACGGAATTCCCAGCTATTTCAACATGAAAATAATCGGGCACATTCGTCTGATCTTGTAATCTATGACCGGCGGTTTGGACAATGTATTAGCAGATTCAAAGGTCAAGCTTCATGATGGTTTGAGATGCGTGTTGTATGATTTTTCATACAATTTCATCAAGATTGGCGCCGGACTGCTGCTTTTTGTTCGATTTTTCATACAACTTCATCAAGATCGGCGCCGGACTGCTGCTTTTTGTTCGATTTTTCATACAACTTCATCAAGATCGGCGCCGGACTGCTGCTTTTTGTACGATTTATCATACATCTCCATCAAGATTGGCGCCTGACTGCTGCTTTTTGTACGATTTTTCATCCATCCCGATCGAGATTGGCGGCAGACAGCCTCTGTCTCCGCATCCTCCGGTAATATGCGCCATACACCGCCACCCACAGGATCGTCAGGACGAGGAACAGGTTGCTGTAGATCGTGCCGGATGCCGGGACGACGGACAACGGATTCCAGGCGACACCCGCATTCAGATCGATGATTCGGCTGTAGATGCTGATCGCGATCGAACCCGCGATGAAGTTCTGCATCATCAGCAGCCCCATGCCGACACCGGCCTGACCCGCGGGCAGCGAAAGGGAGATCGAGCGGGACATCACCAGCTGCATGGCCGACTGGCCGACATACCCCAGGATCAGCAGACAGGAGATGATCCAGACCGGCGATCCCAGGAGCGTCGACAACAAGCTGTACCCGGCGATCAGCAGCGTGGCCGCAACGGTGAACAGGGCCAGAGGCCCGCGGCGATCCGCCAGCTTCCCGGCCTGACGGTTCAGCAGAGCCGTGGTGGCGGCTGCCGGAACCATGACCAGACCGATCACATATGCCGGAAGCCGGTAAACATCCGCCAGATAGAGAGGCGTCGTGAAGAACAGGGAATAACTGATCGACATCACGATGAACGCCAGCACCAGATAATAGGTATATTCCCGATTCCGAAACAGCGTCGGCTGAATAAAGGGATGCTCCGCACGCCGGATCCGCGCGACAAAGGCCACCAACCCGGCCGCCGCGCCGATCAGCCACAGCGGGCTGGTCGTCACGCCAAGCAATAGCATCGCGACGCCGACTGCAAACAGCGCGCCTCCAAGCCAATCGATCTTCGTCTCCTTCACCTGATCATCGCCGAGGTACATGTGATACACAGGCAAAAGCAGCAGAAGAAGCAACGGGATGGTGAACAGCCAGCGCCAATCCAGCACGCTGACGACAAGCGCAGAGATGACAGGGCCGAGCGCGTTGCCCAGAGCGACGCCGGCGAACACGGTGCCCATCGCCCTGCCGCGTTGCTCCACAGGATAATAGCGGATCGGCACCAGCGAAGCCGTCGCCGGTATCGTCGCCGCGCCAACCGCCTGCAAGCATCTCGCCACCAGCAGCAACCAATAGGTCCTGGAGAGGAAGCCCAGCAGCGAGGCCAGGCTGAACAGCGTGAGGCCGAAGGTCAGAAGATGCTTCAGCCGGTACCTGTCCGCGAGCTTGCCATAGATGGCGGTGCCGATCCCGTATATCAGCGTATAGGAAGAAGTCACCCAGCTGACCTGTGAGCTGGTCAGCGCGAATTCCTCGCGAATGACGGGCAGCACAAAATTAAACAGCAGGATGCTCATGGATGACAACATCGTCGTAAACATCATCGAGAGCAATAGAAGCTCCCTGCGTCTCTCCAATCGCTTTTCCATCGACTGCAACTCCTTTCGAATTCCATGATCGGCGTTCCGGCGTTATCGAGCCGTGAGCAGCGGGCAACCAGAGGTTCGCCTGCAAGGTGGACCGACTCGGAATGCCGTATTGTCAGTCAGTGCTCACTGACATTCAATCCATGAAAAGGCCTCCCTAGACGGTGACCCCCCGCACGAACAGGTCCACGCTCTCCTTCAACAAGCCTTGAAATTCCTCTTCCGTGTAGGTCATGTCGTCATTCATCCTGATCTGCGCCAGACCAAAATTCATATAAAGGAAGGTGACCGCCACCTTCTCCGGGTCCACGTCACGCAGCTTGCCCTGCTCCTTCATCATGACGAAATATCGGGCAAGCAGATTGCGCAGCACTTCCGGATGCCGACGCGCATGCTGATGCAGCTCCGGCAGGTTGCTGCCCACCTTCATGATCACCTGCAGCATCTTGCGATTGCGATACATGATGCGGTGGTAATGCTCGCTGATCATCCAGAGATCTTCGTCCAGATTCCCGGACAGCTTCCGGTCGAAGATCGCCTTCATCTCTTCGGCGTAGTGATAGCGATCGATCGCCTTCTCCAGCAGGCTCTGCTTGCTGTGATAATGCCGAAACAACGTCTTCTCGCTGAATCCGGCCGCTTCTGCGATCTGTTCCGTCGTGACTCCGTCATAACCGAACTCGGCGAATAGCTCGATGGCAGCATCCATAATCTTCTGAGCTGTAGCCATCTTCCGCGGTGTATCCATTTGTGGTTCAACTCCCGAAAAGAATGTCAGTACTGACTGACATTATTATACATCCAATACATTCCACTGTCAATCACACCACGAATAATTCATCCATTCATTTCAAATAATGAAAAAAAATAAATCCATCATCAGCAAGGGGTATGACCAATGATCACGGTCAGTCATATACTCAGCCGGCTGCTGCGCAGCGGTCAGAGAAGATCTGCCCAGGCGGAGCAATCGATCCACCACCTGCAGGTTCAGGCCGATCTGTCGGAGGAACTGCACGTAAACGTCGAACTGCTCAGGAACATCTATGCGGATTGCTCCGACATCATCTTCCACGAATTCGTCATCGGCGGGCGCACCCGGGCTGTGCTGATCTATATTGACGGACTCATCAATGTCGAAGAAATCGACCGACATGTGCTGGCGCCGCTCCAGCGCGACAATCTGGATGAACACTCCTTGTCGAATATCCGTCGGACCATTCCCGTTACTTCGATCACGACGGTGAAGACCCCGGTCGATGCCATCGAGGCCATATCCAACGGCAGACCCGTTCTGCTCGTCGAGAAGGAACCGCAGGGCCTGTCGTTCGGGCTGTCCGAATGGGAGAAACGCGCCATCGAAGAGCCAACATCCGAGTCTGTGCTCAAGGGGCCGCGGGAAGGATTCATCGAATCGATCCGCACCAATACGGCACTGCTTCGGCGCAAAGTGCGAAGCCCAAACCTGAAGATTCGGATGATTCGCAAAGGCAACTATACCAGGACATCGATCGCCATCGCGTATATCGACGGAATCGCCTCTCCCGCTTTGGTCGAGGAGGTGATGCGGCGCCTCCAGCCAATCGAGATCGATGGCATCCTGGAGAGTACATACATCGAGGAACTGATCGAGGACAATCCGTTCTCCCTGTTCCCTCAGATGCTTGCGACGGAACGCCCGGATGTCGCCGCCGCATATCTGCTGGAGGGGTGTGTTGTCCTGCTGGTCGATGGCAGTCCCAGCGTCCGCATCGCTCCGATTACGATGTATTCGTTGCTGCAATCGCCGGAAGACTACTACGAACGTTACTTTATCGGCTCTGCGATCCGTTGGTTGCGTTACCTGTTCTTCGCCATCTCTCTGCTCGGGCCCTCTCTGTATGTCGCCATCCTGACCTTTCATCAGGAGATGATCCCGACGCCCTTGCTGCTGACGATGGCCAGATCGCGTGAACAGATCCCGTTTCCCGCCCTTATCGAAGCCCTGCTGATGGAAACGATGTTCGAAGCGCTCCGCGAAGCTGGCGCCAGGCTGCCGAAACAGATCGGCTCCGCTGTCAGTATCGTCGGAGCACTCGTGATCGGTCAGGCAGCGATCTCCGCCGGCATCGTCTCCTCTCCCATGGTGATGGTGGTGGCCATAACCGGCATCGCCTCTTTCATGTCCCCCCGATTTAACATCGGCATCACCGTACGGCTGCTTCGCTTTCCCATGATGTTCCTGGCAGGCTTCCTCGGTTTCCTCGGCGTCATCCTGGGGATCATCATCATCCTGAATCACCTGCTTACACTGCGCTCCTTCGGCGTTCCGTACCTGTCGCCCCTTGCGCCGATGCGAAACCGCGACCTGAAGGATGTTCTGATACGGGTGCCCACCAGGATGAAGGCTGAATATCCGCACGCGCCCGCAGACAGGAACCACGAGAGACAATCGTCCGATCTCTGGTCGGATTCTGGTAACGGCGATGATAGCACATGACTCGGAAGGTGGACGCGAAGCTTGTGATCAAACGAATGAAACTTGCTGTTCGGCTGATCCTGCCTGTCGCGATGCTGACCCTGTCCGGTTGCTGGGACAGCACGGAGGTCAACGATCTGGCCATCATCACCGCGGTAGGGATCGATCGCACCGAGGATCAGCAGCTGGAACTCACCGTCAAGATCTATCTGATCTCGCCTTCGGATATCGAAGGTTCCAACGGAATGACTGGTTCAGGGGACACCGGGAGCGGCCAATCGGTCATCCGCTCCGTTAAGGGCACCAGCATAGCCGACGCCGCTTCCAGGCTGCAGCAGGTGCTCACGCGCAAGGTATTCTGGGGCCAAGCGGAAGTGTTCATGTTCGGAGCGGACATGGCTCGACACGGACTGGATGAGGTGATGGACTTCTTGACGAGGCAACCCACCATCCGGGAACGCGCGAACGTGTTCATCAGTGAGACTTCTGCCAAGGAAGTGCTGGCGTTGAACCCGCCGATTGAACGTTCCGTTTCCGATGCCCTGAGGGAGATGGTGAATCTGCAGACGTGTTCGGGGACATCATTGATGAAACTGTCCCAGATGATGTCCGGCAAGTCCCGGGCTGCCATCGTTCCAACGGTGGATATTATCGAGGCGGATTATGAGACACCATTCCCGTATATATCGGGAATCGCCATTGTGAAGAACGGTGCCATGATCGATCAGATCCGTGAAGAGGACACGCTGGGCATCATGTGGCTCAGAGACATAATCAAACCAAGAAAAACCATCACCCTGGAACCCGGGAAACATCAGTATATCTCCGTTCAATTGATCAGGGGTCATACCTCGTTGATTCCCTCCATAGAAGATGATCGATGGAAGATCACCGTCCGCAGTGAGTCGCTGGTCAAGATCATCGAGAACACGACGGACCGAGATTATTCCATCCCGGATCATCTCGATCAGCTGGAAGCGGAACTGGCAGATCACATCAACAGGAACATCAATCAGGCGATTGATCTGGCCCAGCAGAAATGGAAAGCGGATATTTATCAGTTCGCCGATGTCTTCCACCGGGCTTACCCGAAGATATGGGCCAGGCAGAAGGATCGCTGGGAGGAGCTCTTCCCGAAAGTGGAAGTGAAGCTTGAGACGAACGTCATCATAAGGAGGCCGGGAATGACCGGCAAGAACATTTTCAAGCCAGGCCAGAGGTGATGTCCAGTCATGGAATTTGCGACAATCCTGGGAATAGCAGTGGTTCTGGTGACCATAGCCGTGTTCGAAGGGCGTCAGCTGCGAGCGCATCAACGCAGGGAGCGTTATGCGATGATCACCTTGTGTATATTGGGAGGCATATTGGCAGCTATGCTCGTGTACAACCTGGAGATGCCCGGCCCAACCCAATTCATCGAGACGGTGTACCGGCCTCTGTCAGAGGCCTTCGAGCAATGGGCTGAGGAAAGGAGCTTGCAACCATGATCGAGAAGGGGAAGATATCCTCCTATCAGCTAGGCAAGATGATGTATCTGGCCATCATCCCGACAGCTATTCTGACATCACCGGGCATCACATTCCAATATGCCCGGCAAGACTTGTGGATATCGCCGCTCTGGGCATTCACCGGGGTGATCGTGGTGCTCGTCATCCTTCGGCTCCATCACTGGTTTCCAGGTCAGAGCTTCACACACATCTGGGAGCGCGTCGCCGGCAGAACGGTTGGCAGAACGATCGGAGCCATCTACTGGATCTTCTACCTGTATGTCAATGGCATCATCGTGCGGGAGTATGGCGAATTCATCGTTGGCGCTTTCCTGCTCAACACGCCTCTCATCGTGATTACGGGCAGCATCGTTCTCGTATGCGCCATGGCCGTGCGTGGCGGAGTGGAGATCGTAGGCAGATTTGCCGATCTGTTTCTGCCCGCCTTTATCGTGCTGTTCCTGCTCATCCTCTTGCCGATCATCCCGGATCTGAATATCGAGCAGATGCTGCCAGTCATGGGACAGGGGATCATGCCTTCGATCACGGGTTCCTTCGTCCTGCAGATCTGGTTCAGCGAATTGATGACCATATCCTACCTGCTCCCCTATGTCCATGATCATGACAAAACAGGGCCAAGCATCTGGCTGACGTTAATCGCGATCATCCTGACCTTGCTCATCTCCAACCTGTTCACGTTGTTGCTTCTCGGTGACCTGACCGGCAGCTATACGTTTCCCTTTCTCATCCTGGCCAGGTATATCAACCTTCAGGATTTCTTCACCCATCTGGAATCGCTGTTCATGGCTATATGGGTGTTGTGCGCATTTGTGAAGATCTGCGTGTTTTATTATGTGACGGTTCTTGGCGCCGCGCAATCGATGGGGCTGTCCGACTATCGGCCGATCGTATGGCCGCTTGGCTTTCTGCTGACCGTATTCAGTTTATGGGTCGCTCCCAATTATCAGGAGTTGGCCCATGCGATCTCGATGTCCGTCGTATTTGCGATGCTCACCATGTTTCTCGTCCTCCCTGTCCTCCTGTGGTTCATCGCGTGGCTGAAGACATCGGGATCTCGACGGAGCCAGAGAAGCGATGATGCGCGATCATTGAGAGGATCCTCTCAATGATCGCCTCTCATCAATATGACGTTGAACAAACAACCGCCACAGCCCGGCTGTGACGGTTGCCTGTCAATCATCGATCAATAGACATCCTTCCACTCTGCGATATTGCTTGCGTCGAAACGGAACGGCGGACCCAGCATGATCTGTGTCGCGTCACCATCGGCGATCACTTCCTTGGTGCCGAGTCTTCCGGCTTCGAACGTGTCGCCTAGTGCGCCTGTGATGGTGCCTTTGAACAGGGCATCAGCCGTGTATCCGGCCAGATAGCCGACATCGATCGGGTTCCACAGGTACATCCAGCGCGATACTCCGCTCTCGATGTATTCCGCCATCTCGCTCGGAAGACCGAGGCCGGTCAGCTCCACCTGACCTTTCAAACCCTTGTCGCTGAGCACCTTGCCGGCAGCGGCGATGCCTACCGTGGTCGGGGCGATGATCGCCCGGAGGTTCGGATAGGATCTGAGCAGCGCTTCCGTCTCTGATGTGCTCTTGTCGCGCAGGTCATCCCCGTAAGCGATCTTGACCAGCTTGATCTTGCTGTACTCAGGCTCCTCCAGGACGCGCTTCATCACTTCGATCCAGGTGTTCTGGTTGGTCGCTTGCGATGTGGCGCTCAGGATGGCGATCTCGCCCTCGCCGCCGATCATCTCCGAGACGCCTTCGATCAGCGTTCTGCCGATCAGCTCGGGGTCTGCCTGATTGACATGCACCATGCGGCTGGCGCCATTAACCGCGGAGTCGAGCGACAGCACCTTGATGCCCTGATTCATCGCTTTCTGCAGGGCAGGCTGCAGGGCATCCGCATCGTTCGCGGAGATCGCGATCGCATCCACCTTCTGGGAGATCAGTTCCTCGATGATCTGGATCTGAGCTTCCGCAGTAGGCTGATCCGGCGCCCTCAGGATCGCGGTATGACCCAGTTCCTCCACCGCCGTCTTGAACCCTTCCATCATCTTCTCACCATACGGGTTGCCGGTGTTCTTGAAGATGATGGCGAACCGGCCGGATGCGGCTCCATCTTCCGAGCCTCCTGAACCCCCTGATGAACCGCTTCCCCCTGTGTTGCCGGAGCCGGTGGCGCTTGAACCTCCCGACCCTCCTGTGCTGCCTGTGTTCCCGCCGCTTCCGCTGCTGCATGCTGCGAGCAGGGATATGAGCAGCAGGATCACAAGTCCCAGCTTCAGATTTCTTCTCTTCATTGTGTTCCCTCCCTGATATTTGATGACAGATGGTATACAAAACGGCCAGGCGGCCGTGTTGTATCTGATTCAGCGCCGCACTCAAGCAGCGACGTGCTCGACTTAGTACCTATCCGAAAACCTCTGCGCAGCGGAAACAAATCCAGGCGCAGGCAAAATGGAGCATGGCCTCGTAGT
>CALGAO010000101.1 GCA_937957685.1 uncultured Paenibacillaceae bacterium
TGGCGATAGAGGTTTCCATCCCGTTCATACCACAGGCAGCAGCCGCTTTCCTCCCAGGCGAACTGCCCGACTTCGTCAGCCAGCCTCTCGGTTGAAGCGCCGGACTCATGCCTCGTGAGCAGCATTAACGTCCCCAGACCCGTTGCGTCATCATGATGGTCCAGATAGGCAACGAATCGTCCATCACCCGTTATCCGGATCGGTCCGAACCCGGCTTGATCGATGACAACAGACGCATCCTTCCCGTCTGTGACCAGCGCGGCACCGCTGCGAAGATAGATGACCGCATGCCTCTCATCCGGATCAACACCCAGCGCCTGTGCTCCTTCTGCGATCACCGAACCTGCGCCATAATAATCGAACGAGTGTACCTGACCGTCGTCCGTCAGCGCGATCAGCCTGTCGGGTAGAGGAACCGCATGCTCGACTCGCTCGATGAGCTGCTGCGGCTCCAGCCCGAATGTTTTCAGGAGAAGCTCGCGCTTCTCCGTGATCGCAAACACCTGGCGGCCTTCGTTCACGAAGCCGTAGCTGAACGGCTCGATGCCCTCCAGCAACGGATGAGGGCCTTGACCTTCAGCCAGATAATGCAGCACCTTAGCTCCATCGAGCAACAGCAGATTGCCCGCATGCAACCGATGGCTGCCGGGAACGACATGCTCGGCGATCAGCCGCGGCGCTTCTCCCGGCGCTTTCCTGTACAAGGTGGCCAGTTCATCTCCGGGCTCCTGCTCATAGAGCCACAGGATCGGCGACACCTCTGACCCGGCGCTGTCCACCCGATCGGGGATCCCGATGCAAGAGGTGGGCACGGTCAGAAGCAACGCCGCCATGATGATGCGAATCAAACCTGCTGAGGATAACCATGTCTTGCGCATCTCTTACTCCCCAATGCGTCGACACTTTCTGCCAGTTCTCCTAGGCATGTTTCATCAGTACATGAAGCAACTCATCCCGCGGCACCGGCGGGCAGAACAAGTATCCCTGGATCTCGTTGCAATGGCTGTGGTTCAGATAGGACAGCTGTTCCTGCGTCTCCACTCCTTCGGCGATCACCTTCAGCCCCAGATGATGCGCCATGGAGATGATCGTCGAGACGATGGCCGCATCGTTCGGGTCCTCCATCAGATCGCGGACGAAGCTGCGATCGATCTTCAGCTTGTGGATCGGGAACTTCCGCAGATAATTGAGCGAGCTGTAGCCTGTACCGAAGTCATCGATGCTGATCCGGACGCCGAGCTCATTCAGCCTGCGCAGCGTATCGATCGACCTCTCGACATCCATCGTCATCCCTTCGGTGATCTCGAGCTCCAGATACTCCGCTTCCAGCCCCTCTTTCTGCAGTACCTTCGCCACCCGATCAGCCAGATCCTGTTGCAGAAATTGGCGCGAGGACAGATTGACCGAGACGCTCAGGCCCCGGAAACCGATGCTGTGCAGCTGCTTGATCTGCCTGCAGGCTTCGCTTAACACCCAATCGCCGATCACTGTGATCAGCCCGTTCTCCTCGGCCGCCGTGATGAACTTGCCGGGAGATACCATGCCTCGCTCCGGATGGTTCCAGCGGATGAGCGCTTCTACGCCGACCATCCTGTTGGTCGCCAGATCGAACTGAGGCTGGAAATACAGCTCGAACTCCCGATCGACGATCGCGCGGCGCAGCTCGTTCTCCAGCCTGAGCCGCTCGTACGATTCGATATCCAGCGCAGAGGTGTACATCACATATGGGCTGTTGGTTTGGTCTTTGGCGCGGGAGAGGGCGATGCTTGCATGTTTGATCAGCGTATCCGCATCGATCGGCTCGTCGTCCGGTCGATGAAGCGCCACGCCGATGCTGACCGTCGTATGTAATTTATAATCCGGATAGATGAAAGGGCTATCAAAAATCTGATGGATGCGTCCGGCGATCGCTTCGATCTCCTCGAGATGGTTCCGATTCCGGAGCAGGAGGATAAACTCGTCGCCTTCCATGCGGGCTGCGACATCCCCTTCAGCGATGCACCGGGTCAGCCGCTCCGCAGACTGAAGGAGGATGAGATCGCCGAAGTCGTGGCCCAGCGTGTCGTTAAACAGGCGGAAACGATCGATGTCAACGGACAGGAGAGCAACGATGCCGCGCCTGTCTGTGAGTGCCGCCTCCAGCTGCTCGCGAAAGAACCGGCGGTTCGGAAGTCCTGTCAGATCGTCATAATAGGCCATCTGCCTGATCCGGTCCTCCGACCTTTTGAACATCCTCTCCTGTTCCAGATAATATCTCCTTATCATAAGCAGCAACATGCAGCAGAACAAGGCGATGCAGGCGGTCAGTAGAGCGGCATGCAGCCTGGAGGGCACGATCATGAAACAGATGGCGCTCAAACAGACGAATCCGGCGATGATGGTGAAGGAATATGTTCTGGATGATGGCAACAGCTACTCTCCTTCCCGAAATAGCACACAGGATGTTAGATTGAATATTATTCGCCGTCTATGGTCCATTTCCTTCCTGTTTCTTCAACGAACCGTCATGGTTTTTTGGCGACTTTCCTGACCGACAGGGCAAGGAACAGCCAGCCGAGCATCATGCTGAATCCGCCGAAGGGAGCGACGATGCCGAAGCTGTTGATGCCGAGCAAACTGACCGTGTACAGACTCCCGGAGAAGAGCGCGACGCCGACGATGAAGAAGATGCCGGAGAGGCGAATCTGCCGTTGGTCGACGGACGCATGGGCAGCTGCGATGCCCGCGAGCACGAGGGCGATGGCATGATACATCTGGTATTCAACCCCCGTATGATAGGTATCCATAGCATCCGCCGTCAGTCTGCTCTCAAGCGCATGCGCGCCGAAGGCGCCGAAGGCGATGGCGAGCAGGCCGAGGATGCTTCCGATCATGATATAACGTTTTGCCATGTAACTCAGATCCTTTCCGATGCGATGGTGTGCTGCAATCAAGTTCAGAGAAGCCTGGTCAGAGACGTCTGACCGTCCGCGAGACAGCACGAGCAGCGCGACAACGGAGCGCATCTGTCAGGCCCGCCGGAACGACGCAGGATGATGGATGGTCATAATGATTCTATTGTAGTCCACATTTCGGTTCACGTCACTATATGCATGAGTGCATCCTCTTCCATGCCCTGTTGACGCCCCCGACCTGCGGTGCAGATGGTGTTCCCATATCTGTAAATAGGCGTTTCTCAGGCCACAAACTCCTCACATATATGCGAAACAGCTGAATATATTGGTAATATTCCATCTGCTTTCGGGAGGTGTCGGTATGTCAGGACCTTTGTTTATCGTGTCCAGGGACGATTGGTCGCTGCACCGCAAGGGATATCAGGATCAAGCCCGCCATCAGCAGAAGGTGCGCGAAGCGCTCAAACGCAGCCTGCCCGATCTCATCTCCGAAGAGAACATCATCATGTCCGACGGCAGGCGGATCGTCAAGGTGCCGATACGCAGCCTCGATGAGTATAAATTTCGCTATAACTACAACAAGAGCAAGCACGTTGGTCAAGGCAACGGGAACAGCAAGGTTGGAGATGTGCTCGGAACGGACGGATCAGCAGCCAGGGCTCCAGGCAAGGGAGAGGGCGCCGGCGACGTGCCGGGCATTGATTATTATGAAGCGGAAGTGAATCTGGAGGAGATCGAGAGCCTGCTGTTCGAGGACCTGGAGCTGCCGAATCTGAAGCCGAAGAGCGAGCAGGATACGGAAGTCACGGACATCACCTTTAATGACGTCCGCAAGAAAGGCATTCAGACGAACATCGACAAGAAGCGGACGATCCTGGAGGCGATCAAGCGCAACGCCAGGGAAGGCGCGGCCAGGCTGAGCATCTCGCCGGAGGATCTTCGCTACAAGACGTGGACGGAGGTGCGCAAACCGCACTCGAATGCCGTCATCATCGCGATGATGGATACGTCAGGCTCGATGGGGCAGTTCGAGAAATATGTCGCGCGCAGCTTCTTCTTCTGGATGACCAGATTCCTCCGGCACAAATACGAACGCGTCGAGATCGTCTTCATCGCCCACCATACGGAGGCGAAGGAAGTGACGGAGGAGGAGTTTTTCACCAAAGGGGAGAGCGGGGGCACGATCTGCTCCTCGGCCTACGCCAAGGCGCTTGAGATCATCGATACCAGGTTCTCACCGGAGCGCTTCAACATCTATCCGTTCCACTTCTCGGACGGAGATAATCTGACAAGCGACAACGAGCGTTGCGTGAAGTACATCGACGAGCTGATCAGGCGAAGCAACCTGTTCGGCTACGGCGAGGTCAACCAATACAACCGCAGCAGCACCCTGATGTCCTCCTATCGCCATATCAATAAACCGGAATTCCGTCACTATATTATTCGTGAGAAGAAGGAAGTGTACGCCGCGCTGAAGACCTTTTTCTCCGCACAACCACGGACGGGATAGCAGGCGGCTTGTCTTCACTGCTGCGCAGCGACAAGCCGTCCGACGGCAATGATATGCGTCCGATTCAGACTCTCTGCTCCGTCGCGGCGCGAGCAGGTCCTTGCCGATGTACGCTCCGGCCACGGACGATAGTCTGGTCAAAGATGAACAGTCATGGAGGTGGATCCATGTGATCCTTGTCGCCGGGTCTCCCGCGAATGTCGATACGTCTTCCTGGCCGCCGCGCGCCCGCGAGATCTACGAGCGCAAACGCAGAAGCCCCTATGTGTTCAACTATTCGTCGCCTGACCATCTCAAGTTCGAAATGTTGCTCAGAGCCGCGATCGTGCAAGCGGCCATCGATCTGGACATGAGCGGCGCAGAATTTGCCACCTTTGAATATGCACGATGCAACGGGAGGTATTGGCTCCTGACCCCGCAAGGCGGCTTTCTGCTCAAGCAAGGAGTCCGCCCCTCTGAAGCAATTCGCGACATTTATCAGAGCGGGCCGATGTACGCCTTCGAGTGTGCGACGGCGATTCCGATCGTCTATTACAAGGCGGTTCTGGATGTGATGGGCGAGGAGCAGTTCGATCGCCTGTTCCAGAATCTGCTGCTGTACAGCTGGAATTACGACAGCGATCTCGGCCTGATCCAGGAACGGGTCAGTCCGGAACGAGCGTTTCCCGGCGATGTGCTGTATTTCGACAATCCCGATTTTCATCCGCGTGCGCCGGAATGGCAGGGCGTCAACGTGGTGATGATCGATGACAATCTGTTCTTTGGACATGGCGTCGGGATCACGACCGGGGAGGAGATCATCCACGGGCTGAATATGCGCCGGCGGCTCTTCAGCTTCAGGTCGGCCTATCTGATGGACCTGATCGTCTACCCGGACTTCGCATACCTGTCCAGATTCATGCCGCGTCAGCCTGCGGATGCGGCAAGCGCGGCGGCTTCAGGCGCATCCGGCTCGGTTGCCGCGGGCGCTGCCGGCTTGACCGACGCTGGAGCTTCAAGCCTATCTGCCGCAAGCAGCGCATCCCCATCCGTCGCCCCTGGAGCTCCAGGATCTGCCTCCACGGGCGCATCCGGCCTGATCGGCGCCGGGGCTTCCGGAAGTTCCGGAACAGCTGGCTCAGCAGATGCCCTGATCTCCGCTCCATGGCTTACTTTGCCTCAACCGCAGGATGAACAGCATCGCGGCCTGCCGCGCATCCGCGCCAGGGTGGGCCGACGCAGGTATATATGGTAGCAAAAAAGGACGGAACCGTTTTCCGTCCTTTCTTCGTGTTTCTTGACCTGTCAAGAGCCGTCTGGCGATTGTGTCCGCCACCGCGGTTCTTCCTCGAACTTCACGACGTTTGGACTTCCGCTATCCGCAGGACCTGGAGGGGATCGGTGACTGTCCGGACAGCGCTTCTCTCCCGTAATCCGGCAGGCTCGAGTATCCGTCATCCCCTCACTCCTCTGCGGACGTCCGCGCCGACCTGATTCCGGTCATCCGGTGGCTTATTGCCCTGCAACCGCTCCTGCTGCCAAGGCCTCCAGCAGGCTGATCAACGCCTGTTTGCCTTGCTCGCCAAGGTCAGTCGTCGACAGGTGATAGTACAGGGAGCCTGCGCCATGGCCATGTTTCCAGAACAGTTCCTGAGATCCGTCCACCTTCGCGATATACCCTTCCGTTCCAAGTATGCTCACGACGGCGGTATCCGTGTGCTGGGCAAGATCCGTATACCATGTATCCGCATGCTCTCCGCCCAGGATGCTGGCCACATAAGACTCCTCGGCCAGCTCCAGATTCAGCGTGACACCAGCCGTTTCAGCTTGCTGAGCTGTTATGACCCGCGTCACCGTCTGCCCGCTCGCCTCGCCTTCCGCATAGATATCATCCAGCAGTTCTGGTGAAGGATGCAGGAACCCGATGCCATGGCCCTCCACGAACGTGAACGGCTCCGGCACGCTTGCCGGCAACGCAAAGTTCTCGCCGACGATGCTCTTCAGATCCTCATAATCCTGCACCACCGACGGGACCGTATACGAGCCGATGATCTTCTGCGGATTGTCTTCCGCCTTGTAGACCAGCACTGTCTCGCCCGGCTGCGCCAAGCTGATGTAGGACTCCCACTCGCTGTCCGACACTGGGGATGGGAGGTTAGCGCTGTTGTAATCGCGAATCTTCAGCACCGTGTCTCCGGCATCATTCTTCAGCCACACCCCGCTCAGATAGGCGAATCCGCTTCCGATCAGGATACAGGTTGCAAGCAGAGGCACCATCCACGCCCGTCTGCGTATGGACAGGAATTTGCTTCGATCTTCCTTCCGCTGCAACCGCGCCACCGATTCCATCACCCGATCATGCACATCCATGGGCGGCATGGTGGCCGAAGCCAGCTTGTACTCCCAGCTACCTTCATATCGATTGGTCATAAGTCGCCACTCCTCTCTTTAATTCAATATGGTGGGGCCGCTCGTGGGCTTGCTCCGTTCGCTCCATCCGGCACTTCATCTGCAGTTTCTGCCGTACCCGTTCATAGCGCTTGCGAAGCGCCGCCACGCTGATCCCCGTGATTCCGCTGATCTCCTCGTACGTCAAACCCTGAATGATGCGCATTACCACCAGATTGCGCTCCTCCGCCTTCAGACCATCGAGCAATGACAAGTCATGTTCAGGCTCCGTCCGATTCGCCGCGGCACGCTCGTTCATCGCCGCTTCCTGATGCAGCAACGGAAGCAGCCGCATCAGGCCGGATCTCTTCTTCAGCTTGTTCATGCACAACCGGTAACAGATCGTATACAGCCAGGCCATCACCGATACGTGATGCGTGTATTTGTCCAGATGCCGGTACATCCGGATATACACCTCCTGCACCACATCCTCGGCGTCCTGCACATTGCCCAGCATCGGATACGCATACGTCAACAGCTTCTGCTGCGTCGCCTTGACGAGATCCGAGAAGGCTTCCTTGCTGCCGCCCTTGGCCTGTTCCACCCATTGCTCGAGCAGGTGCTCCATCGTCTGTCCCTCCTTTCACCTTATATAACCCGACTTCAACGTCCAAACGTGACATCATCGGATCAAAAATGATCCAAATCCAACGCAACATCGTTCCGCCGCCCCACCAAATTGAGGATCTCCCATATCCCATCGCTGTTCAGAAGAGACAAATGCCTTCGCCATGGTTTGGACGAAAGAAGTGAACCTGCCACGCGGAGTCCGGCCTTACGCCTTAAAACGGAACGTCGAACCGCTATTTGTGGTCAAACGGCCATTTTCTCACGGCTAACAAGGGGCGGAACGTCAGTGCGTTATGGGATGATTTTGGTCGAATTTGCCAATCGATAGTTAACCTCATTGGATCAGAAAGCCGGTTAACAGGATCATCCTTGAGACCCATCCAAATAAAAAGACGCCCTTCCGGCGTCGAGTCTGTTGCGTATCTGTTTCTCCTCCGTTCAAACCCCGCTTCACACGCCAACAACCTGCTGCCGTTCCCTTGCCAGCCTGACGCTGCGTCCTGCAACCAATCGTCTGTTGAGGTGCATAGCCACATCCTGCCGCCAACCGTTTTGTCGAGGCTCACATCCTCAACCCTCCGCCGCCTGCTTGTAAGCCTTGGGCAATACCCCGCAACCAATCGCCTGTTGAGGCGGTTACCCACATTCAGATCTCGATCTTGTCCGCGCGTCCGGTTCGGCAGTTTCGGCAATCGATCTGACGCTAGCCCCAATATAGCACAAGAGCAGCCATCGGTCGATATGGGCCCGCTCTAGGCGACCAGTTCCTTCTTGCGGAATACGGAAACCGCGATATACAGCAGCAGGATCATACCGATGACCGTGCTGATCACCGCCCCCCATGCCCCGTCGGGCATGCCGCCCTGGGCGATGGCCGCACCTGCGTAGTTCGTCAGCCTGCCTGGCATCCAGCTCAGCTTCGTCCCGGACAAGGAGCTCACGATGGAAAGGGCTGCGGCAACGAGCAACGTGACGAAGGCAATCGCGCCTGACGATCGCATCATGGCGCTGAGAGCGATTGTCAGCGTAACCAGCAGCGTCAGCCAAAGGCCAAAGAGCAGACAGCCTGCCAGGATCGCCGAACCGGACACCGGCCCGATCAGTTCTTCCGTGTAATACCAGGTGCCAAGCACGCCCAGGACGGTGGCGACGAGGGTGAGGCAGACCGCTGACGCCCACTTGGCGGTTAGATAGGAAGCGAAAGATACGGGCTTCACAAGCACCATCCCGGCCACACCGCTCACGCGCTCGGCTGAGATCGTCCCCATAAAGGCCAGCACCAGGATCAACAGGCCCAGCGTCTGATAGTTGCCGAGCGCCTTCACCATGACCTCAACGCCGGTCGGCTCCGGCAGCTGGATGATCGCCCCCTCAGGCAAACCTCCGGCCGCTTCCAGAATCTCCGGCAGGAAATACGTGGATATCGGCTGCATGATGCCAAGCATCACATAGACCAACGGTATCCAGATCCATTTGTAATTTCTCCAGGCTTCCAGCAGCTCTTTCCGGAATAAAACAAACCACTGCTTCATCTCCGCACCGCCTCCATAAACAGATCCTCAAGCGACGTCCTGGCGATCTCCAGCCTGGATAGCGGCGCCTTAAGCTCGGCCAGCCGGATCATCAGCTGCTGTCTGATGCGCGGCAGCTCATCGGCATCCTCCACAGTGAACCTCACGACGGGACCGTTCTGCTCCACCGCCGCCGATCCGGCCAGCTCGCGCAAGGCAGGCAGCCAGTCGGCCAGCGCTTCGCCATCCTCCAGCTCCAGCTCGATCACCGGACGCTGGTTGCTCTTGCGAATCTCATCCAGGCTGCCGGCGATGACGATCTCTCCCTGGCGGATGATAAGCACATCATCACAGACTTCCTCCGCATCGGGCAGCACGTGCGTGGAGAACAGGATCGTCGTCTCCTGCCTGATGCGCTTCATCAGCTCCAGCACCTCCCTGCGTCCGATGGGGTCAAGCGCCGATACCGGTTCATCGAGAACAAGGAGACGAGGGCGATGCATCATCGCCTGCGCCAACCCCAGCCGTTGCTTCATCCCGCCGGAGTAGCCGCCGATCCTGCGATGTTTCGCGTCCTCGATGCCGACCAGCCGGAGCAGCTCTTCCGCCCTTTGCACGGCAGACCGCTTGTCCATTCCCGTCAGTTGACCGACGTAGATCAGGAACTCCCTGCCGGTCATCCAGTTATAATAAGCCGTATATTGCGGCAAATAACCGATATATGCGCGCAGGTCCTCCCCCTTCGTTGCTCCGTCGAAACGAATCTCCCCCGACGTCGGCTTCAGCAGTCCCGACAGCATGTTCAGCGTCGTCGTCTTGCCGGCTCCGTTCGGACCGAGCAACGCCGTACAGCGACCCGCCTCGATGGTGAAGGTGATCCCATTGACCGCCCGGGTGGAGCCGTAGGTTTTGACCAGTTGTCTGACCTCCATGAGCGGCGCCATCTAGAACGGCCTCCTTCCCAGGACGAAATAGGAGATCGGGCCGAGCATGCTGACGAACAGGATGATCGGGACCCACATCCACTTCGGTCCGTTCGTCCGTTCGGCGCGCACCAGATCGATCAGGGCGATCACCGCCAGGATCAGTTGGAGGATGATGAGTGGAGCGACGATGCCCCAGGGGATATGTTGCAGTTCATTCATAGGGATTCTCCTCTCTTTTGTTGATGTATCTCCGATCCATGCGTCGAACGATCAACAGGTACAACACGATCGGCAGCGGAAATGATATCATGCCCCACAGCCCCCAGAACCAGGGGAAGCTGTCCCTCCGCCGCGCATCCACGAACAACCAGGTGCCCTGGGCAAACAGAACGGGCGGCAAGATCACCCAGACATACCACGGAAGTGCAAGCAGTTCCTCAAGCATCAACCATCCACCTTCTTCCGCTTGCGCAGGACCACGGTGAGCGAGAGGATGCCAAGCACGAACGGCTGGAAGATCAGCGTGGCGCCGATGCCATAAGCCAGCGTCCCCATGGTGAGCAACACCGCGAAGGGAGCAATGGCGAGAAACAGGAGCAGGTCCCTCCTGAATGCGCGTTTCTGCCTGGCTTGCTGCTCGGCAACCAATGATGCAAACCACTCCGCCGGAGGCGTGTCCCTGTGCGTCAGGTGATCCAGCCTGTCCATAGCTTCCTTGAGCCGCTCATCGATCTCATGCTGATTCATCGCTTGTCCATCTCCTTTCTGATCCGATCGATCCCGTTATGGATGCGGGATTTGATCGTTCCCACCGGAACATCCAGCATCGTGGCGATCTCCTCCTGTGAGAAGCCATAATAATGCTTCATGATGATCGGCACCCGAATCTCCGGGTTCAGTTCGCCCAGTGCGTCCAGCAGTTCATGCCACTCCTCGTTGGAGGATTGCGCCATCCAGCGAAGCTGACGGATCGACTGCTCCCCATCGAGGAGCCGCCTATCCCGCCTGAGCTTGCGCAGATGGTCCAGATACAGGCGGCTGGCGATGGTGATCAGCCAGGTGGACCACCTGGACCTGCGTGGTTCATAGAGGTGGAGCTTCTGCATCGCCCTGATCATCGTATCCTGAGCAAGATCCTCGGCCAGATCCGGCTTCAGCGTGATCTTGATCAGATAACTGCGAAGCATCGCGTAGTGGCTGCGGAACAGCTCGGAGAGCGCCTCGGTATTCCCTTGTTTGGCAAGTGCTATGAGTGTCATTTCATCCATGCGGCAGGCTCCTTCAACGGCTGCGCAATGCGCATGTTTGGCGTTGATCATGATTGATTCATTGGTTATACGCTTCCCGTTTTCGTTTCGTTCACCGCATAGCCTAACATTATGGGGACAGGATGATTCACCCAAATTCGAGGTACCCGTTTTCAACCAGATCTGTTAAAGTGGTCACAGGAGGTGCGCACCTAATGGTCAAAACGTTAAATGTGTTGGGTGTTATCGTGATCTTTGCCGGATTGGTCGTTGGCATTTTCATCAGCATCTATGGCAGCTGGTGGATGGCCATCGCCTCCATCGCGTCCAGCGTCATATCCGCCCTGCTGTTGTTCGCCTTTGCCTATATGATCGACCTGCTGGAGGCAAACAACCACTACCTCAGATACCTGTACAATCGAGCCAGAGACACGGAGCGAACGAAGGCTGCTCCAGCTCCCGCCGGCAACGGGACATCCCGTTCCAGCCTGGACAAGATGCAGGGCTATTCATTCAAGGGGATCGATTGAGCGGAGCCTCATTCGCGATCGTCATCCGCAGCCTGGCGGACTTGCAATTTCGGCAGGCACGTAGGTGTCTGCGGAATGTTCCCGACGTTTGGCATCCACTGCGGATGCCACGAGAAGGATAGCGGAAGTCGGATTGGCTTGATTTTGACAAAAATCGCGGATTTCCCATTTTAGCGGAAGCTTCTTTTCAGTATGATTCGATCAGCTCCTGGGCTGCCGTCGACTCCAGTTTCCCCTGAAGGGATATACCCAAGGTCCGATATCTCCTGTTATAAACATTTCATTCATCTCCCTTGTCCCGGAATCCCCTGCTTCGGCTGCACATAACCCTCGCGGGACTGAATATATATAGTTAGACATAGAGAAGCGACATGGGAGCAACAGGAGGCTGTGCACAGACAACTGTGGCTCAGGGCACAGCCAGACATCAGGACGAGGAGGCTGGGAGCTGGATGAATGCTGATGAGATCAGGGAGCTCGAGCGTGCGATTCACGACATTACAGAGATTGCGCAGGGGTTTGGGCTTGATTTCTACCCGATGAGATATGAGATCTGTCCGGCGGACATTATCTACACCTTCGGGGCTTACGGGATGCCGACCCGGTTCAGCCACTGGAGCTTCGGCAAGGCGTTTCACGCGATGAAGATGCAGTATGATTATGGCCTCAGCAAGATCTATGAGCTGGTTATCAATTCCAACCCGTGCTATGCGTTTCTGCTTGACGGCAACTCGCTCATCCAGAACAAGATGATCGCCGCCCATGTGCTGGCGCACTGCGATTTCTTCAAGAACAACATCCGCTTCTCCCGAACGAACCGCGACATGATCGAGAGCATGTCGGCGACGGCGGAACGGGTGCGGCAATACGAGATCGAGTACGGGTCGGAGACGGTGGAGAAATTCCTCGATGCGGTCCTGGCGATCCAGGAGCATATCGAGCCCGGGCTGCTGAAGCCGTATCGGCTGGTGCATCAGGCGGGCGGCGATGCGGGCAGGCATCCGAAGAAGGCGCAGACCCGGCCGTCCACCGGCTACGAGGACCTGTGGGAACTGGACCGCGATGAGCACCAGGAGCAGGCACAGGCGGCACCCGAGGACACCGTAAAGCCGTTCCCGCCGCAGCCGGAGAAGGATCTGATGTGGTTCATCCAGGAATATTCGCAGGAACTGGAGGATTGGCAGCGCGACATCATGACGATGCTGCGTGACGAGATGCTGTATTTCTGGCCGCAGATCGAGACGAAGATCATGAACGAGGGCTGGGCGACCTACTGGCATCAGCGCATCGTGCGGGAGCTGGACCTGACGGAGGAGGAGACGATCGAGTACGCCAAGCTGAATGCCAGCGTCATCCAGCCGTCGCGCCATTCGCTGAACCCGTACTATCTCGGACTGAAGATCTTCGAGGATATCGAGAAGCGCTGGGATCATCCGACGGAGGAGGAGCAGCGGCGATTCGGCCGCAAACCGGGTAAAGGGCGGGAGAAGATCTTCGAGGTGCGCGAGACTGACTCGGACATCTCCTTTATCCGCAACTACCTGACGAAGCAGCTGGTCGACGAGATGGATATGTATGTGTTCGAGAAGAAAGGGCCGGAATGGACGATCACCGACAAGTCATGGGAGAACGTGCGCGATCAGCTCGTGTATTCGCGCGTGAATGGCGGCTTCCCCGTCATCGTCGTGGAGAACGGGGACTTCGGCAAGCGCGGCGAGCTGTATCTCGTCCATCGTTATGAGGGGATCGAGCTGGACATTAAGTACGTAGAGAAGACACTGCCTTACGTGTACCAGCTGTGGGGTCGCCCCGTCCATCTGGAGACCGAAGTGGAGACGAAGAAGGTCTGTTTCTCCTATGACGGGACGAAGTCGCATCGCAAGTTTCTGTGACAAAGGGACGGGGGTTTTGTCACGCGGTGACCACGTGACAAAACCCCCGTCCCCCTGTCACATCGGCTGGACTTGTTTGGCCTTTCTCTTCTTCACGAAGTGCCCAAGCCCCAGGACGATGACGATGAGTGCGATCTCAAATATCCACTTGAGCGCATTGTTGACGAACAGAGGCTCTACGAAGCCTTCTGCGACGATCATCTCGGCTGCCGTCCAGACGAGCACGCCTGCGCCGATATAGATGATGATCGGGAAGCGTTCCATGAGCCGCAGGATCACGGTGCTGCCGAACAGGATGACCGGCACGCTGATGATCAGGCCCAGGATGACCATGAAGTAGCTGCCGTGGGAAGCGCCGGCGATCGCCAGCACGTTGTCGAGGCTCATCACCGTATCGGCGATCAAGATCGTCCGCAGGGCCTCACCGAAAGACTTCACGGCATGGCCCTCTTCCTTGTGGCCCTTGTCTTCGACCAGCAGCTGATAAGCGATCCACAGGAGCAATAACCCGCCGACGAGATGCAGTCCTGGAATATTCAGCAGCGCAACAGCGATCATCGTCAGCGCAGCGCGAATCGCAATCGCCCCCACGACGCCCCATATGATCACTTTCTTCTGCTGTTGCTTAGGCAAGTTGCGTGCAGCCATCGCGATGACGACGGCATTGTCGCCTGCCAGCACCAGGTCTATGATAACGATCTTGAATAAAGCCTGCCAAAATTGCGGCGAAAAAAGTTCAATATCAAGTCCCAACAGATTTCCCTCCACGATTTAAGGTTTCTCAGCATCAATAGTTCGTATCAAGCTGCAATTGCATGTTCTCACGATCCGTGTTATGTAGTAAGCTGCGCCCAATCCCCCCATTATCATGCCAAAATAAAAGGACCTTTACTCATCCGAGTAAAGGCCTCGCAATTCGCATAAATAAAGACCTTTACTCCGTCATAAGTAAAGGTCTCGCTCACAACGTCCGTTGCCGACATAGCCGGGATATGCATCCGTAATGACGAACTATGCCGAGAAAGCTACTCCCCTTTAAGGCAGCGATGCGCATGTTGCATCGCTTACGTACATCATACAACCGGCAAGTCACCTTCGTCAATAGGCATCCTGATAAATCTGTGTTATCGGTTAAGCAAACTACCTACATAACGCAACAGCTCGTTCGCACATACCGGGCAATAGCCATGCGCATCGATCAGCTGCTGGGTCACCTCGTTAATGCGGCGAAGCTGCTGCTCGTTCGGCGTTTTGGTCGTTGTCGTGATCTTCACGATATCCTTCAGATCGGCGAACAGCTTCTTCTCGATCGCTTCCCTCAGCCGCTCATGGCTGCTGTAGTCGAATTTCTTGCCCTTGCGCGCATAGGTGGAGATGCGGATCAGGATCTCCTCGCGGAACGCTTTCTTCGCATTCTCCGAGATGCCGATCTGCTCCTCGATCGAACGCATGAGCCGCTCGTCGGGATCGAGTTCCTCCCCGGTCAGCGGATCCTTGATCTTCGTCCAGTTGCAGTACGACTCGATGTTGTCGATATAGTTCTCGAACAGCGTTCTCGCCGATTCCTCGAAGGAATAGACGAACGCCTTCTGCACTTCCTTCTTGGCCAGCTCGTCGTATTCCTTGCGGGCGATCGAGATGAAGTTGAGATAGCGCTCCTTATCCTCCCGCGTGATCGCCGGATGCTGATCCAGTCCGTCCTTCAGCGAGCGAAGCACGTCAAGCGCGTTGATGCACGGAGCGTCATGCCTGATCAGGGCGCTGGAGATGCGGTTGACGACGTAGCGCGGGTCGATGCCCGTCATTCCCTCGTCCGGATACTCGTTCTGCATCTCCTTCAGATCCGCTTCCTTGAAGCCTTCGACGGCTTCGCCGTCGTACATGCGCATTTTCTTCAGCAGGTCCATGCCCTGCTTCTTCGACTCCTTGAGCCGCGTCAGGATCGAGAAGATGCTGGCCGTGCGCAGCGTGTGCGGCGCGATGTGGATGTGTTGCATATCGCTCTGCTGGATGAGTTTGGCGTAGATTTTCTCCTCATCCGAGACGCGGAGATTGTAAGGGATCGGCATGACGATCATTCGCGACTGGAGGGCTTCGTTCTTCTTGTTGCTGATGAATGCCTTGTATTCGGCTTCGTTGGTGTGGGCGATGATCAGCTCGTCAGCCGAGATGAGCGCGAATCTTCCGGCCTTGAAATTGCCCTCCTGGGTCAACGAGAGGAGGTTCCACAGGAACTTCTCGTCGCACTTGAGCATCTCCTGGAACTCCATCATGCCGCGGTTCGCCTTGTTGAGCTCGCCGTCGAAGCGATAGGCGCGAGGGTCGGACTCGCTGCCGTATTCGGTGATCGTCGAGAAGTCGATGCTGCCGGTCAGATCGGCGATATCCTGGGACTTCGGATCGGACGGACTGAACGTGCCGATGCCGACCCGCTTCGCTTCCGACAGGATGATCCGCTCCACCGCGACGTTCTCGATCACCCCGTTGTACTCCGTCTCGAGCCTCATCTGGCAAGCCGGGCACAGGTCGCCCTCGATCTTGACGCCCAGCTCCTTCTCGACTTCCTCCCTCAGCTCCATCGGCACCAGATGCAGCGGCTCCTCCTGCATCGGACAGCCCTTGATGGCGTAGAGGGCACCTTCATCGGTTTTGGAATATCGTTCAAGCCCCCGCTTCAACATCGTCACGATCGTCGACTTGCCCCCGCTGACCGGTCCCATGAGCAGCAGGATGCGTTTGCGGACATCCAGCCTGCGCGCTGCCGAGTGGAAGTATTCCTCCACCAGTTTCTCTATCGTTCTGTCCAGGCCGAAGATCCCTTGCTCGAAGAATTTGTATTTCTTCTGTCCATTCACCTCATAAATGCCATGCCATGCGATCATATCATAGACGCGCGCATGCGCTGTCCGCGCCACCCGCGGGTTGCTGCGAACGATCTCCACATAGTCGCGGAACGTCCCCGTCCATTGAAGCTTCTCTTCCTCCGCTCGATATCGTTCTATGCGTTCGAAGATATCCATAGCTGCCTCCTTCCTCAGCACTCCATTTCGCAGGGTACGCCAGGTTTCTATCGTAACGTACTAATACCTATGCAGTTGAGAGGCTGATGTTTCCGACTTTCTTGCAACCTGCGGATAGAAATACCTTTTCGCATCCCGATGCGGCCTCATTCCTTTCTCCCCTCCACACGCAACCTCGAAGTCATTTTTCTTTATTGATTGGAAGAAAAAAAGAGGCCGGACCTGGTGTTCCGAACCTCTGGTCTGTCTGGATATGATGTTTCACACGACGATCAACAGCAAGGTCCATCCGTTCTGCGGATTCAGACGACGCATGCGTCTTGGGGCTGGGTTCAGATACTTCCGTGATCTGGGAAGTTCCTTGGGCGCAGCCGCTTCAGGGCTGCCTTGCTTCCGGTTCGTCCGACCGCTCCGCGGGCTTCAGCCTTCCTGCCTTGCGCAGCGCATCCCTGAGCAGAAATTCAATGTGCGCGTTGACGCTGCGGAATTCATCCGCCGCCCAGCGCTCCAGCGCTTCGTATATGGCCGGGTCCAACCGTAAGGGAAATTGTTTCTTCGATGGCATATCCGCTTACCCTTAGTACAGGCTGCCCGTGTTGATGACTGGCTGTGCTCCCCTGTCCGAGACGATCGCCACCAGCAGGTTGTTGATCATATTCGCCTTGCGCTCTTCGTCAAGCGGCATGACCCCGTCCTTCTCCAATTGCGCGATGGCCATCTCGACCATGCCAACCGCACCTTCGACGATCGTCTGACGCGCCGCAACGATGGCCGAAGCTTGCTGGCGCTGCAGCATGGCTGCCGCGATCTCCGTCGAATACGCAAGATGCGTCAGGCGCGCTTCGATGACCTCTACTCCTGCCACTCTCAGCCGCTCCTGCAGGTTCTGACAGAGCAATGTGGCGATCTCGTCCGTGTTGCCGCGCAGCGAGAACACCTCACGGTCAAACGCGTCATACGGATATTGGCTGGCGATATGGCGCAGAGCCGTCTCACTCTGAATCTCGACATAGGTTTGATAGTCGTCCACATCGAACAGCGCCTTCGCGGAGTCAATGACGCGGAAGACGATCACCGCGGCGATCTCGATCGGATTGCCATCCAGATCGTTGACCTTCAGCTTGTTGCTGTTAAAGTTGCGAACACGCAGAGAGATATGCTTGCGCGTGGACAACGGGATCGTCAGCCACAGACCGTTCTCGCGGATGCTGCCGGCATATTTGCCGAAGAACATCACCACAGCCGCCTGATTCGGCTGCACCATCGTAATGCCGCTCAGGATCACGACGCCAAGCAAGATCAGCGGCACCCCGACGATGGGCAGCTTCGCCCCGGCCAGGAAAAATATGCCCGACGCGAGAAGCCCAAGCACCAGGATCAGCCCGACAAAACCATTCATCATAAAGGAAGGCTTCCGTTCCACCATCACGATCACTCCTTGTCGAATATCATTTCTATATCAATATGATATCACTTTGGAATCATTATTGCAAACTCCGGCAAACAGAAAAAACGGTCGCTCAGGAGTGCTATGTCTGCCCGAGGAGGGGCTACCCTTTTGGGGACTGCCCCATCCGATTTCCGCGCCAGCCAAGCCTGTAAGCCGCTGTCGCCCTGGTCGATAAGGCCGGGCAACTGCGTGACTGGACATTCCAGCGACAGGACAACAGCCAGAATCGCATCTCCCCGAAACGGGACACCACCAGGGCAGCACCTCCCCATAACAATACAACGGCCAGTAACACACCTCCCCGCTTCGGGAACACCAGCCGTGACTCACCTTCCCGGCATAATAAAACGAGGCTGTCCGGAAAGTCAGATGAGACTGACCGATGGATGGCCTCTTTTTGTTGATCTGGTGGTCAGCGCGGTGTCATGGCGGCATCGACTCACGGAAGATGGATAGAAAGAACGATAGGGCGTCATGCACA
>CALGAO010000102.1 GCA_937957685.1 uncultured Paenibacillaceae bacterium
CACGACGCTCTTCCGATCTGCTGAGAAGGCTGAGTCGCACACCTCCCGGGTTGACCGCAGGTCCACAGGACTTGCGGTCAACCCGTTTTTGTCATACAGGTTGCAGGTACCGCCAGGATCACCCCGTCGATGAAGAAACCTTCGTCTTCCCGGTTCGACGAACCTTCTGCATGCTGAGCGCAAAGCTGGCAAGTGCAGCCACGCTGCAAACGTACGGAAGCGGATCATATCCCCAGCGGGAGATGACATAACCGCCGATCACCGAGCCCAAGGTGATGCCGACATACAGCGCGGTCATATTCCAGGCCATCGCCAGGCTGCGAGCCGCCGGATACTCCGCCGCGAGCCT
Source organism: uncultured Paenibacillaceae bacterium (assembly GCA_937957685.1). Classification (GTDB taxonomy): domain Bacteria; phylum Bacillota; class Bacilli; order Paenibacillales; family DA-C8; genus Insulibacter. The sequence continues at coordinate 350 of CALGAO010000102.1, forward strand.
CGCCTGATAGGAGGTGAATCCCGCGTACCCGACCACAGACCATAACCAGAGCATCGCATAGACCCACGCTCCGGAGGCAAACGCCATCCCCAGGCCAGCCAGCATCCAGGACAGGATCAGAAGCGCGGCCCTGGATAAGAACGCCCCCAACCGGTCTGCCAGGCGGCCGCCGACAAGGGTTCCGGAGACGGCGCCCACGCCATAGACGGCAACGGCCAGTGCGATCTCGGAGGAGGTGAACCGATTCTCCGAGTGGAGCGCTGCGCCCAGATAGAAGTACAAGGCGTACATGGAGATCGCCCAGATCGTCGTCACACTGACGGAGCGCAGTATCCTGGCAAGATGGCCGTCCGACCGATCATCCGCGGGCTTCCGTCCTTCGGTGAATCCCCAGGTCTTGAAATTCACGACGGCAAGCAGGGCCCCTGCAAAGGCCAACGCTGCAAAAACCGAACGCCACCCCCAAAGCTTCTCCAGCAACGCGCCCAGAGGCGCTCCGATCAAAAGTGCGGTCATATAGCCGGAGACGATGATCGAGATCCACGTTCCCCTTCGGGCGGGCGGCGCGAGATCCCCGATGATGGCATAGATCAGGGGAGTGATGGAGGCGACGGCGAGTCCGGTGCAGATGCGGCTGATAATCAGCCACAGGAATGCAGGAGCCATGGCGGCAAGCGCATCGGATAACGCAAACAGCAGCATGCCGGATGCGATCAGGTTTCTCCGTCCGATGCGATCGGCCACCCAGCCGAAGAGAGGAGCCGTTCCCGCATATGCGATCGCGAAGACGGTGACCATCCATCCGGCTGTTGCCGAACTGACCGCATAAGCTTGCGAGATAAACGGCAATAACGGAGAGATCACGAACAGATCGGTTCCGATCAGGAAAAAGGTAAGCCAACCGACCAACAGGCACGATCTTCCTCGCACCACCCACACCTCCTACGCCATTATGTATATGCCCAAGCGGAGCAAAAGCAACTTGACCTCACCGCGACATGCAGACGATCCGATGACAGGCGGCAAACGAAAAAAGAGGATGAGCCCTGCATCAGGGACATCCCCTGATGCGGCACTCATCCTCATCGTCGCTTGCGGGTCTATTCGATTAGTTTACCTTGCCGCCCCACAGCTCGACGCGATCCTTGACGTATACCTCGAATTCGTCTTCCATCTTCTCGACACCGTTGTTGATCAACTCTTGCATATAGGCGTCCCACAGCGCGTCGAACTCGGACGGATCCGCCAGGATGATCTGCGGGATGCGCTGCCAGGTGATCTCTTGCATGCGCTGCGCGAGGATGGCGTAGTCGGAATCGCTCGGTACCGGCAGGTCCCATGCTGCGCCCCAGGCCTTGACCGGGAACTCGTCCGCTTGCGGCCACAGCTCGATCCAGCGGTTGACGCCGTACTTCGAGAGCGTTTCTTTCTCAACAGAAGAGTAGTTCTCGATCACTTGCTCAGGCCACTTCGTCGTGTAGTAGTTGCCGGTCGAATCCTTCACGCCGTCGCCGTAACGGGCGGAGATGCCGTAGAAGCCGATGCCCGTTTCCTTCGTGAAGGTGGCCGGGTCGTTGTTCTTGAGCTCCTGCACTTCCGGATAGATGCGGCGCACGCCCTGATCATCATAGTAATAGTGTTCGCCTTCGATGCCCCAGTTGTTGAGGATCTGTCCTTCTTCGGAGGCGAGGAAATCCAGGAACTGGATCGCTCTTGCCGGGTCCGGATTGTCGACGGAGATGCCGATGCCCCAGCCGCCCATGAAGCCGGAGGATTGCAGCTGATGATCCTTGTAGTTCTCATTCAGTGTAACCGGGAAGTGAGCGTAGGTTTGCTCGAACTTGCTTTCGGACTTCAGGCTGTTCACCGCGTCCTGGAAGCCCCAGTCCTGGTCGATGACGCCTACGACGCGTCCGGTCGCGATCTTCGCCTTGTACTGGTCTTCCTTCTGGGTGAATGCTTCAGGGTCCAGCAGGCCGATATCGTTGATATGGTTCAGCCAGCGGAAGTATTCCTTCTCTTCCGGGCGTCTGTAGTGATAGGTTACCTCATACGTTTCCGGATCGATGTATACTTCGCCGTCGTCCGGTGCGCCTGTGGTCAGGAACGCCGGGTTCGTCACGCCGATCATGATGCGCCAGCCGTCCGCCAGGAACGTGATGCCCACGCGCTTCTGGCCGTCTGCCGTCGTCGGGTTCTTCTCCAGGAACGACTTGATCGCATTTTCATAGTCCTTGACCGTCTTGATCTCCGGATAATTGGTCGCCTTCAGCGCTTCGTGCTGGATGTGGAAGGCGCCGGCGATATCCATGTACTGGTGGTCAACGGCATTGAGCGAAGGCAGGATGTAGATGGCGTCGTCATCCTTGCTCCAGGACAGGCGGTCCATATATTGGCCGTATACCTTGAGCAGATTCGGGCCATACTCCTCCAGATAAGGGCGGAGGTCGATCAGGGCGCCGGCGTTCACCAGCTTCGCAGCGTCACCCTTCGGCGAGATCAGGTCAGGGTATTCGCCGCTGGCGATCATCAGAGGGATGGCGTTGGCATCCATGGCGAACTGGGCTTCCAGTGTCACGCCAGTTTTCTTGGTGATCTCCTTGCCTACCATGTCCTGCATGTTGTTCCAGTTCGATACCGGGTCAGCACTGAACCAGGTGAACGTGATCGGCTTCAACCCGTCCTGACCTTGATTTTCGCTGTTTTGCGACGGGTTGTTGCTCGCGCTGTTGCCGTTCTTGCCATTATTGGACCCACATGCGGCCAGCACGAGGAGCGATGAGATGATGCAGAGGATGGTGATGAGTCTTACTGCTTTCTTCAATTGAGTTACCTCCCTTTTTGTTTGCAGATATATTGTATAACAGCCGAAACAGCTGATTATACCGAAGGTTCAAGACCATGCGGGATCACTGCCATAAGCCTGTCATGCCTTCACAGCGCCCAGTGTCATACCCTTGACAAAATACTTCTGCAGGAACGGATACACCACGAGGATCGGCACGGTAACCACGATCGTGATCGCCATCTTGACCGATTGCGGCGATACGCGCGCCATGTTCTCAAGGACGCTTGTTCCGCGCGGGGCGGTCTGACTGACCGTCGTGCTCTGCAGGATCTTCTGCAGCTCATATTGCAAGGTCGTCAGCTGGATCTTCGACGAGTTATACAGGTAGTTGTCGAACCAGGAGTTCCATTGGCCGACGGCGACGAACAGGGCGACCGTGGCGAGCACCGGCTTGCACAGAGGCAGGATGATGCGGGCGTAGATCGTGAAGTCGTTCGCTCCGTCGAGCTTGGCGGATTCCTGCAGGGCATAGGGCAGATTGTCCATGAAGGAACGGATGATGAACACGTTCCAGGCGGATACGATGCCCGGAATGATGTACACCCAGAATGTATTGATCATGCCGAGATGGCGGATCAGCATATAGCCAGGAATGAGCCCTGCGCTGAGGTACATGGTCAGCGCCAGGAACACCGAGAAGAACTTTCTGAGCTGGAAGTCCTTGCGGCTGAGCGTGTAGGCGATCATCGAACAGCAGAAGACGCTCAGGATGGTGCCGATGATCGTTCTGAGCACGGAGTTCCGCGCGCCGATGATCAGCGTCTCGTAACCGAAGATGGTCTTGTAGTTCTCCAGCGTAAATTGTCTCGGCCATATATGAATGCCGCCCTTGACCGTATCCAGCGAATCATTCAAGGAGAGGGCCAGCACGTTCAGGAATGGATATACCGTCATGACGACAACACAGAGCATGAAGATGGCATTGAAAACCTCAAATGCGATCTCGCCTGGGGACATTCGGCTGAATGCCCGTCTGTTTACACGAGACATGGTTCCTCCCCCTTTACATGATGCTTTCTTTGGTCGTGCGTTTCATGACGCCGTTGGCGACGAGCAGCAGGATGATGCTGACAACAGAGTTGAATACGCCGATGGCCGTACCGAATGAATACCGTCCCATCTGGATCCCGTAATTCAGGGCATACAGGTCAAGCACATCCGAGTATTCCTTCGTCAGGTTGTTGCCGAGCAGGAACTGCTTCTCGAAGCCGATCGTGGTCAGATGGCCGATCGACATGATGAGCAGGACGATGATGGTCGAGCGGATGCTTGGCAGCGTGATGTTCCACATCGTGCGCAATCTTCCGGCTCCGTCCACCTTGGCCGCCTCGTACAGCTCCGGATCAATGCCCGCCATGGCAGCCAGATAGATGATCGCGCTCCAGCCCATTTCCTTCCATTGGTCAACTGCGGTCAGGATGTACCAGAACCAAGAGCCTTTGCCCATGAAGTTGATCGGCTCGTCGATGATGCCGATCGCCATGAGCAGATCGTTGACCACACCTCCGTCGACCGACAGGATCGTCGTGACCAGGCTGGCGACTACGACCCAGGAGACAAAGTGCGGAAGATAGGATACGGTCTGCACGAAGCGCTTGAAGAACGATGAACGGACTTCATTAAGCAGCAGTGCGAAGATGATCGGGATCGTGAAGCCGGCGATCAGGCCGAGGAAGCTCATGGCCAGCGTGTTCCTGAGAACCTGGTAAAACTTGTCGTCAGAGAACAGGCGCACGAAATGCTCGAAACCAACCCATTGCTGTTCGGAAAAGCTGAGATGCGGCTTGTAGTTCTGGAACGCATAGGTCCAGCCCCAAAGCGGCAGGTAGTTGAAGATGAACACGTAGATGATGAATGGGATGGACATCAGATAGAGCCAACGTTGCTGGAGAGCAGTTTTCCAAAAACTGTTTCTTCTCGCCGGTGATGCTGCTGGCAGTACCGGTAGCGGTTGATTACCCCTGGAATGTTTCACGATTCGCCCTCCTTTTCTGTATCTTTTCGTTACCATAATCCTAAGACTTTGCACCCGACCGAGCCACCCAAAAGATTTGTAGAAAAATCATATAATTTTTGCAGGTTCCGCTGATCCGTCGCCGCCCCCAGAATGAAAGGAGCAGGCCACGATATTATGTTGGCTGACAGGTGTGGAATCTATCCAACCGGATTCGGTATAATGGGAAATAACGGACAAAGCGGTTACGCAAGACGGTGCCAGGATTTATTCGCCGACGGGCAATATGTAAACGCTTAAATCAAGCCGTACAGGGGAGGAACCAGGAGCGCATGGAACTGGAACAAATACGCACGCTGGCTGACAACATTCGCACCAACGTAGGGAAAGTGATCATCGGCAAGGAGGAGGTCATCGACCTTCTGTTCATCGCCCTTGTCACAGGAGGGCATGTGCTGCTTGAGGACGTGCCGGGCACGGGCAAGACGATGCTGGCCAAGGCGATGGCGAGGTCTCTTGGTTGCACATTCAAGCGCATCCAGTTTACGCCGGATCTGCTGCCAAGCGACCTGAGCGGGATCCATTATTACAATCAGAAGCTGTCCGAATTTGAATTCCGGGCGGGGCCGCTGTTTACGAATATCCTGCTGGCGGATGAGATCAACCGGGCGACGCCCAGAACGCAATCGAGCCTGCTGGAATGCATGGAGGAGAGGCAGGTCAGCATCGACGGAACGACGCATCAGCTGTCCCGGCCGTTCCTCGTCATCGCCACGCAGAACCCGATCGAGAGCCAGGGCACCTTCCCGTTGCCGGAAGCGCAGCTGGACCGCTTCCTGTTCAAGGTGAGGATGGGTTACCCGAGCCGCGAGGAAGGGCTGCAGATCCTGCGCCGCTTCCAGGCGGCGAGTCCGCTGGACGAGCTGGAGCCCGTTGCCGACTCGGAGGAGATCATCGACGCCCAGCGCAGCTATGTGCAGGTGGGGATCCACGATGATGTGCTGAGCTATCTGCTGGCGATCGTGGAGCGCACGAGAGCGCATGAGGATGTGGTGATCGGCATCAGTCCGCGCGGCAGCCAGGCGCTCCTGCGCGCATCCCAGGCGCACGCGATCCTGCGCGGCAGGGATTATGTGACGCCGGATGACATCAAGGCGATGGCCAGGCCGGTGCTGGCGCATCGGCTCGTGCTGCGCAGCGCCCTGCGCTATGCGGGCTACGACGCGGGGGGCAGCCTGATCGATGCGATCGTCAAGGAGACGCCGGTGCCGACGGAAACGCAGCCCCTCGCCGGCCTCAAGGGATAGTTGCCCATGAGCATGAACATCACCTGGCTGATCTTCCTGGCGGTCGTGCTGATCGCCGCTCAGGGGTATTTCTTCCGTCGGTTCGGCATCCGGAAGCTGAGCTATGACCGTTACTTCAATGTCACCCATTGCTATGCGGGCGACCAGGTGGAGATGGTGGAACGCATCGCCAACCGCAAGCTGATCCCGGTCCCCTGGGTCAGGCTCGAATCCTCTCTCAGCGCGAACCTGAAATTCTCGCGCCAGCAGGGCCATACGATCAGCGAAGGGCAGCTGTTCCAGAACCATCGCAGCCTGTTCAGCCTCATGCCGTACACGCAGATCATCCGCAGGCACAGGTTCACCTGCATGCGCCGCGGCGTCTATGAGCTGGATTCGGCCACGCTCACCGTCGGAGATCTGTTCGGCATCTTCTCTCATTACCGGAAGCTGACCCTGAATGCGCGGCTCATCGTCTATCCCAGGCCGATCATGCCTGATCAGGCCGAGCTTCCGTCCCACAGCTGGCAGGGGGACTTCACGGTGAGGCGATGGATCGTCCACGATCCGTTCATGTTCGCGGGTGTGCGCGAATACCAGTACGGCGATCCGATGAAGGACATCAACTGGCAGGCGACCGCGAGGTCGGGCCGCATGCAGGTGAACCAGCACGATTACACGGCGGATCGCAAGCTCATGGTGTATCTCAATGTGGAGGACCACGAGAAGATGTGGAATCAGGTGTCCGATGAGGCGCTGATCGAGCGGGGCATCTCCTATGCGGCGGGCATCATCCAGGAAGCGATCGGCTCAGGGATGGAAGCCGGCTTCACCGCCAACGGCTACCTGAAGGACGGCCCGAAGGAGCCGCTGCGCATCGAGCCGGCGGGTGGCAGAGGCCATTTCGAGTACGTCCTGGAGCAGATGGCGCGCATGCTGATCGCCCGCAGCGTGCCTTTCCATGCGCTGCTGGAGCAGGAGATCGCGGCGGCACGCTCCAATCTCGATATTGTGATGATCACCTGCTACATGAATGACCAGCTCCTTCAGCTGAAGGAACAGCTTCAGCGCAATAACAATGCCGTATCCGTGCTGTTGCTGGAGCCGATCGAGATGAAGGCGGCTGATGGAGAAGCGGCAGGGCGGGGCAAGGAGGATGAGCCTGAGGCCTCGGCATCTGTCCCGGGGACGGAGGCGGTCGTATGAGGGAGAAGCTGCGGAATGCACTGAACGCCGGGCTGTCGAGCATCGTGGAGATGCTTGTCGCCATGCCGGTACTGCTGTTCATTCATCTCTACATATTGCCTGAACCCCTGTTCTGGGGATGGCTCGTGTCGCATGCCGTTCTCTATGCGGTCGGTTGCCTGCTCCGGTCTCTCTGGCCGAATCCGAGGCTGATCGCGCATCAGCTGCTGCTTATCGCCATCAGCGGGATATTCGCATGGCTGTGGTTCGGCCTAAGCTGGCCCGGCATCATCAGCCTGCTGACAGGCTGGGCGGCTCTGGCGCGAGGCGGGGTGCTGGCCTTCCTGCCGCTGCGCAAGGCGCTCAGAACCAATGTCTATCTGCTGAGCGTCGCCGCCTACTTCCTCCTGTCCTTCGTCAGCCGACACGCCTCTGACATGCAGAGAATCGCGCCTGCCGTGGGCTGGTGCGCGATCGGCACGCTGGCGATCACGCTGTACATGCTGAATCGCAACGCCCTGGATCAGGAATCCCTGCAGGAAGGAAACAGGCCCGTCGTGGCGAGGAGCGTCCTGTGGAAGAATCGCACGCTGCTCGTCCTGTTCGCAGTCCTTGTCGTGCTGGTCGCCAACATCCAGCAGCTGTTGCAGGCGTTTCGGGCGATGATCCGCAAGCTGGGAGAGTGGATCTACTGGCTGATGTCTCTCGGAACAGGCGGTGAGCCGCCTGAGACCGCGACGGAGACGGCTCCGCCCGAGATGCCGTTTGGCGAAGCGGGAGAGCCGGCCGCCTTCTGGGTGATCCTGGAGAAGATCGTGATGTGGATCGCGATCATCGTCGGCGCCATCGGTGCCCTGTATCTGCTATACAGGCTGTGCAAGCTGGCGATCAACGGCATCAAGGCCCTGTATGCCTGGATCATGAACCGTCTCATGGCCGGCGAATCCGTAAGCATGCGGGATCAGGACTACGAGGACGAGGTGGAGAAGCTGGCCGACTGGAGCGACCTGGCCCAGCGGTGGAGGGATCGGCTGCACGCGATGTTCGAGCGGGAGCCGCGCGACCGCTGGGACCGGCTGACCAGCAATCTGGAGCGCATCCGCTACTTGTACAGACAAGCGCTGAGACGGGTCATCCTGGAAGGGTATCGGTATGAGGCTTCACAAACGCCGCGCGAACTGAAGAAGGGCGTCGAGCGGTGGAAAGGGCAGGAGCTGATGCCCGAGGAACTGGTGCGATATTACGAGGATGCGCGTTACGGAGGCAAGGAGCTGAGCGATCAGCAGATCGAGGCGGTGCGCAAGTCGGTCGAGGAACGATCCTGAGCCGGAAGCGGCAAGTAATACGGGGAGCACGCAGTCCTGATGATCAGGCTGCGTACTCCCCGTTCGCATACGGTCGTGATCAGGTTGCCTTGCGGCGTTTGCCCAGGCGGATGAAGACCTTGATGATCTCGTTCAACATGAGCGGCAGGAGCGAGAGGCCGAGGGCGATGCCCCAGTCGGCGAGCGAGATGACCTTCATGCTGAAGGCTGCGGCCAGGGCCGGGACATTGACCACGATCACCTGCAGCAACAGGCCTGCGAGGATCGCTCCGATCAGGATCCTGTTGGAGAAAAGGCCGATCTGGAAGATCGATTTGTCCTCATGCCGCTTGGCCAATGAATAGAACAGCTGCGACGCCGCCAGCACGATGAACGCCATCGTCCGGCCATGGGCCAGCGAGGCCTCGGGAATATCCGCCGCGCCGAGCGCATAGCCTTCCGCATGCAAGCCAAGGGCAAACGCCGCAAGCGTGATCGCGCCGATCAGGAAGCCGCCGAGCAGGGCTCTGAGCGCCGCGCCATGGGCGAAGAAGCTTTCGCCCGGATTCCGGGGCTTGCGCTTCATGATGTCCTTGTCGCCCGGATCCACGCCAAGGGCGATCGCAGGCAAGGTATCGGTGAGCAGGTTGACCCACAGGATCTGGGTCGCCACGAGCGGCACCGGCAGGAAGAACAGCACGGAAGCGAGGATCGCGATCACTTCTCCCAGGTTGCAGGAGAGCAGGAAGATGATGGACTTCCTGATGTTCTCGTAGATGTTTCGCCCTTCCCGGACAGCGCGCACGATCGTCGAGAAGTTGTCGTCCGTCAGGATCATGTCGGCGGCTCCCTTGGACACGTCGGTGCCGGTGATGCCCATCGCGACGCCGATGTCCGCGCTCTTGAGCGACGGAGCATCGTTGACGCCGTCGCCGGTCATGGAGACGATGTTGTTCTGTTTCCTGAACGCCTGGACGATCTTCACCTTGTGCTCAGGCGAGACGCGGGCGAAGACGCGGTATTGGTGGATCCTCCGGGCGAATTCCTCATCGGACATCGCGTCGATCTCTGAGCCGGTGATGCTCTGCTCGATGGAATCCGCGATCTCCAGCTGCCTGGCGATGGCCACGGCGGTATTCTTGTGGTCGCCGGTGATCATCACCGGCGTGATGCCGGCCATCTTCGCCTCGCGGATCGAATCCTTGACCTCGAGGCGTGGCGGGTCGATCATGCCGACGAAGCCGATCACGGTCAGCCCCTGCTCCATCTCCTCCGGCGCAAGGATGCGATCCGCATCCTTGTAAGCGGCCCCGAGCACGCGCAGCGCGTCATCGGACATCGCCTCCGCCGCCTGGAGATAGGTGCGCTTCATCTCTTCGGTCAACGGGACGACCTTGCCGTCCACGAGCGCGCTGGTCGAGATGTTCAGGATCTGGTCGATGGCGCCTTTGGTATGCACGCGATAGCCGGTCCCGGCCTCGTTCAGCGTGGACATCAGCTTGCGGTCGGAGTCGAAGGGACGCTCCGCAACCCGCGGATGCGCCGCATGGAGCATGGAGCGCCCGAGCTGGTATCGCTCGCCCATCACGATCAGCGCCACCTCGGTCGGATCGCCGGTGCTCTGCCCGTTGTCCCAGGTGGCGTCCGAGCAGAGCACGAAGGTGGTGATCAGCTGCTTCAGGTCACCTTCGGCCGCGGGGAATGAGCCTTGCGCCGGAACCTCATGGAGATGGTTCAGGGTATATGCCTTGACGACGGTCATCTTGTTCTGTGTCAGCGTCCCCGTCTTGTCAGAGCAGATGATATTGACCGAGCCCAGCGTCTCGACGGCGGGCAGGCGCTTGACGATCGCATGAAATCTCGACATGCGGGTGACGCCAAGGGCCAGCACGATCGCCACGATCGCAGGCAGACCTTCCGGGATGGCGGCAACCGCCAGGCTGATCGCGGTCAGGAACATCTCGAGCAGATCCCTGCCCTGGAACAGACCGATCGCAAAGATCAGCACGCAGATGCCGATCGCCACGAACCCCAGTGTCTTGCCAAGCTCATCCAGCCGCTTCTGCAGCGGCGTCATCTCATTGTCATCGTGATCGAGGATCCTGGCGATCTTGCCCATCTCCGTCTCCATCGCCGTTCCGACGACTACGCCGACGCCTCGTCCATAGGTGATGAGGGTGGACATGAAGGCCATGTTGCTCCTGTCGCCGACGGGCGTCTTCGGATCCTCATGGATGGCGTCGGCATCCTTGTCCGCCGGAACGGACTCGCCGGTGAGGGCGGATTCCTCCACCTGAAGGTTCACGCTCTCCAGCAAACGAAGATCAGCGGGTATGTATCGGCCGGCGTCCAGGATGACGATATCCCCTGGAACAACCTCGCCGGACGGGATCTCGACGATCTCTCCGTTGCGCCTGACCAGCGCGGTGGGACTCGCCATCTGCTGCAGCGCTTCGATCGCCTTCTCGGCCTTGTGCTCCTGGATGACCCCGATGATCGCGTTGAGCAGGACGACCAGCAGGATGATGACCGCATCGACGTACTCCCCTACCAGAAGGGTGATGACGGCAGCGGCGAGCAGCACATAGATCAGCATGTCATTCAGCTGGGCGAAGAACAGGGCCAGCAGGCTTTTCTTCGGCTTGCTCTTCAGCTTGTTCTCTCCGTACTTCTCCAGTCTCGCTCTCGCCTCCGCATCGGCAAGACCCGCCGCGGGATCGACGCCAAGCTCCCGCAGCACTTCTTCCTTAGACCTGGCAAACCACATGATCATATGCACCTCTGGACTCTTGTCATTTCATAGGATGTCCCAATGATTCCATATTAGAACGCGGACAGAAGCCTGTCACGCTCAAATGTTACAAGGAGAGAAAAGATGCCATAAGAAAAGGGCTGCCAGCCGATCAGCCTCCGCTGACCATCCGACAACCCATCACCTGAGGTGACGCCATGTGCAAAATCTTAGGGCCATTTAAGATTCCTCCACTTCGTCGTCCCACATCCTGATGCGCTGCATGGTAATCGGGACAAAGAATCAGGCAGCGACGCAAATGGCGCGCTGCCTGATTCATGGATTCAATCAGATCCGAGCGGAACGTACCGAAAATAGTCAAAGGCTGCGGGAGTCCGGCTGGGCTCGCCATTGCCGGTGGCATACATGGCCATGTACACGCCTGTGAAGCCCCCGGCCACTTCCGTGGCGAGGAGGGAGGTTTCTCCGCTGCCAATGGCAAGCCGCTCACCGTCCGGGTATCTGATCCAGAACGTGTACGCTTCTTCGGCGGCTGTCACGCCCAGTTCGACGATGGCAGCGTTACATGCGATCTCGCGCTCCACCTTCCACAGGCTGCCGATCCTTCTCCGCAGGCGGATGAAATCCCTGTCTTGCTGGCGGGTCTTGCACAGATCGTAATGATAGCGCTCATTCATGAATACCGTCAGCCCGGCTTCCTCTCCATTCCATTCAGGCTGGAAGTCGAGACATGTGCTGATCTCGCATCTGAGATGCTGCTGCCTGCGGCCGACGAATGCCGGAGCTTCATAGCCGTCCAGCGTGCAGGCCTGGCCATGTAGCGTAAGCCAGCCCGGCCGTTCCTTGAGCGACCAGCTGCCCTCGGCAGGGTTGCGATAGAAATTCCAGACGGGGGCGAGCGTCGGTTGATCGAAGTCGTCATGCTCCAGCCAGGCAGGGGGCCGCTCGATCGGCCAGGAGCCGATCTCATACGACAGCCCGATGCGTCCGCCGGTGCCGATGATCGGCCAGCCATCTTCGGACCAGGTGATCGGAGCGAGATTCGTCTCGCGTCCGAGATGATGCCGCTTCGGATAACCGACCGGGCGGATGCCGAGGAACACCGCCCACCACGCCTGCACGAGATCGGCGTGACCGGTCGCCTGGATCGGGAGGTTCGTGCTGCGATTGGACATGATCGGGTTCGCCGGGTTGGACTCGTAAGGACCGGACGGATGTCGGCTGCGCGCGATCGTCTCCATATGCCCGTATTCCGTGCCGCCTTCGGCGATCATCAGGTAATACCAGTCGCCGATCCGGTAGATGTGCGGTCCTTCCGGACAGCTTCCGCCAGTGCCGTGCCACAGCAGGATGCGGTCGCCGATCACGCGCCCGGTCTCGACATTGAGCTCCGCCTGATAGATGCCTTCCGGTTCGGCCATATACCGATTCGTGCCGGTAACGTACACCTTGCCATCCACGTCGAAGAACAGGTCCGGATCGATGCCGGGCCAGCCCTCGATGACGATCGGATCGGACCACGGTCCGTCCGGTCGATCCGCATGGACGTAGAAATTGGCTCCGGTGGTCACATTGGTGGTGATCACGTAGAACCGGCCGTTGTGATGCCGGATGGTCGGAGCGTAGATGCCAAGCGAGGACGGGTTTGCATTCCGGCGCTGAAGCGGCAGTTGGTTGGGGCGGGTCAGCACATGGCCCAGCTGCCTCCAGTTCACCAGGTCCCGACTGTGAAAGATCGGAATGCCGGGGAAGTATTCAAATGAGCTGGTGATCAGATAATAATCATTCCCGACCCGGCAGATGCTCGGGTCGGGATGGAAACCGCTGATGATCGGATTGCGATAGATCATGAAGATTCCTCCGGAATATAGCCTTGCCTGGCGCCTTGCTTGACGGCCTTAACGGATAAAGCGGAATCTGCCCAGATTCATCGGGCCGGAGAAGACCAGAAACACATCCTGCAGGCCGGATGCAGAACGGATGCTGCAGGTATGCGTATGCCAGCTCTGAGCTCCGCCCGTTGACGGTACGTGGCATTCGCCGACGAGCTGGCCATCGGGCGATCCGAGCCTGATCTCGATCTTGCCGTCCTGCTCGCTGGCCACTCGCGCCTCAAAGAACCCAGCGCCGCTGCCCAGGTCAGCGTCATGGAAGCTGATCCAGGCGCGAGGCCGGAGAACGCTGACGCTGCTTGAGCCCTCGCGGCATTCGCCGATCACAACGCCCTCATAATCGTCGTAGTTGATGGCCTTGGTCACCTCGAACAGATTGCGCGGCGGGATCTTCTCACCGTCCACGGCAAGCTGGCCGGTCAGGCGGATGTCGCTGGAGGAGGTGCCGATCATGATCGCGTACTCGCCGCTTTCCACGACATAGCGCTCGCGCGTCACATCCCAGATCGCCAGGTCGCTCGCCTTCAGCTCGAAGAGGACGGTCCGCGTCTCTCCCGGCTCGACGGTCACTCTCTCGAAGCCGCGAAGCTGCTTCAGCGGACGCTTCACGCGTGATGCGCCTGCGCGCACATACAGCTGGACCACTTCATCGCCGAGGGTGTCGCCCAGGTTCGTGACGTCCACGCTGATGTTCACGGTGCCGTCGGATGACACCCGATCCCGCGAGATGCGCAGGTTGCTGTACCCGAAGGTGGTATAGGACAGGCCATGGCCGAACGGGTAGAGCACGTCGCCGTCGAAGAACTGGTACGTGCGCTTGCCCTTGATGATATCGTAGTCCATGATGTCCGGCAGCTGGTCGCTCGAACGGTACCAGGTGAAGTTCAGGCGGCCCGCCGGATTGTAGTCTCCGAACAGGACGTCTGCCACGGCATTGCCCAGCTCCTGTCCGGCATGCGAGGTGAACAGGATGGCCGGTATATGCTCATCCGCCCAGTTGATGGCGAACGGATAGCTGCCGACGATGACGACGATCGTGTTCGGATTGGCGCGGTACACCTCGCGGATGAGACGCTCCTGGGCCTCCGGCAGGGTCAGGTCCGGCCGGTCGATTGTTTCCTTGCCGTTGATAAGCGGGTGATTGCCGACCACGACGATGGCCACTTCCGCCGATCTGGCCGCTTCCACGGCTTCCTGGAGTCCGTTCACAAGCACCTCGCAGTCGAAGATGTCCGCAGCCTCGAAGCCGGAATGCTCCGTCTCCGCGAGCCGTCCGGAGCCGTCTCCGTCGAGCTGCACGGCATGACCGTTCCACGTGTTCAGCTTGCAAGTGCCGGCTTCGGCGTCCTTGTCCATGAGGATGACTTCCTTGGTGAACCAGCCCCAGATGTCGTCAGCGGTGCCCAGCAGATGCTTGTCATCGCTCGTCACATACTTGCCGGTCTCCGGCGAGCGCAGCGTATGGCTCTTCCAGCCCCAGTCGGTCACAGACAGGGTCAGGGCCTGATCAGCCGCTTCCGCATCCGCCCTCAGCTTGCCGTCTTCGTCCAGCCGGACATAGCGGCCGTTCGCGGCGCTCTTCAGGCGCACGACGTCGTTGCCGTCCCTGTAGAGGAGATTGCGTCCCCTGAGCTTCTCGGAGATGGCGGTCTTGATCGTCACCGCGTAAGGGAGCGAGCCGCTGTACCAGTCGCGATACACGATGTCCGCCAGCGGTCCGATGACGGCCGTCTTCTTCAGTTTGCCCGATGAAAGCGGCAGGATGCCGTTGTTCTTGAGCAGCACGATGTTCTTCTTCGCCGCCTCGTACGACACCTCGGCATGCTCGGGCGAGAGGATGATCGATTCCGGGATCGAGGCATACGGGTTGCGCTCCTCCGGATCGAATTCGCCCAATCTGAAACGGACGCGGAACGTGTTGCGCAGCGCCGTATCGAGATCGTTCTCGGTGAGCAGTCCTTCCGCCAGGGCTTCGCGGATCGCCTGCTTCGAGATGTCATGATCGTCGGTGATGCTGTCGATGCCGCTCCTGATCGTATGCGCGACGGCTTCCTTGTAATGGTCATAATAATGATGATCGTTCACGGTGCCGAGCACGTCGCCCGCGTCGCTGACGACGAATCCGTTCATGCCCCAGCGCTGCTTGACCACGCCGATGATGTCCGGATTCAGGTTGGCCGGCACGCCGTTGACCGCATTGTAGGAGGTCATCATCGATTGCGCGCCGCCCTCGACGAACGGAGCTTCAAATGCCTTCAGATAATATTCATGCATGTTGCGCGGATCGATGCTGACCGAGCACGAGCCGCGATCGAGTTCATTGTTGTTGCCGATAAAATGCTTCAGTGAAGCCACAGCCTGAAGATAGAAAGGATGATCCCCCTGGATGCCCTTGACCAGTTCGGTGGTCAAACGTCCGGTCAGATGGGGGTCTTCTCCGTAGCCTTCTTCGGTTCGGCCCCAGCGGGGGTCGCGCTCGAGATCAACGGTGGGCGCCCATAGCGTCAGCCCGTTGATCGCCGGATTGCGCCTGTAGAAGCCGCGCGCTTCCTTGCCGATCACTTCGCCGACCCGTCTGAGGAGATCCTTGTCCCAGGTGCTGGCGAGCCCGATCGGTTGGGGGAAGGTCGTGGCTTCCCCGAGCCACGCCACGCCGTGGGCGGCTTCCGTGCCATGCTTGTATGGTTTTACGCCCAGCCGGCTGATCTCGTCCTGATATTGGCACATCAGATTGATCTTTTCTTCCAGCGTGAACCTGGACACCAGGTCATTGACCCTGGTCTCAAGCGGCAGGTCCGGGTTTTGATACGGATACGTATAGGTTGCGGATGGTTCAGACATTGGACTCTGACAACCCCTTTCACATGTTTGGCTCGATTGTAACACTGCTTTGATCCGGGCCGATACCTGCAAGATTAGTGTGAAAATCCATGGTTTTTTCGTCATTTGATTTCCATGAGGGTAAGTGGCGTGACGCGTCTGATCATCCCATATCGGATCAGGCTGGGCAACCGATGGGTGGACATGGATCGGATGGGATATACTATATTCATTTGCGCTGACAGACGCTTTCGCTTAACATATACGTAAGATGTGTAAGACGAACGGAGGAAACGGTTGGATGTACAAGGTGATGATCGTCGATGACGAGCCGTTGATACGGGAGGGACTGAAGACCCTGATCGATTGGGAAGCATACGGGTTTCAGGTCGTGCAGACGGCCAAGGACGGTCTTGACGCTCTGGACAAGGCTGAGGTGCACAAGCCGGATCTGCTCATCATCGACATCCGGATGCCGGGCATGGACGGTCTGCAGCTGATCGAAACGATCCGCGGCCGCAACTGGAACCCCAAGCTGCTGATCCTGAGCGGGTATGCGGATTTTGACTATGCGAAGAAGGCGATCAAGTCACGGGTCGAGGGATATATTCTGAAGCCGGTCGATGAGGACGAGCTGATCGAATATCTGACCTCCATCAAGCATGCGCTTGATCGCGAGCAGGAGGAGGAGAAACAGTTCAGTTCGGTGACGCGCCGATCCTGTGAGACGCTCATCCAGTCGGCGCTTACGGGAAGCGGGTCTTACAAGGGCAGCATCTCGTCGCGCGCTTCCGAGCTGGGCCTGATCTGGAAGCAATATCAGGTGCTGCTGCTGCTCATCCAGTTCGACAACGCGCGGCAGGTGGATGTGCTGTCGAGCGCGCGGGAGAAGCTGGAGAACTGGGTGGAAGGACAGAAACTGGGCGTCGTCTTTGTGCGCGATCTGCAGATCGGCATCCTGCTGCGCAGTCATTATGCGACAAGCTCGCAGCTGGAGCGTCTGTACAAGGAAATGGGAGAAGCGCTGGGCGAGCTGGATTTGATCTATTATGCGGCAATTGGCCGCACCGTATACCGCTTTGTGGACATCAAGGCTTCTTATGACGAAGCTTTCGAGCTGCTCAAGCGCAAATTTTTCGCGGCTGGCGGACGCATCCTGAGCCTGGAAACATCGCCTGAGCTGAAGAGCATGATCGAGCGTGCGAAGCCAAAGGATGAGTTCGATGCCGAGCCTTATGCGGACAGGTTGTACCTGGCACTGGACATCGCCAACAAGGAGAGCATCCGCGACACGCTGGCCAGCATGAAGGAAGAAATGATGCGTTGCGACATGACCGAGCAGGAGGTCAAGACATCGGCGGTGCAGATTCTTTCTTCGGTCGTGGGCAAGCTGCTCCAGCATCACGAAGAGCTGCGCAATGTCCATCTGGATTCGGCTTCCTGGATCCTGGATTTCTACCGTTACGAGACGATCAGCGAGATGTTCGCCTCGATCGGGGACAAGCTCTGTCAGCTGGTGGATCGCTTCGCCACGATGAACAGCGAGACGCTGGTGAAGCGGATGATCGATCTGATCCATCGGAATTATAACGAGAACCTGAAGCTGGAGACGCTGGCGGATATCTTCAACTATAACAGCGCCTATCTGGGCAAGATGTTCAAGAGCCAGACGGGAGAGTACTTCAACACGTACCTGGACAAGGTGCGGATCGAGAAGGCGAAGGAGCTGCTGGAAGAAGGGTTGAAGGTGTATCAGGTGGCCGAGCGGGTGGGCTATACGAACGTGGATTATTTCCACAGCAAATTCAAAAAATATACGGGAGTATCGCCATCCGCCTACCGGAGCAAAAGCAGCGCCCAGGGCTGATCGCGCGGTCCTCGCCCGTGAGTGCGCGGAAGCGTGGGCCTGGCTGGGCTTGGTACGGTGTATCGACGTGCCCGTGTGCGCATGTGAATGATGGAAGTGTCTGCCCCGCCTGGCGATTCAGGAACGGCGTTGTGCCGAATGTCTAATCTTCGCATGATAACTGACGCAAAATGAGCGGTTGAAAATGCTGGCTGGCAACGATATGATGCAGGGGAGTCCGGATGGACTCTCCTTCTTTCATCTTTTTCGACTTTTTGGACCAATGGGGGTTGACGTATGGATCATGTCCATCATGGAGGCAGTCGCAGCTGGAGGCTGTGGTATACCGAGCCTGCCAGGCAGTGGGAGGAGGCGCTGCCGATCGGCAATGGCCGTCTGGGCGGCATGGTGTTCGGCGGAGTCCAGGAAGAGCGCATCCAATTGAATGAAGATACCCTCTGGGCGGGGTTCCCGCGCGATACGATCAATTATGAGGTGCAACGTTACCTGGCTCGCGCCAGAGAGCTTGTGTTCGCCGGCCGTTATGCGGAGGCTCAGGCCTTGATCGAAGCGCGCATGCAAGGGCGGGATGTCGAGCCGTATCAGCCTTTGGGCGATCTGTACATACGGATGGCCAGCGAGGGAGAAGCAGCGAAGCCCGATGCTTACCGTCGGGAGCTGGATATCGCCGATGGCATCGCCTGTTGCTCGTTCCAGCTGAATGGAGCGCGCATCGAGAGGGAGTATCTGGCGAGCGCGCCGGATCAGGTGTTGGCCATTCGGTTGCGTGCGGATCGCGCCCGCGCTCTGGATGTGGACCTCGCCCTGACGTCTCCTCATCCTTGTCAGGTGATCGCGGCGATCGAGGCAGCGAATCGCGCGTCCTTGCGGATGCAGGGTCGGGCTCCGAGTCATGTGGCGGACAACTACTTTCAGGACCATCCCCAGGCTGTGCTGTATGAAGAGGATCGTGGTCTCCGATTCGCTGCATGGCTGGATATCCGGGTGACGGACGGCGATGTGACGGCCGGGTCTCAGGGCGTAAGCATTCGAGGAGCGAGCGAGCTGGTCATCCTGCTGGCTGCTGGGACGAACTTCCGCGGCTTTGACCAGCAGCCGGATGCGGCTGACATGCTGGCGGAGAGCCGCTGCCGCAAGGTGCTGGATGCTGTGTCCGGCGTCAGCTACGACGAGCTGCGAACGCGTCATGTGACCGAGCATCGGGAACTGTTCGACCGGGTGGATCTGTCGCTGGCGTCCGATCACCTGTCGAACGACAGGGCGGGCGACTCTACAGAAGAGGGTGGCGAGGAGGCAGACGCAAAGGAGGTCATGATACCGACGGATGTGCTGCTGATGCATTATCGGCAGCATCTGACTGAGGCATCGCGTCAGGCGTGCAGTCTGTGCCGATCCCTGGAGGAACTGTACTTCCAATATGGCCGATATCTGCTCATGGCCAGCTCGCGGCCGGGCACGCAGCCGGCCAACCTGCAGGGCATCTGGAACCAGCACGTACAGCCCCCGTGGTTCAGCGACTATACGACGAATATCAATACGGAGATGAACTATTGGCCGGCTGAGGTGTGCAACCTGAGCGAATGCCATGAGCCGCTGCTTCGCATGCTGGGCGAGCTGGCGGAGACGGGCAGGCGCACCGCAGCGATCCATTATGGCGCGCGAGGCTGGACGGCGCATCACAACGTGGACCTGTGGCGCATGTCGACTCCGACCGGCGGCGACGCCAGCTGGGCGTTCTGGCCGATGGGCGGAGCATGGCTGGCGATGCATCTGTGGGAGCATTATCTGTTCACCCGCGACGAGCGTTATCTGAAGGAGTACGCTTACCCGTTGCTGAAGGGGGCGGCGCTCTTCTGTCTGGACTGGCTGGTGGAAGGTCCGGACGGCTATCTGGTGACGAATCCGGCAACTTCACCGGAGAACAAGTTCGTCGATGAGCAGGGAAGACCGTGCAGCGTCTCGATGGCAACGACAAGCGATCTGTCGATCATCCGGCAATTGCTGGAATATGCGATGGCAGCCGCCGAGGCGATTGGCGGAGATGCTCCGTTCGCCGCCGAGGCGGAGGCAGCGCTCAGGCGGATGCCGCCGCTAAGCATCGGCAGATACGGGCAACTGCAGGAGTGGTGGGAGGATTTCCCGGAGCACGAGCCGGGACATCGCCATTTCTCGCACCTGATCGGCCTGTATCCGGGCAAGCTCATCCATGAAGGCACTCCCGAATGGCTAGCCGCGGCGCGCGTGACGCTCGATCGCCGGCTGGAGCACGGCAGCGGGCATACGGGCTGGAGCTGCGCCTGGCTGATCAATCTGTTCGCCAGGCTGCGCGACGGAGAGGCCGCGCATCGCTATGTCGAGACGCTGCTGGCGAAGTCGACGTATCCGAACCTGTTCGACGCGCATCCGCCGTTCCAGATCGACGGCAACTTCGGCGGTGCGGCGGGCATCGCGGAGATGCTGCTGCAGAGCCATCTCGGCTCCGTCGATCTGCTGCCGGCGCTGCCCGCGGCCTGGCGTTCGGGCTATGTGCGCGGCCTTCGCGCACGCGGTGGCTTCGAGGTTGACATCGCCTGGCAGGACGGCAGGCTGACGGAAGCGCGCATCACTTCGCTGAATGGCGAACCATGCCGCGTTCGTTGCCCGGAAGCGAAGGCCGGGACGGCGCTGACCGTCACTCAGCACGGCAGCGGCGCTGTTGTCGTTGTGGATGAACGTGGCTGCTTTGCAACCGAGCCTGGCGCCAGCTATATCGTCCGCAGCCCAATCAGAAGCCATACCTGAACATATCCTCTCATGACTTACCTCACCAAGTCCATGTGAACGACCTGAACACCTTCAAGGCTTGCATGATCTCTGAAATACGGAGATCACCTTGAAGGTGTTTTGGCTTCTCCACTAAAACGAACTCTCAATCCGGATATTGGAAACACCCAATGATAGGACTGATGACTCCTCCACCAATATCATTCGACAAATAAATCATTACTTCGACAACTGATTTATCCTATAATTCCACCAGGAATTACCCGGGATACATAAATGTAACATTGGAGGAGAAACATGAATGGAGAATGTCAGGCAGAACGACAATCCAGCTGAACTCACTGCAAGTCAATTGATGGCGAAGTTATGGGGACTCACCAGGAGCTACTGGGTCTATTACATCTCACTGTCCATAGTCATCCTGATCGCTTCCTTCATCCCGACGATATGGGCAGAAAGCATGCGAAGACTGTTTCATGCCGCTGCGACCGGCGGCATGAAACAATTGCAGAACGCAGCCCTGCTGCTGGGTGGCGTCTTCGCGGTTGAGGAAGCGGAAATTGAATCAACTTTGCGATGAAACAAATGTGGCTGAATATGGCGGTTGAGGGACTCTCCTCTACCATGTCGATGTTTCTTGTTTGGACATCGGTCATTATCATTGGTTGGCTGACGATACAAGGCTGAATGCAGCTCGGTGAATTGATGGCTTTTTTATTCTGATATGGCGTATCTATAATCCACTGGTACACCTGGGTTCGGTGTGGGGAATGATCCAGCAAGGGTTGGGTTCGTCCCGGAGAGTGTTTGAATTGCATGGCAGGATCAAGAGTCATGAAGTCCGTAAAATTGCTGATGAACACGCCTTGGTATGGCGAAACGTCAGCTATCGATATCCGAAGGATGATTCAGGGCACGAGGGCTCCATGCGAGGAGTAACGGATATCCATATCGAGGTTTCGAGAGGTGATTTTATCGCGCCATCGTGGGTCCAAGTGGATCGGGCAAGTCGACGATTGCACAACTTGGAGCCGGATTGCTGGAACCTGCCAGCGGTGATGTGTTGGTGGGCGGAGATGGATTCGGCAGCAACCAGACAACGGTAGCCTATGTACCTCAGACTTCACATCTGTTCTCCGGGACAATCAAAGAGAATCTGATGCTCGTGAAGCCGGATGCATCAGATGCTTGGATCGAACGGGTATTGGAGATAGCCGTTGCAGATGAGTTCGTTGCTCGGCAACCGAAGGGATTGGATACGGTCCTGGCAGAGGATGGCAGTTCACTCTCGGGAGGAGAGAGACAACGCCTGGCCCTGGCACGCGCATTGCTGTCAGAACGGCCGATCCTTATCCTGGATGAGGCGACTTCAGCGTTGGATTACCAGACAGAATCACGCTTGATGAAGAACTTGCGCAGATGGAGTGATGAGAGGAACATCACTTTGATCGTGATCACGCATCGCCTGGAAACGGTTCGTGAAGCCTCCATGATCTATGTTGTTCAGGATGGGAAGATCGTAGAGCAGGGAACACATGCCGAGTTGTTGTCGGCGAGCAGCGTATATGTTCAATTGAACCTAACGTTACAGACCGGATAGATGGATGTACCCAATCTGCTAACACTTACTCCTGCCCTTGCACATAACGCTGGCGATATTCTCTCGGCGAATGCCCGACGTGCTCCGTGAACCGACGGGTGAAATAAGCGGCATGCTCGAAGCCGACCTCTTCCGCGATGCGCGCGATTGGCCAGTCCGTGCGCAGCAGGAGCAGCTTCGCCTGGTCCAGGCGGTAGCGCAACAGATATTCCTGCGGCGTCACGCCATACACCTGCTTCATGCAGCGGCTGATATAGTTATGGTGGAAATGCAGCGTATGGGACAGCATCTCATTGCTGATCGGAGCGCGATAGTTGTTCTTCAGATAGGCCTCCGTCTGCTCCGCAAGCGTCACCGCCGGGCTGTTCCGATCGGCGAAGAGGCGGATGTCGAGCTGCCGCAGGAGCTCCACGAAGGCGGTTTGCTGCTGCCAGAAGGCATAGGACCGCGGCTCGGAGGAGGCTTGCAGCATGGTCTCCAGCAGGTCGTAGATCGGCTCGGGATGGGGCAGCGGGCCATATTTGGGGAACTGATACACGTAGGGCGAGGCCGCGCCGCGACGCTCCCGATCCGGATGCATCTGGTCCGCCGTATCCGTCACTCTCCAGCTTCCCGCCGTCTGGATGTGCAGCCAATAGAAGCTCGTCTCCACCTCGCACGGCCTGACCGAATAATGCCAGGCATCGGGGCGCAGCAGCACCATATCCCCCGGTTTCATCGCCCATTCCATCTGTTCTTCACCGATATACAGCACCCCTGAACGGATGATGATCATATCAAATACGCCGATGTTGCGCCGATTCGGATGCGTGTCGCCAGGCTTGTAGTCAGAACGCCCGCACTCCAGCAGATGAGGCAGCGGAGGTGCGATGAACTGCACATATGGCGATCGGTTCACCTTTATTCCTCCAGTTAGAGTCGTTCGGTTTCAGTGTGAAATCGTACAAGTTTTTGGGTGATGTTGTCCATTTATCTTTCTATTATAGCCTTTACAATGGGTACATGGAAGGTTGAAAAAGTGATAATCCGAAAGGGTGTTGCCGATCATGCAAGCATTGGGATCAAGAGCAAGGCCGCTGCTTCCGTCACAGGTTCGCATCGACGATCCGCTGTGGTCCAGGGTGGAGCAGCTGGTCCGGGAGGTTGTGATTCCCTATCAATATGAGGCGCTTCACGACCGGGTTCCGAATGTCGAGCCGAGCCATGCGATCCGCAATTTCCGCATCGCTGCCGGGCTTGAGGAAGGGGAGTTCGGAGGCATGGTGTTTCAGGACAGCGATGTGGCCAAATGGCTGGAAGCCGTCGGCTATTCGCTCATGACGCATCCGGACCCGGAGCTGGAACGCCGGGCGGATGAGGTGATCGACCTGGTCGCCCAGGCCCAGCAGCCCGACGGCTATCTGAATACCTATTTTACCATCAAGGAACCGGGCAAACGTTGGACGAACCTGCTCGACTGCCATGAACTCTACTGCGCCGGACATATGATCGAAGCTGCGGTCGCCTACTATCAGGCAACAGGCAAGCGCAAGCTGCTGGACGTGGTGTGCAGGTTCGTCGATCACATCGATTCGGTGTTCGGCGACGAGGATGGCAAGCTGCCTGGATATGACGGGCATCAGGAGATCGAGCTCGCCCTGGTGAAGCTGTACGGCGTGACGGGCGATGAGAAGCATCTGCGCCTGGCGAAGTTCTTCATCGACAAGAGGGGGACGGAGCCACACTTCTTTCTGCAGGAATGGGAACGTCGCGGCGGCATCTCCCATTGGGGCGGTGTCCGGAGGCCGGTGCACCTCGAATACCATCAGGCGCACAAGCCGGTGCGCGAGCAGGAGGTGGCGGTGGGCCACGCCGTGCGCGCGGTCTATATGTACACGGCGATGGCGGACCTGGCGCGCTTCACGGGCGACGAGTCGCTGCTTGCGGCCTGCGACAGGCTGTGGAACAACATCGTCACCAGGCAGATGTACATCACCGGCGGCATCGGCTCGACGCATCACGGCGAAGCGTTCACCTTCGATTACGATCTGCCGAACGATACGGTCTATGCGGAAACCTGCGCTTCCATCGGCCTGATCTTCTTCGCAAGCCGCATGCTGCAACTCCGCGCCAGAGGCGAATACGCCGATGTGATGGAACGCGCGCTTTACAATACGGTGCTGGCTGGCATGGCGCAGGACGGCAGGCATTATTTCTATGTGAATCCGCTCGAGGTCTGGCCGGACGCCTCGCGGCGCAATCCGGGCAAGCACCATGTGCGTCCGGTGCGACCGGGCTGGTTCGGCTGCGCCTGCTGCCCGCCGAACGTGGCGCGGCTGATCGCTTCGCTCGGCCAATATGCGTACGGGGCAGCGGAGGATACGGCATACGTCCATCTGTACGTGGGCGGAGAAACGGATATCCAGGTGGCCGGGCAAGACGTGAAGCTCCAGGTGAATTCGGGCTATCCATGGGACGGCAGGATCTCCATCAAGGTGACGGGCGTGCAGGGGCATCGCTTCAGGCTGGCCGTTCGAGTGCCCGGCTGGTCCCTGGAATCGCGCCTCATGGTCAATGGGCAGGAGCATGCGATTGAAGAGCTGGTCGCGGACGGATTTGCTTACATCGATCGGGATTGGCAGGATGGGGATGAAGTTGTGCTGGAGCTCGACATGAGCGCACGGCGTATCTACGCCCATCCGTCGGTGCGTGCCAATGCCGGCAAGGTCGCGCTGCAGCGCGGACCGCTCGTCTATTGCCTGGAGGAAGCGGACAATGGCGCGCCGATCACATCGCTCATGCTGCCCGCCGATGCTCACCTCAGCTCCCGCTTCGATGCGCAGCTGCTCGGCGGCTGCACGGTCATCGAGGCGGATGGCTGGCGCGACGACAGCGAGGCCTGGGGAGAGGCGCTGTATCAGACAGCGGCGAAGCGGAGACAGCGGGCGAAGCTGACCTTCATCCCCTATTATCTGTGGGCCAATCGCGGAGAAGGCGAGATGGCGGTCTGGGTGCGCGAGATCTAGAAGGATGGTTTGTTTACACGGAATCGTTGTGGATAACCGCCGGCGGGCGGTTGACGGCTGAAACGTTATCTTCTGCTTCCTGGCCGACCATGACCGGGATGCGGCAGATAGCGTTTTTTTTTGACAGGAGAGAGGAGTTAACATATATCATGACATTTTGACAATTTAACAACGTTGCGACATCTGTTATAGACTTGATCGGACAGATGAACTACAATAGTCGCTAGTGAGTACGTTAGGGGGGATGGGAAACCTTGAAAGCGTTTGATGTGATTACATTCGGCGAGTCAATGACCCTGTTCACTCCGCTGCGCGAACAGTCCCTGGAATTCTCCGACCTGGTGAACCGTTCGTTCGGCGGCGCGGAGAGCAATGTGGCGATCGGTCTGGCCAGGATGGGCGTGCGCGTCAGCTGGTTCGGCCAACTGGGGGACGAGCCCCAGGGCAGATATATCCTGAAGCGCATTCGCGGAGAGAACGTGGATGTCAGCCATGCGCGGCTGGTATCGACGGCCAATACAGGCCTGATGATGCGTCATAAGGTTGCCGGACGCGAGGAAGTGTTCTATTATCGCAAGCATTCTGCGGCCAGCCAGATGCGTCCGGAAGATCTGGACGAGGCGTTCATCGGCCAGGCGTCGATCCTGCATATCACGGGCATCACTCCGGCGCTGAGCGACAGCTGCCGGGCCACGGTTCGGGCAGCGGTGGAGATGGCGAAGCGGCAGGGGGTCAAGGTCAGCTTCGATCCGAACCTCCGGCTGAAGCTGTGGACGATCGAAGAGGCCCGCGAGGTGCTGCTGCCGCTGGCTGAGCAGGCGGACTATTTCCTGCCCGGCATGGACGAGCTCAAGCTGCTGTACGATGAGACCGATGAAGAGCAGGTGCTGGGCCGGGTTCAGCGTTTGTCCGCGCTGACGGTCATCAAGGGCGTCGGTTCAAGCAACGTCATCGTCCATCAAGGCAGCAGGACGCCGGTGCCCTACAGGAAGCTGGATCATGTCGTCGATACGATCGGCGCCGGGGACGCGTTCGCCGCAGGCTTCCTCGCCGGCATCGTCAAGGGCTACACGCCGGAGCAGGCCGTGCAGTTGGGCAATCTGTCGGCATCCTTCGTCATCCAGGGACACGGGGATTGGGAGCTGACCCCGACCTGGAATCAACTGGAACAGATGATGCGCAATGAATCAATCGTGGAAAGGTGAGATGAACATGAGAAAATACCAGACTTTGCAGCAGATCCATAAAGCCGGAGTCGTCGCGGTTCTGCGCGGCAAATCAACGGAAGACGTTGTGGCGATGGCGGAGCAGTCGATTGCGGGAGGCGTGCGCATCATCGAGGTGACGATGACGACGCCGGGCGCTCTGGAGGCGATTCGCTACCTGGCGAACAAGTACAAGCAGGACAAGAATCCGGACAGACCGGTCATCGGCGCCGGCACCGTGCTGGATGAGGTAACCGCGAGGCTGGCCATTCTCGAGGGAGCGGAATATGTCGTCAGCCCGTCCTTTCAGCCGGGCGTGGTGAAGATGTGCCACCTCTATCGCGTGCCGGTCATGCCAGGTGTGGTCACGCTCGCCGAAGCGCAGCTGGCGCTGGAGAGCGGCGCGGATGTCGTCAAGCTGTTCCCTGGCAGCATGTTCACCCCGGCCATCATCAAGACGCTCAAGGGGCCGTTGCCGCAGCTTAACATCATGCCGACGGGCGGCGTGAATCTGAACAATATCGGAGAATGGTTCAAGTCGGGCGCATTTGCGGTCGGCATCGGCTCCGACCTGACGAGCGAGGCGGAGAAGACAGGCAACTACGACCTGATCCAGGACAAGGCCAGAAGCTACATGGAAGCGGCTGCGCCTTATCTGCAAGGCCGTTGATTCGCGTCGGGCGCGATCGGACGGATGCGCGTGATACGAGAGGACCGGGGTGGATCTGCTTCACCCTGGTTTCTCTTTGGGCCACAAACTTCGGGAAAATAACAACAGACTTTTTGCGAGAAATGCTCTATAATAGAAAATAACAACGTTGGTATTCCGGTTCTTCCTGGCATCCTGCAGCGGTTTCCAGCGGCATTTGCATAGGGAAGGTCGGCATGATAACGTAATACTACAAGCATCGAAGGGGATGAATCACATGGATTTGTTCAATCTCAAGGGGACAACTTCGGTCGTCGTCGGCGGCAATGGCGTGCTGGGCAGCGCGATGGCTTCGGCGCTCGCAGCATATGGCTCGAAGGTGGCGATCGTGGGCCGCAACATGGAGAAGGCCGAAGCGGTGAAGCAGAAGATCGAGCAGCAGGGCGGCGAGGTCATCTGCCTGAAGGCCGATGCTGCCAACAAGCAGGATATGCAGAATGTGCTGGAGGAAGTGCTGCGATGGTCAGGACGGGTGGATACGCTCGTCAACGCTTCCGGCATCAACAGCTCGACGCCGTTCTTCGAACTGGACATGGAAGAATGGGACCGCATCATGGATACGAATCTGAAGAGCGTCGTGATCGCCTGCCAGATCTTCGGCAAGCAGATGATTGAACAGGGCGAGGGAGGCTCGATCATCAACATCTCCTCCGTTTCGTCTGGCCCGCCTCTGTCCCGCGTCTTTACCTATTCGGCGTCGAAGGCTGGCGTGAACAGTGTCACGCAATTCCTGGCGCGTGAATTTGCGCCATACCGGGTGCGGGTCAATGCGATCATCCCGGGCTTCTTCCCGGCGGAGCAAAATCGCAAGATCCTCGATGCATCCCGCATCGAAGCGATCATGAGACATACGCCGTACGGACGTTTCGGCGAGCCTGAGGAACTGCAGGGAGCGGTCGTCTACCTGGCATCCTCCAGGGCATCCGGGTTCGTAACCGGCACATTCCTGCGCGTGGATGGCGGATTCGGGGCGATGACGATATGAGCGACCTGCTTCATGAGTTGGTCAAACACATCCCGATCCCGAAGATGGTGCGCATCCGGCAGAAGTTCGACGGAACGAAGCTGGAGGACCCGATCGGCGAGCTGACGAGACAGCTTCACAGCCATGACAACTATCAGGCGATCCGTCCCGGACAGAAGATCGCCGTGGCTGTGGGCAGCCGCGGCATCTCGCGGATCCATGAGATCACCAAGGCCACGATCGATGCGCTCATCGCCAAGGGAGCGGAGCCGTTCATCGTGCCTTGCATGGGAAGCCATGGCGGCGCGACGGCTGAAGGCCAGGCGAAGGTGCTCGAGCATCTGGGCATCTCCGAAGCGACCATGGGCGTGCCGGTGCGATCCTCGATGGAGGTCGTGCTGCTCGACCGCTTGCCGAACGGCCTGCCTGTATACTGCGACAAGATCGCGGCGGAGGAAGCGGATGCGATCGTCGTCATCAACCGTGTCAAGCCGCACACGGCTTTCCGCGGCCCCATCGAGAGCGGCCTGATGAAGATGATCGCCATCGGTCTCGGCAAGCAGAAAGGCGCGGAAGCCTGCCATCAGCTCGGATTCAAGTATATGGCCGAGAACGTCCCGGCCATGGCGAAGCGGATGATGGCCAAGCTGCCGATCATCTTCGGCGTCGCGATCGTCGAGAACGCATATGATCAGATCTTCCACATCGAGGTCGTCGGACCTGACGTGATGGAGGAACGGGAGAAGGAATTGCTGGTGGAAGCGAAGAACCGGCTGCCGAAGATCCTGTTCCCGCAGATCGACGTGCTCGTCATCGACTACATCGGCAAGAATATCAGCGGGGACGGCTTCGATCCGAACGTGGTCGGCCGCTATCCGACCCCGTATGCCTACGGCGGTCCTGAGGTGACGAAGATCGCGGTGCTGGATCTGACCGATGAGTCCAAGGGCAACGCGAACGGAGTCGGCACGGCTGACTTCACGACGCAGCGGCTCGTCGACAAGACGGACTGGCCAGCGACCTATGCGAACGGTCTCACCTCCACCGTCTGCTCGCCGACGAAGCAGGCGACGACGCTGGCGAACGACCGCGACTGCATCAAGGCGGCGATCAAGACATGCAATATTCTGGATTACCACACATGCAAGCTGGTCCGCATCCGCGACACGCTGCATCTGGGCGAGATCGAGATCTCGGTGAACCTGCTGGAGGAAGCGAAGCAGCATCCGCAGATCGAGATCCTGACCGAGCCGTATGAATGGGAGTTCGACGCGGACGGATATCTGCCCAAGTCTTGAGATGCTTGATCGTCACGAACAACACAAAGGGGATGAGGCTGTGCTACTCACCAAATACGAACAGGTCAAGGACATCCTGCGCTCCATGAACAGCGTTGTCGTCGCGTTCTCCGGCGGAGTTGACAGCACGCTGCTGCTCAAGGCCGCGCTCGATGCGCTGGGCAGCGAGCGCGTGCTCGCCGTCACAGCCGATTCGGAGACTTATCCGACACGCGAGATGGAGGAAGCGGTGCGCATCGCCGGGATGCTTGGCGCCCGGCACCGCATCATTCACACCTCCGAGCTGAATATCCCTGGCTACAAGGAAAACACGCCGAACCGCTGCTATTTCTGCAAGCAGAACCTGTTCCAGCATCTGCAGCAGTTTCTCCAGCAGGAGGGCTACGAGCATATCGTCTATGGCCTGATCGCCGACGATATGGGCGATCATCGCCCAGGGTACAAGGCGGCGGTGGAGCAGGGCGTGCGCGGGCCGCTTCAGGAGGCCGGGCTGTACAAGCAGGAGATCCGCGAGCTGTCCCGCATGTTCGGGCTGCCAACCTGGGATAAGCCGTCCTTCGCCTGCCTGTCCTCGCGCATCGCTTACGGGGAGATGATCACCCAGGAGAAGCTGACGCGCGTCGATCGCGCCGAGAGCTTCATCATGTCGCTGGGCATCCGCCAGGTGCGCGTGCGCACGCATGATACGATCGCGCGGATCGAGGTGGAGCCGGCGGATATGGCGAAGCTGCTCGAACATCGGGAAGCGATCGTCGAGGCGCTGACCTCTTGGGGCTATACGTTCGTGACGATCGATCTCGGCGGGTACAAGAGCGGCAATCTGAACAAGATGCTGGACAGACGAGAGACGGAATCGCTGGCTCGTTGATTTGGAGGCAGTCTGTTGACTGGTACGACTTTTCGTACAATGGCATAATATCGGAACCACGTTCCGTTACGCGACTTACTTGTGAGGATGCTGAAGTGGCGTATCAGCCTTGTATCGACTTCAGCCGGCCGCACAGGCATCAGGACACCGAAACTCACCGTGATCATGGCGGTGATCGGATGCAATGCCTCATCGACTTCAAATCCAGCATAAGTAATGATGAACGGAGAAACGCACATGAGTTATGAAGACCTCGGATTCAGCAAGGTGGATATTGGCCGCGAAGCGCGTACGGGCGCGCCGGAAGTGATCTTCGGCATGGGCAAAACGGCGGAACAGGCGAAGGCGATCTTCGCCAGCCTGATGGCCAATCACGGCAGAGCGTTCGTTACGCGTGCCGATGCGCAGATGGCAGAAGCAATCTGCGGAGATTTCCCTGAGGCCGTCTATAATCCCGTATCCCGCATCATCCGATGCGGGGAACCGCCCAGACGATATCCGGGTGTGGTTGCCGTGCTCAGCGGCGGCACTTCGGATATTCCCGTCGCGGAAGAGGCGGCGGAGACGGCAGAGTGGCTGGGCTGTACCGTGGACCGCATCTATGATGTGGGTGTGGCTGGCATCGATCGCTTGCTTGCCCAGCGCGAACGCATCCGCCAGGCGAACGTGGTCATTGCCGTTGCCGGCATGGAGGGAGCACTGCCGAGCGTTGTTGGCGGGATGGTTCGCCGACCGGTCATCGCGGTCCCAACATCCGTAGGTTACGGCGCCCATCTGCAA
>CALGAO010000103.1 GCA_937957685.1 uncultured Paenibacillaceae bacterium
TCTGGGAGCTCACCAGCATCAGCTCGTTCCTGCTGATCGGCTTCCCGCACGAGCGCTCGGAGGCGCGCGCCGCCGCCCGCCAGGCGCTGCTGATCACTGGCGGCGGCGGCCTGGCGCTGCTGCTGGGGTTCCTCATGCTCGGCACCGCGGGCGGGAGCTTCGAGCTGACCGAGCTGCTGGCCCGCGGCGACGTCCTGCGCGCGCACCCGTGGTACGGCGCCATCCTGGCCCTGGTGCTTGCCGGCGCGTTCACCAAGTCCGCGCAGTTCCCGTTCCGCTTCTGGCTCCCCAGCGCGATGGAGGCGCCCACCCCGGTGAGCGCCTACCTGCACTCGGCGACCATGGTCAAGGCTGGGGTCTACCTGCTCGCGCGCCTGCTCCCGGTGCTCGGCGGCACCCCCGCCTGGACCGCCGCGGTCGGCGGGTTCGGCGCGGCCACCATGATCGCGGGCGGCCTGCTGGCGCTCTACCAGACCGACCTGAAGCGCATTCTGGCGTACACGACCGTCAGCGCCCTCGGCACGCTGACGCTGCTGGTCGGCATCGGGAGCGAGGAGGCCGTCACGGCGGCGGTGGTGTTTCTGCTGGCGCACGCGCTCTACAAGGGCGCGCTGTTCATGGTGGCCGGCGCGATCGACCACGAGACGGCGACGCGCAATGTCGAGAAGCTGGGCGGCCTGCGGCGGGCGATGCCGATCACCGCGGCCGTCGCGGTCCTCGCGGCGGTCTCGCTCTCCGGCTTCGGGCCTGTGCTGAGCTTCATCGCCAAGGAGCAGCTGTTCGAGGCGGTGCTGCACGTCGATCGCATCGGGGTGGTGCTGGGCTCGGCGGCCGTGCTGGCGAGCGCGCTGTTCGTGGCCGAGGCGCTGATCGTGACGATCCGCTCCTTCTTCGGCCCGCTCCAGGCGACCCCCAAGGCCCCGCACGAGCCGCCGCTCAGCATGTGGCTTGGCCCGGCGCTCCTGGCGGCGCTGGGCCTGGTGATCGGCATCTACCCGGCGCTCGTCGAGCGGCACGTGGTCGCGGCCGCCATCGGCGCCATCCTGAACGGGCCGGCGGAGGTCGCGCTGTCGCTCTGGCACGGCCTCAACCCCGCGCTCGGCATGACCGCGGCCTCGGTGGTCCTCGGCGCCGGGCTGTACACCGGCTGGACCGCGGTGCGTCGCAGGACCTCGTGGGTCGAGCGCGTGCTCGGGTTCTGGCCGTCCGACGCCTACCGCCTGAGCCTCGAGGGCATCAAGTACGTCGCGCGGAGCGTGACGTCGGCGATGCAGAGCGGCTACCTCCGCCAGTATCTGTTCGTGATCCTGTTCGTCACCGTCGTCCTGGTCGGCGCGACCCTGGTGATGAAGGACGGGGTGCCGCGCACCTTCGCGTGGTCCGACCTGCGCTTCTACGAGGCGGTGCTGGCCACGCTGATGATGTTCGCCGCGCTCTACGCGGTGTTCGCGCCCGGCCGCCTCAGCACCGTCGCGTCGCTCGGGATCGTCGGCTACGGCGTGGCGCTGATCTACATCCTGTACGGCGCGCCGGACCTGGCCATGACCCAGATCCTGGTCGAGACCCTGACGGTCCTGCTGTTCGTGCTCGCCTTCCACCACCTGCCGCGCTACAGGAACCTGACGCACCCGGTGAGCCGCCTGCGCGATGTGCTCATCGCGCTGTGCGTCGGCGGGCTGATGACGACCCTGGTGCTGGCGGCGATCTCCACCCCGCCGGACTCGCGGCTGGCCGGCTACTTCGCCGAGAACAGCGCGGCGCGGGCCCACGGCAGGAACATCGTGAACGTGATCCTGGTCGATTTCCGCGGGCTCGACACGTTCGGCGAGACCACGGTGCTCAGCGTCGCCGCGTTCGGGGTCTACGCGCTGCTCAAGCTCGGCCGCAGGCAGAGGTACGTCAGAGACGAGGGTGGTCCGGGGTTCGCGGGCCTGCGGCGCATCTTCCTGCGACGGTCTAGGCAAGAGAGAGAGACTCAGGCATGAACTCAATCGTTCTGCGCACCGCCAGCCGGCTGCTGGTTGGGCTCCTGCTGATGTTTTCGATCTTCCTGCTGCTGCGCGGCCACAACCAGCCGGGGGGCGGGTTCGTCGGCGGCCTCGTCGCCGCGGCCGCCTTCATCCTGTACGGCCTGGCCGCCAAGGAGATATCAGTGCGGCAGGCGCTCCACTTCGACACGCGCTCCTTCATCGCCGCCGGGCTGCTGATCGCCGGGGCGAGCGCGCTGCTCCCGGTGTTCCTGGGCAGGCCGTTCTTCACCGGCATCTGGGGCCCCGTCCGCCTGCTCGGCACGACGGTCGAGCTGGGGACGCCGGTGTTCTTCGACTTTGGCGTGTACATCGCGGTGTTCGGCGTCGCGCTGACGATCATCCTGGCGATGGCGGAGGAGTAGCACATGCAAGTTGTCCTCGCATTTCTGATCGGCGGGCTGTTCACCATCGCGATCTACCTCCTGCTGCGCCGGGCGATCGCGCGCGTGATCCTCGGCCTGGCGCTGCTGACCAACGCCACTAACCTGCTGATCTTCACGGTCGGCGGGCTGACCCGTGCGACGCCCCCGCTGATCCCCGAGGGGCAGACCCGGCCTGGCGGCCCGTTCGCCGACCCTATGCCGCAGTCGCTCATCCTGACGGCGATCGTGATCGGCTTCGGCGTGCTGGCCTTCACGATGGTCCTGGCGTTCCGCACCAACCAGATCGTCGTGGCCGATGACATCGACAGGATGCGCGCCACCGACGCGCTGGTGCCGATCGAGACGGCCGAGCTGGCCGAGCCCTACGACGAAGAGGTGGAGTCGCACCCCGACGACCCGGTGGTCGTGGGAGAGCCGGAAAGGGTCGGATAGATGTCGAATCTGCTGATCCTCCCGATCGTAGTGCCGTTCTTCACGGCGGCGCTGGCGCTGCTGCTGCGCGACCAGCGGCGGGCGCAGCGCGTGCTCGCGCTGGTGGGCGCCGCGGGGATCTTCGTGACGGGCGCCGTGCTCGTCGCGGTGGTCGCGCGGGGCGGCCCGCTGGTGCTCGAGGCGGGCGGCTGGCCGGCGCCGTTCGGCATCGTCCTCGTGGCCGACCTGCTGAGCGCGATCCTCGTCACGCTGACCGGGGGCGTCGGCCTCGCGGCGGTGGCCTTCTCGCTGGCGACGATCGACTCGCGGCGCGAGGGCTTCGGCTACTACCCGCTGCTGCTCATCCTGCTGATGGGCGTGAGCGGCGCGTTCCTGACCGGCGATATCTTCAACCTGTACGTCTGGTTCGAGGTGCTGCTGATCGCGTCGTTCGTGCTGCTGGCGCTGGGCAGCGAGCGCGCGCAGATGGAGGGCGCGCTCAAGTACGTGGCGATGAACCTGATCGCCTCGATGCTCTTCCTGGTCGCGGTGGGCCTGCTGTACGCCGAGGTCGGCACGCTTACCATGGCCGATCTGGCGCGGGTGCTGCCGCAGGCCGAGAACCCCGGGCTCATGACGGCGATCGCGGCGATGTTCATGGTGGCGTTCGGCATCAAGGCCGCGGTGGTCCCGCTGCACTTCTGGCTGCCGGCGGCCTACCACACGCCGCCGCCGGTCGTCTCGGCGGTCTTCGCCGGCCTGCTGACGAAGGTGGGCGTGTACGCGCTGCTGCGCCTGTTCACACTGGTGTTCGTCGGCGATATCGGCTACACCCACACGATCGTGCTCGTCGCCTCGGGCGTGACCATGATCATCGGCGTGCTGGGCGCGCTCGCGCAGAGCGAGATGCGCCGCATCCTCTCCTTCCTGATCGTCAGCCACATCGGGTTCGCGGTGATGGGGCTGGGCCTGTACACGCCGGCCGGCCTCTCCGGCGCGGTCTTCTACATCGTCGAGGACATGATCGTGCTGACCGCGCTGTTCCTGATCACCGGCATCATCTACCAGGTCGTTCCCGACGATGACCTGCGCAACCTGGGCGGCTTCTACGCCGCCGCGCCGCTGTTCGGGGTGCTGTTCCTGCTGCCGGCGCTGTCTCTGGCGGGCGTGCCGCCGCTGTCGGGGTTCTTCGCCAAGCTGGCGCTGCTGCGGGCCAGCATCGAGGCCGGCCAGTACGGCATCGTCGCGACCGCGCTCTGCACCAGCGTGCTGACGCTGCTCGCCGTGACGCGGATCTGGTCCGAGGTCTTCTGGAAGCCGAACCCGCGCGGCACCACGCTCACCGTGCCGCGCCTCTCGGCCCAGAGCGTGCCGCTGTGGCTGCCGGTGATGGTGCTCGCCGGGCTGGTCGTGGTGCTCGGGCTGGCGGTCGGCCCCGCGTTCCGGCTCGCGAGCGCGGCCGGGCTGCAGCTCTACGATCCGTCGGCCTACATGTCCGCTGTGCTGGGAGTTGAGCGATGAACGGCCTGCTGCTAAACATCCTGCTGGCGCTGGGCTGGGCCGCGCTGTCGGGCGACTTCTCGCCCGGCAACCTGATGAGCGGCTTCGGCATCGGCTTTGTGCTGATCCTCTTCAGCCAGCAGATCATGTCGGGGCCCAGCTACATCCGCAAGGTCTGGCGCATCCTCGACCTGTTCGTCTACTTTCTGATCGAGATGGTGCTCTCCAACCTGCGGGTGGCGATCGATGTGCTGAGCCCGATCTCGTCGCTCCGGCCGGGGATCGTCGCCATCCCGCTCGACGCCCAGACCGACGCGGAGATCACGCTGCTGGTCAACCTGATCATGCTGACGCCCGGCACGTTCGCGATCGACATCTCGTCGGACCGCCGCGAGCTGTACCTGCACATCATGGACGCGGATAAGCCGGATAGGGTGCGGAAGGAGATCAAGGACGGCTTCGAGCGGCGCGTGCTGGGGGTGCTGCGATGAACGGTATCACGACTGAGACGGTCGCCTTTGCGATGCTGAGCTGCGCCATGGTGATGGCGTTCATCCGGCTGGTGCGCGGCCCGACCCTGCCGGACCGGGTGATGGCGCTCGACCTGTTCGCGGTGCTGTCAACCGCCTTCCTGACGGTCTACGCGATCGACACGGAGCAGCAGGTGTTTCTCGATGTCGCGATCGTGCTGGCGCTGATCGCCTTCCTCGGCACGGTCGCGTTCGCACTGTATATCGAGCGGAGAGCACGAGATGAATGAGATTATCAGCGATGTGCTGATGCTGCTGGGCACGACCTTCCTGCTGCTCGCCGCGCTGGGCGTGGTGCGCATGCCGGACCTCTTCATGCGCATGCAGTCGGCCTCGAAGGCGTCGACCCTGGGCATCGCCTGTGTGCTGCTGTCGCTCGCCTTCCACTTCCCCGGCATCAGCGTGAACATCCGCGTGATCGCGGCGATCACCTTCTTCTTCCTGACCGCGCCGATCACGGCGCACCTGCTCGGGCGGGCGTCCTACTTCGTCGGGGTGCCGGTCTGGAAGGGGACGGTGATCGACGAGCTGCGCGGGCGCTACAACCCGATGACTCACGATCTCAGCAGCGACGATAAGACGGCCAGCGCGGCGCGGATGCCGCTGGACTAGCGAGGCGTGAGGCCGGGCGAGGTATGGATGAGCTCACTGTCGCCGTGCGCTGCCACGGCGCGCTGAACGACTTCCTGCCCCGCGCGCGGCGCGGGCGCCCGCTCACCCTGCCCTGGTCCGCCCACGAGACGGTCAAGCACGTGGTCGAGGTGGCGGGGGTGCCGCACCCCGAGGTCGCCGCGCTCACGGTCAACGGGGCGCCGGTCGACTTCGCCTGCCGGCTGACCCCCGGCGATACGGTCGACGCCTACCCGCACGGCGGGCCGCCCCCGGCCCGCCCGCTGCGCCCGCCGCTGCCCGAGCTGCGCTTCGTCTGCGACGTGCACCTCGGGCGCCTGGCCTCCTACCTGCGCATGCTCGGCTTCGATACGCTCTACAGCAACGACCAGGACGACGCGTATCTGTCGCAGGTCGCCGGCGCCGAGCGGCGCGTGCTGCTGACCCGCGACGTCGGCCTGCTCAAGCGCAGCGCGGTCACGTACGGCGCGTTCATCCGCGCCACCGAGCCGGAGGCCCAGCTGCGCGAAGTGGTGCAGCGCTTCGGCGTGCGCCGGAGCGCGTCCGCCTTCCAGCGCTGTATCCGCTGCAACGGGGTCACGGAGCCGTGCCGAAGGAGGCGGTGCTCGACCAGCTCCAGCCGAAGACCCGGCGCTACTACGAGGCGTTCTGGCGCTGCCAGGCGTGCGGGCAGATCTACTGGCGCGGCTCGCACGTGGGCCGGATGCAGGCGCTGATCGAGCTCAACACCGGCCTGGATCTGGGGGGCCATTATACGTATTGGACGAGCCAGGCGAACGGCAGCCTGAGGTCGCTGTTCCTCGGGCGTTATCACTATGAGACGAGGGTGGAGGCCGCATGGGGATACTATTGATCTTGCTGCGGAACGTCCGGATCCGCAACGAGCGGGGGAGCATCACGCTGGAAGCGGCGATCGCCGTGCCGCTCCTGCTGACATTCATCATCGCGCTGGGCGCGTTCATCCGGCTGAGCATGATGGAAGCCGGACTTCGTTCCGCTGTCAGCCAGGCCGCGCATCAGCTCGCCGTCCAGGCGTATCCCCTGCATCTGTTGACGGAGTCCATGTCCAGGACGGAGCTCGTGCGGAAGCTGAACGAATGGCACGACAAGGCTGAATCGGGCAAGACGAAGGTGGAAGACTGGCTGGAGGAATACGGGGAGCTGATCCCGGCGCCGCTGAGCGAAGCGGTGAGGCTCGCTCTGGATGCCGCCGATCAGCTGGAGGAGGAGTTGACGGAGCCGGTCAGGGCTGCCTTCCAGCCATTGGTGGCGCATTATCTGCCGCGGCATATGGAAGGCGATCGACTGAGGGTGAGCGCCTTGTCCTATCCGCTCATGGACAAGGACGGAGAGCCGATGGTCAAGCTCGAGGCGGAGTACGAGGCGCCGATCCGTGTGCCCTTCGTATCGCGCACCGTCACCCTTCGGGCGGCGGCATGGGAGCGGTTATGGATCGGAGATGAGAGGTAGCCTGTATCTGGTGGGGGTGTGGGTTATGACGAACGCGCTTGTATGGGGATGCCTTTCCCTGTTGGTGTTGATTGCCTTCTATACGGATCATACGAGGATGATCATTCCGAACCGGTTGACGATCACCATGGCGATGACCGGTCTGGGACTGCATGCGATCATGAGCGGTCCGGATGGGATCGCGCGATCGTTCATCGGCCTGTTCGGATCGCTGGCGGCGCTGCTCGTCATCTATCTGTGCAGAGGCGTGGAAGCGGGCGACGTGAAGCTGTTCGTGGCCCTGGGAGCAATCGGCGGCCTCGAGGTCAGCCTGTCGGTGCTCGTCTGTTCGCTGGTGATCGCCGCTGCGATGGGCATCTTCGTGCTCGTCGCTCGCCGGGTGCGCGACGGGGGGAGGGATCAGTCCGGGCGCCGCGTTCAATTCCCGTTCATGTATGCGGTGCTGCCCGGATTCATCCTGACCTGGGTGATGATGGAGGTGCCGCCGCTGTGAACGGACTCGCAACATACGGTTTCCGTTATGCCCGGCGGGGGGAACAGACGATCCTGATCGGCGAGATGCCGGAGGAGAGGCTCGATCGGCTCGACTTCGCGATGCTTCGTGCGCAGCGCGTGCCGGGCTTGCTGCCTGTCGACATGCGGATGACCGACCGGACCGCGGAAACGACGTACGCAGTGGGAAGGCGCAAACCGCTGACCGAATGGCTGCGTTCGCAGGATCCGCTGGCTGAGGAGCGTTGTCTGCAGTTCATCCTGCACGTCGCCAATCTCTGCACGCAGCTGCGCGATCATCTGCTGGTCGAGAATCGCAGCCTGATCGATCCGCAGCTGATCTACATCCAGGAGCAGCTGCTCGATGCCGAATTCGTCTACTGGCCGGATCGAGAGATGACATGGGACGAGGGGCGGATGGCGCGCGACATCCAGCAGCTCTGCCTGTTTCTGACGCGCAGCGGAAGCGGCAGGGGAATCGCGGGAGAGATCATGCGCTGGTGTGAGGACCCGATGTTTACGATCGACGGACTCAGGAAGAAGCTGATCTCCTGGATCGATCGATACGAAGCAAGGGCGGAGGAGACGCAGCCAGGCAGGACTCCTTCGCCAGATCGCGGCAGACGCTGGTTCGAACGATGGTTCTCCTTCGGCGGCCGCGGCAGGGAGGAGCCGGCCGTCCGGCATGAAGAGGAACCATTCACAGTGCCGGTGGGCCAACAGGCGGAGTTTGAGGAAGAGGCGACGCTCGAATATCTCGAGCAACTCGGAGCCGGTCAGGAGACGAAGCGATGCGGCATCACCAGGACGCCGTTCATCATCGGACGGGACCGCAAGATCGCCGATCTGGCCTTTGACAACTCCGCACTCTCGCGCATCCATGCCGAGATCAAACGGACAGGTTGCGGCTATGTGATCCGTGACCTGGGCTCCAGCAACGGGACCCGCCTGAACGGAGAAGCGCTGCCGCCCTTTACCGACATACCGCTCAGCAGCGGCGACCGGATCGACATCGCGGATATTCGTCTCTGCTTCGTCTTGGATCAGAGTCAACCTGTGGTATAATAGGGGAAGCAAAAGATGGAAGGAGAGATCTGTTAATGGCCAGAACACCGTCCAATATGATCCCGCTTGGCACCAGGGCTCCGGACTTCTCGCTGCCGGATGTCGTATCCGGAGAGACCAAAACGCTTGGCGAGCTGAAGTCCGACCGCGCCACCGTCATCATGTTCATCTGCAATCATTGCCCATTTGTCAGACATGTGCTTGACGGCATCCTGCAGCTGGCGCATGACTACATCCCGCGAGGCGTCTCGTTCATCGCGATCAATGCCAATGATTACAAGGCGTATCCGGATGATTCTCCGGAGAACATGAAGAAGCTTGCGCAGGAGAAAGCCTTCCCGTTCGTCTATCTGGTGGATGAGACGCAGGAGGTTGCCCGCGCCTATGAGGCCGCCTGCACGCCGGATTTCTATGTCTTCGACGGCGATCTCTCGCTCGTCTATCGCGGACAGCTGGATGATGCCCGCCCGGGCAACGAGGTGCCGGTAACGGGCAAGGACATCCGCGCCGCGCTCGACGCCCTGCTCTCCGGACAGCCCGTCTCCGACCAGCAGAAACCAAGCGTCGGCTGCAACATCAAGTGGAAAGCGTAAGCGCTCAAGGCTTCCGAGTCCAAGCGGATGATCGGTTAATAACATGACGCATCCTTTGGCAGCAGAAGGGGATTACCGCACGCGGCAATCCCCTTCCTTGACTTTATGGCATGTTCGCCTGCAGCTCCTGAAGGCGTCTGTCCAGCATCTCATTGCCCTCGACGAGCCTGTCCAGAAGCGCGTTCAGGGCGGCGACGATTCTCTCCCTGTCCTCCGCCTTGACGGCTTCATCGAGCTGGCTTCTCAGCTTCCTGCCTTCTTCCTTCCACTGCTTGCGCCGCTCTGACCAGGCGTGATGCTTCCTGGACGCATCGTCTCGCTTGTCCTTGTCGGTCATCTTCTCGACGTTGCTCTCCCGCTGATTCCGGGCTTCCAGCTTCTGTTCATTCAGCTTCATCTGCATGTTCCGTTCATGCTTCAGCTTCAGCAGCTTGGAGCGCAGCTCGTTTCTCCTGGCCAGTTCCTGCTTCCACATGTCAAGCTGATCCGGAGTATAGGTTTCCGCCAGCTTCAGCACCTTCGCTTCAAACTGCCTGATATCCTCGGCTTGTTGCCGGGGTTCGATGAACGAAGCGCGGACGGACACAACCGGCCACATGAGCGCCAGCACGCCAACGGTCAGCAGGATGCCTGGTAGCATTCGTTTCATCACATGACCTCCTTGGAAATTTGTACATTTACATTGTGCGAACATTTGCCGAAATTGATACAATAGAAAAGGATGAACCGCAGCACAGATGAAGCAGGAGAGGACGGATCAAGTTGATGCGAGAGTTGAACGAAGTACAGCTGCTGAGACTGGCCGGGGACAGTCAGGCAAGCTGCGCGGTGTTCCTGCACACGCCCATGTGCGGGACCTGCCAGGCGGCGCGCAGAATGCTGGAGGTGCTGATGGCGATGGATGACCAGCTACCCCTGTATGCCGGCAATGTCAACCTGATGCCGCAGCTGGCCCGAAGCTGGCGGATCGGGAGCGTGCCTTGCGTGGCGTTCATCCGGCAGGGACAGCTCGTGGACAAGATGTATGCCGTTCAGTCCGTGCCGGCGCTTTATGAGCGGTTTCTGCTGCATGGATTGATGAAGGGGCCCGCCGACGGATGATGAGAATCATCGTGCCGTTGGCGGGATTATTTGCTATAATGGGACAAGTGATTAGTTTTTCATATTACCTGGAGGTGGACGATGAGAGCCTATCTCGATCTGCTGGAAGACATATTGGCCCATGGCACGAAGAAGGAAGACCGGACAGGGACGGGGACGATCTCGGTATTTGGCCGTCAGCTCCGGTTCGATCTCAGCCAGGGATTCCCGCTGATGACGACGAAGCGGATGCATATCAAATCGATCGTCCATGAGCTGCTCTGGTTCCTCAGCGGCAGCACGAACATCCGCTATCTGAAGGAGAATGGCGTGACGATCTGGGACGAATGGGCGGATGAGGAAGGCGATCTGGGCAGGGTCTACGGAGCCCAATGGCGTACCTGGCGCGCGCCGAGCGGAGAGACGATCGACCAGATCTCGCGCGTCATCGAACAGATCAAGCGCGATCCGGATTCGCGACGCCATCTGGTGAGCGCTTGGAATCCGGCGGAAGTCGACGAGATGGCGCTGCCGCCGTGCCACTATGCGTTTCAGTTCTATGTGGCGAACGGCAAGCTGTCGTGCATGTTCCAGATGCGCTCGGTCGACACGTTCCTCGGACTGCCGTTTAATATCCCATCCTACGCGCTGCTCACCCATATGGTCGCGCAGCAATGCGACCTGGAACCGGGCGAGCTGATCTGGACGGGCGGCGACGTGCATATTTATTTGAATCATATCGAGCAGGTGAAGCTGCAGCTGACGCGTGAGCCGTATCCGTTGCCGCGCCTCGTCATCAAGCGCAAGCCGGACAGCATCTTCGAGTATCGGTATGAAGACTTTGCCTTTGAAGGTTATCAATATCATCCGAGCATCAAGGCGCCCATCGCCGTCTAGACCGCACACTGAACGGATGGAGTGAAGAGAATGACGACGCTCTCGATTATCGTGGCCATGGGCAGAGACCGCACGATCGGCAAGGACAATGCCCTGCCCTGGCATCTGCCCAATGATCTGAAATATTTCCGCAGGGTGACGATGGGCAAGCCGATCATCATGGGGAGGAAGACGCATGAGTCGATCGGCAAGGCGCTGGATGGCCGGCTCAACATCGTCCTGACCAGAGACCGGAGCTATCAGCCCGCGGCAGGCTGCGTCGTCACGCACTCCGTGGAAGAGACGCTTCGCGCCGTTAAGGAGCATGAAGAGGCGTTCGTGATCGGCGGGGCGGAGATCATCTCGCTGTTCCTGCCCGTAGCGGACCGGTTGTACCTGACCTATATCGATGAGGATTTCGCCGGAGACGTCTTCCTGCCGGAGCTGCGGGAGGAGGACTGGCAGCTCCTCACTGCGGAGCCGGGCGTGACGGACGAGCGCAATCCGTATGCGCATGAGTTCCGCGTCTATGATCGGGTCAGGCGTTGATCACGCCTGATCACGCCCGACAACACCCGCTTGACAGATTGAGATACCCACCACTGTTACCAAGAAGGAGAGATTGCCGTGCAAATCAATGCCAACGTTGTTATTGGCATCGACATCGGAACCACCGGCGCCAAATGTGTCATCTGGTCCATCGAAGAGAAAGCGATCATCGCCGAAGCGTCGAAGACGTATCCCTTGCTCAAGCCGAATCCCGGTTGGGCCGAGCAAGATCCGGAGGAACTCCTCGAAGCCTTCCTGTACTCCCTGGGCACGGCGGTGCGTGAGTCCGGCGTTCGCCCCGGGCAGATCGTCGGCATCGGCATCAGCACAGCGATGCATACGCTGCTGGCCGTGGATGAACAGGGACAGCCGCTGACCCGGACGATCACCTGGGCGGACGGACGCAGCGTCGAGCAGGCGGAGAAGCTCAAGCGGGAGCTGAACGGTCTGGCCATCTATCGCCGCACGGGGACGCCGATCCACCCGATGTCGCCGCTGACCAAGCTGCTGTGGATGAAGGAAGAGCAGCCGGAGCTGTATCGAAGGGCGGCCCGGTTCGTGTCGATCAAGGAATACATCCTGTACAGGCTGTACGGCGAGTGGGTGGTGGACTACTCCATCGCTTCCGCCACCGGCCTGTTTAACCTGAACACCATGAGCTGGGATGAGGATGTGCTGCGGCTGCTGGAGCTTCCGGCGAGCAAGCTGTCGACGCCGGTTCCGGTCACGCATGCGCTGACCGGCCTGAAGGAGGAGTACGCGGAGCGGCTCGGCATCGACCCGATGACGAGGATGGTCGTGGGCAGCAGCGATGGCGTGCTGGCCAATCTCGGAGTCGGTGCGGTGGCGGCGGGGGATATCGCGGTAACGGTCGGCACCAGCGGCGCCATCCGCACGATGGTCGAATCGCCGCTGACCGACGAGCTGGGCCGGACGTTCTGCTACTCCCTGGCCGAAGATCGCTTCGCGATCGGCGGGGCGACGAACAATGCCGGCATCGTCCTGCAATGGCTCGTGGAGGAGATGACGCGCAGTCAGCTGACGCTGGAGGAGGTGCTGGAGGAGGCGGCCCAGGTCGAGCCAGGGGCGGAGGGTCTGCTGTTCCTGCCGTTCCTGAACGGTGAGCGGGCGCCTTACTGGAACGCCAGTGCACGCGCCGTATTCTTCGGCCTGTCGATCCGCCATCAGCGCAAGCACATGTTCAGGGCGGCCCTGGAAGGCATCG
Source organism: uncultured Paenibacillaceae bacterium (assembly GCA_937957685.1). Lineage (GTDB taxonomy): Bacteria > Bacillota > Bacilli > Paenibacillales > DA-C8 > Insulibacter. The sequence continues at coordinate 12,835 of CALGAO010000103.1, forward strand.
TGTTCGCCCTGTACGCGGTCAAGAATGTGCTGAGGGAAGAGCATGCCGATTCGCCGATCCACGCCTCTGGCGGTCTGGCGAAGTCCGGGCTGTGGCTGCAGATCCTGGCCGATATCTTCGGGCGCAAGGTCGTGGTGCCGAAGAGCGTGGAAGCGTCCTGCCTCGGGGCGGCGCTGGTGGCGCTGCGCAGCGCCGGACACATCTCGCGCTGGGATGAGGCGAAGCAATGGGCGCCCGCGGTGCGCGAGTATGAGCCGAACATGGACAACCATGCCAGATACGCCAGGCTGTTCGCCATTTACACGAACGTGGCGGAGACGCTGCAGCCGCATTTCCGCCTGATCACGGAGTATCAGATGGGCGGACATGACTGAGGAAGCAACGCGGGTCACCGGGTGAAAACGGGAGGAGACCAGCATCATGGAGCGTCGGGTGGAGGAGCGGTTGAGGCGGCATCACGGAGCGCCGGGTGAGCGGAAGTGCCTTAGACAGCAATCCCAATATTGCCTGATCGCCTCCGGGATGTTCCGCAGCTGCTTGACCGCCAGATAGGCGCCGCTCGGCTGCACGTCGACCGGCACGATGTTGAAGGACCATTCCCTCTCAGCGGGGATATGGATGGCGTGAATGCCGTTCTTGAGCGCGGGAACGATATCCGTCCGGATCGAATTGCCGATCATCCAGGTGCTCGACCGGGGGAAGCGTTCCCGCTTCAGTATGTTCGCCAGCGCCTCCACATTTTTGTGCCGCTCGATAAAGATGCGGTCCCGGAAGAATCTCCTGAGCCCGATCCGCTCGATCTTCTTCTGCTGGATGAGCGCATCGCCGCCCGTATACAGGCAGAGCAGATGGCCCTGGTCCTGCAGCTCCAGCAGCGTCTCGTTCATGTGAGGATAGCTCTCGATCTCCTTCTCATAGACGCTCATGCCCAGTTGCGTCAGCCGCTCGATATGCTCGTCCCGCACGGGCCTGTTAAGCCGATCGGCAAGCCAGCGGTAGGTCATGACGAGCGATTGCGGGAAGTGGGTGGGGACGAAGCCTTCCTTCTCCACGTAGGACAGGTCCAGCTCGTGCTGCTTGTCCTTGATCGCTTCAGCCGAAACATCGGCTCCCTGAAACCAATCCAGCAGCATATCGGCGAACGCATCGATCGCTTCCAGGAAATATTTGTTGCAATGGATCAGCGTATCGTCCAGATCGAACAGCAAGATCTGACGTTCCATGTTGATCAACCTCCGGCGTTCGCGTTATGGTAAAATGAAATGCGTCAGCAGGATGGCGAGTCTATCCAGACGCCTCCTGCTGTCTGTCAACCAATCAGGCAACAAAAGGAGATAATCGCATGATTCGTGTCTTGTTCGTATGTTTGGGCAATATCTGCCGCTCCCCGATGGCCGAGGCGGTGTTCCGCCATTACGTCCAGGAGGCCGGACTGAGCGACCGGATCGTGGTGGATTCGGCCGGCACCGGCGACTGGCACGTCGGGGAACCGCCTCATCGCGGCACCCGTCGTATCCTTGACAGCAACAACATCAGTTATGAGAACATTCGCGCCAGACAGGTGGCGGGAAGCGATTTTGCCGACAGCCATTACATCATCGCGATGGACGAGCAGAATCTCAGGGATCTGCGCCGCATCGCCGAGCAGGCGGCACGCGCCGGCGGATCTTCCCGCGCCCCGCACATCGGCAAGCTCCTTGATTTCGCTTCAAAGTCCGCTTCCGGCGATGTGCCGGACCCGTACTACACGGGCAACTTCGAGGAAGTGTTCGCGATGGTCCAGGACGGCTGCCGCGGACTCCTGAACCACATCATCGAGAAAGAGGGCCTCACTGGCTGACTTCCTTACAGATCATCGATCGTTTCGGCATCCGGGAGCTCCAGCGCATATTCATAGTCCTCGATATCAAACACCTGAACCGGAATCTCCGCTTCGATCACCTTGTCGATGAAATCAAGCTGGTCGGTGAGGATCGGGATCTTCTCCATCATGCCGGTCAGGACCAGCTCCGTCTCGATCGGGTCCAGATGCTCGCCATATTGCGCATTGTCGATCGCATAGACGACCTGGAACGTCACCAGGTCGTTCACGAGCAAGGAAGCCTTGCGCCAGGGGGCGGTGAGAGCCCGCTCGATCTTCTTGCGATTGAGCGGCTCCTCGAAGAAACGGATCATCTCATCGATTTTCGTCCTCACATGCTCATCCTCATGCGGGTCCGGCATCAACGGCTGTTCATCCGTCCTGAAATCATACAGCTCCAGGACCGTTGAGTACGGGATATAGTATTCGACCGGTCGGTCCGGCATAAGCAATTGTCCGTATATGGCGATCATGACCGCCTCCAGGGCAAAGCGTTTATGCATCTGTCAAAGTGCCTCCATCTATAAAATGATATTGGGATGAACGCCCGGTCCATCGCGGGATTCACCCGCGGGCCTGCTATCTTGCCGCATGTTGCCGCAGCTGCTCCAGCAGCTCGCGCATATCGTCGGGCAGCGGAGCGTTGACGGCGATCCGTTTGCCGGTCCAGGCGTGGTTGAACAACAGCTGCTCACCGTGCAGCGCTTGTCGGCTGATCCAGGTTCGCATGCCGCCATACATGCCGTCCCCGGCCAGCGGGTGTCCGATCGCGGACATATGAACGCGAATCTGATGCGTGCGCCCGGTTTCGAGCCTGAGCCGCACGAGTGTGTGATCCCGGAAGGTCTCCACGACCTCATAATGGGTGACGGCGCGTTCGCCGGTCGGACTGACGCGGCGCCGCGTCGAATGGTGGCGATCCTTGCCGATCGGCTGATCGATCGTTCCCTTACGCTTGTCCAGGATGCCTTCCACCACGGCAAGATAGATGCGCTCGATCTTCTTCTCGCGCATGTCCCGGTCGTAGATGTAGTGCGCAAGCTCGTTCTTGGCGTAGATGACGGGACCGGTGGTCTCCTTGTCCAGCCGGTGGATATGCCTGACGCGGCAAGCCTGGCCGGTGCTTTCGTAGTAGGCGGCGACATGATTGGCGAGAGTGCCGGTCTGCCCCCTGGAACTGGGATAGATCTCAAGCCCGGCAGGCTTGTTCACGACCAGCGTGAACTCGTCTTCATACAAAATATTCAGATCGCTCCACTGTGCCACGAATTCGGGCGACTCTTCGGGGAACAGACGAAGGCTGAGCTTGTCCCGTTGCTTCATGACCCCTCGTTCAGCCAGGAGCTTGTCCGCGATCTTGGGCGGAACCGGCAGCCTGCGCAGAATCTGTCCGACGGGCGCGTCCTTGACAGCATCCGGCAGCTTGATGACGTACCATTCGGCCGTTCTCCTCCCGTTCACCTGAAGCGGAGGGAGGGGCTGGGCCTGCTTCGGGAGCGGCGTGGACTGCACGGGGAGCTCCCGGGTAGCCGGCTTGATCGCCATCCGGCGATGGTCGGCGGGGCCCAGGCGCCGTTCGGCGGCCGCCTGTTTCCCCGGCGCCTGTCTGTTCCTGGAGCCATGGGCGGCCCTTTCCTTCCCGTCCCTGGCTTTCGTTCGTCCATCTCCCGCCCTGGCGCCGTGTTGCCTGTCCTGACGGTGATGCCGGGATGTACCGGGCTTGGCATGCGATTTGCTCATGGGTCACCTCAGTTCGGCATCGTGGAGCGGATGTGCTCGGCGATCAGATGACCATGGAAGCGTCCGCTCTCGATGAAGATCTCATTAGCGTTCCTGCCCGACGCGACGACTCCGGCCACATACAGTCCCTTGACATTGGTCTCCATCGTCTCCGGATCGTACACCGGCCGATCGGATTCGTCATCCATCTCCACGCCGGTGTGTTCCAGGAACTTGCGGTCCGGGCGGAAGCCGGTCAGCGCCAGCACAAAGTCGTTCGGCAACACCACTTCGCCGTCCGGCGTTGTCACGACGATGGAATCCGGGTTGATGCGCGTCACCTGCGAGCGAAACATCATCCGGATCCGGCCCTGTTCGACCATGCTCCTGAACGTGGGGAGGACCCATGGCTTGATGTTGCCGGAGTAGGTTTCTCCGCGATAGATGACGGTCACCTCGGCGCCCGTGCGCATCAGCTCCAGCGCCGCGTCGATCGCCGAGTTGTTGCCGCCGATGATCGCCGTTCTCGTGCCGGTATACGGATGGGCTTCGCGGAAGAAGTGGCTGACCTTGGGCAGGTCCTCGCCAGGTATGCCCAGCATGTTGGGATTGTCAAAATATCCGGTCGCCACGACAACCCGCTCCGCGCGATACACCCGCGGTTCGCCGTTCATCGGCTTGGTCCTGACGATGAACTGTCCGGCATCGGGCGTGACAGAGGTCACCTCCTCATATTGATGGATGCGCAGCTCATGATGCTGCGCGACCTTGCGGTAATAGGTGAGCGCCTCGATGCGCGTCGGCTTGTCATTGGGCGTCGTAAACGGCACGCCGCCGATCTCCAGCTTCTCCGCCGTGCTGAAAAACTGCATATAAGTCGGGTATTGATATATGGAGTGTACGATGCTTGCTTTCTCGATGACAAGCGGCGACAGTCCGAGCTTCTTCAGCTCGATGGCTGCGGCTATGCCGCAGGGACCTGCGCCGATGATGATGATCTGTTCCTGTTGCATCCGATAACCTCCGGTGGAATGATGAATACAATCCTCATTTTAGCATAACCAATCAGGCGCCACCATCCATTCGCGTCATTCGCGGCATGAAGTGGATGCATGACCATAACGACAGGACAGAAAATTCACTTCCGTATTGATTTTTTAATGTACATTTAATAAAGTTCTGTTATAGTTGATGAAGTCGGACAAGACCAAAATGAAAGAAAAGAAAGGAAAACGGATTAAATGAATGAACTCACCGCAAATTCAAACAAATCCTCATATATATGGATGGGGGTTTCCGGAATCCTGCTGATCCTTCTGATCATCTCGCTGATCGTCAACCCCTTCGGCAAGGGATCAGGCGGGATGTCGGATGTTGTGGCGACGGTCAATGGCACGAAGATTACGAAGAACCAGCTCTACGAGGAAATGTACCGTCAAGGAGGCAGCTCCCTGCTCGATAGCCTGATCACGGAGGAGCTGATCAACCAGGAAGCGAAGAAGAGCAACATCACCATCACGGATGCGGACATCGACGCGGAGCTGGAGAGACAGGCAGCAGCCAGCGACATGACCGTTGACGATATGATCCAGATGTTCGTCTATTATTATGGATATACGGAGGAGGACGTGCGCAAGATCGGCTCGCAGCAGGCAGCCATCCGCAAGATCCTCTCGCCGCAGATCAACATCACCGATGAGGACATCCAGACGTACTACGACGAGAATGTAGACCAGTTCACAACGCCGGAGCAGGTTCGCGTATCCCATATCCTGGTCGAAACGGAGGAAGAGGCGCTGGAGATCGTGTCTGAACTGAACAAGGGCGCGGACTTCGCCAAGCTCGCCGAGGAGCGCTCCACCGATACGGGAACGGCTGCCAAAGGCGGGGATACGGATTACTTCGCCCGCGGCCGCATGGTCCAGGAATTCGAGGATGCTGCTTTCTCGATGGAGGTTGGACAGGTGACCAAGCAGCCGGTGAAGACCGAGTACGGCTATCACATCATCAAAAAAACCGACCACAAGGCCGAATCGGTGGCTACCCTGGAGGAATCGCGCGACAAGATCATCGCTGCCCTCGAGGACCAGAAGCTGTATGAACTCATGCAGACATGGATGACCGAAGTAAGAGAAAAGGCGAAGATCGAATACGCGGACAAGCAATAAGCGATCATCGATCGGTTCCATCAGTGACAATCCTATAAGGGCTGTTCGAGGAGAACTCGGGCAGCTTTTTTCTCATTGCAGCGCCGGGTCCTCGACAGGACCCGGCGCCGCAAGCCGTGTGATATCAACTTGACAGGAGTGGTAGCTCAGGATGTGGCTCGTTTATGCATTGCTTGCAGCACTATGCTTCGGACTCAGGGGGATTCTGTACCATTGGACGTCGCAGCGGCCGATCGACCGCAATTTCATGCTGTTCGCGGTATTTCTGTCCGGCGCTGTCGTCAGTTTGATCGGCGCATACGCAGCAGGGCATGAATGGTCCTGGTCGGTGCTGATCGGTCTCCTGATGGGCGTGTTCTCTTTCTCCGCCAATGCCAGCATGTACCGAGGATTCGCCGTGGGCAAAGCCTCGATCGTCGCCATCTTCACCGGATTGCCGTCGATCGTGGTGGCATTGCTGGCTTATCTGCTGTGGGGAGAGACGCTGACCGTCTGGCAGCTGATCGCCATGGTGATCATCGTCGCCGGAGTGCTGTGCATCCAATACTCGGGAGACATGTCGATCAGCAATCTGCAAGGGCTCAAATGGGGCCTGCTGGCGATGCTGTTCTTCGGCCTGAATGATACGATGGGCAAGCAGGCGATGCTGCTTGAGGCCGATGTGCTGCCGACCCTGTTCTTCATGTTCGTGACCGGATCGCTGCTCTTCCTCGGCAATTGGCTGCTGGTGAACCGCCGATTGAAAGCGCCCACACGCGCGCCAGCTCTGGCGGCAGCCGCAAGCGACGGCGTGCAGCCGTTCGCGGATCGCAAGGCGCAAGCCGCAGCGTCCTGGCCCTTGAAGAAGGTGTTTGTCTGGGGGCTGGTCGTCGGTCTGACGAACGTCTCCGGGATGATCTTCATCCTGCCGGCATTCCGGCTGGGCGTAACCGGGCTCGTCTCGGCCGTCGTGGCGCTGAACGTGCTGATGATCCTGTTCTATACGCGAATCACGAGCAGAGCCAGGTTCAGCAGACTCGAGCTCACCGGCATCATCTTCGCCTTCGCCGGCATCCTGCTCCTGCGCCTGTTTCAATGAATAATCTTCCTTGCGCCCAGGCATAATAGGTTCCGAGCAACCTATATGGCAAAAGGGAGACAAGCATTATGAACCAGGTAATCGCTCATCTGAACCAGCAGCTTGCCAATTGCAATGTGCTGTATGTGAAGGTGCAAAATTATCATTGGAATGTCAGCGGAGAACATTTCTTCGAGTTGCATGCGAAGTTTCAGGAGCTGTATGAGCAACTCCCGCCTGTGATCGATGAGATCGCCGAGAGGATCCTGACGATCGGCGGTGTGCCGGCAGGCACGATGGAGGAGTTCATCGATCTTGCCACGATCAGTGAAGCCAATAAGGGAGAAACAGCCGAGCAGATGGTGAAACAGCTGGAGCGTGATTATCACCAGCTGGCGCAGGAACTGAAGCAGGGGATCCAGATCTCGGAATCCAACCATGACCCGTCGACCGCCGATCTGTATACCGGGCTGGCCTCTTCCTTTGAGAAGACGGTCTGGATGCTGAGATCGTATCTGAAAACATCCCTGCAGCATGCCTGATCGGGTCTGATGGAAGCCCTGTCACGACGGCATTGAAACGACGAGGAGGGTATGCATGACGGTAGATTTGCCAGCCATAACGGGTGAGCGTATGCTGGGCACCTGGCGGGAGACCCTGCCCGGACTGCTGCAGCCGGGAGATGGCTGTGAGGTTCATCTGGACGAAGCGGATGCGAATCGGAAGTCGCTCGTCATCCATATCGACGTTGCCGGTCACGAGATGTACAGTCTCGATTTCCGCGCCGAATACGTGGATGATCGGGAGATAAAGGTGGAGCTGCACGACGTCCAGCGGGGCAGCCAGCACATCGATGAGCGTCAGGAAGAGGTGCAGGAACTGATCAAGGACTATGTGAGGCGCATCCGCCAATGCGCGCAGCAGCTGCACTCGCTGACCCATAACTGATAACAGGCGGTTCGGGGCAGAGCCCTGAACCGCCTGTTTCCAGTGTGCGCATGTGCATAATTATGAGTGAGCCTGCTCCTGCTCATCCTGGTCGTTGTTCCATCTGAGCACTTCGAACAGCTTGAACAGCAGGCTGAGCAAGATGGCGACGATCGTGGCCAGGACCATGCCCTTCAGTTCCGTCGAGCCGATGGTCAGCTTCGTGCCGCTCAGGCCGATGACGAGGACGATCGAGGTGAGGATCAGGTTCTTCGGCTTGCTGTAGTCCACCTTCGACTCCACGAGCATGCGGATGCCCGCCACGGCGATGACGCCGAACAGCATGACGGAGACGCCGCCCAGCACCGCATTCGGCACGGCGGAGATGATCGCCGACAGCTTGCCGAAGAAGGACAGGATGATCGCGAACACGGCGGCGATGGCGAGGACCCAGGTCGAATAGACGCGCGTCAGCGTCATGACGCCGATGTTCTCGCCGTAGGTTGTGTTCGGCGTCGATCCGACGAAGCCCGACAGGATCGTCGACAGGCCGTTGCCCAGCAGCGAACGATGCAGGCCAGGCTCCTTGGAGAGCGGCTTCTTCACGATGCCCTCGGTCACGAACAGATGGCCGATATGCTCGGCGATGACGACCAGCGCCGCCAGCGTGAACCCAAGGATGACGTCAAAGTCAAACTGCGGGAAGGTGAAGGTCGGCAGGGAGACGAAGCTGGCCGACTCCACATTGGAGAAATCGACCAGTCCCATCGCCCAGGCGAGGATATAGCCGGATACGAAACCGATCAGGATCGGGATGATCTTCATAAACCCTCTGAACAGCACATTGCCCAGGATGATGACCGCGAGGGTGAAGATGGATACGGTCACCTGTTTCGGATCTGGCGACCAGCTGACCGCAGGGTCCAGGTCGGACGGTCGGATCCAGCCCGCCATGTTGGCGGCCGTAGGCACCAGCTCGAGGCCGATGATGGCGACGATCGCTCCCATCGCCGCGGGCGGGAAGACGACGTCGATCCATCCGGTGCCGACTGCCTTGATGAGCAGCGCGAACAGGACGAAGATCACGCCGACCACGATGAAGGCGCCAAGCACCTTCGGATAGTTGGCCGTGGGGTTATCTCCGAGGACGGACAGCACTGGCGAGATGAAAGCGAAGCTGGAGCCGAGATAGGCAGGAATCTGCCATTTGCACAACCACAGGTACAGCAGGGTGCCGATGCCGTTCATCAGCAGGATCGTCGCCGGATCCACCTTGAAGATGATCGGCACAAGGACGGTGGAGCCGAACATCGCGAACAGGTGCTGCAGACTCAGCGGCAAAGTCTGCACAAAGGGCGGACGTTCATGGACTTGAATTTCACGACTCAAGGGACTTCCTCCTCATATGTAAAATTCAATTTCAAATCGTATAAATCATAGCAGATGGCAAAGTTTTCGACTAGAATTTTTTCGAAAATTCGACATGTTGCCCGCGAAAAAATCAATATGATGTCAATCAATCTGACATGAAATGGGGCATGGTGCCTCGGTTGAATAAATCTTCCGATGCAAGGTGCTGATTCTACTAATATAGCCAGACATGCAGGCTCGTTATTCCTCATCGACTGGCCGGGGATGGAAGTCCGCTCCGCCATATGGACGAACGAGGGACAAACAAGGTATCATCAGGATAGGCAAATGACGCAGCATGCGCTTGGAGGGACCCGCACACGTGAATGGAAATTGGTTGAGCACCGGCTACAGGACTGGACTGGTTCTCTTGCCCATCGTCATCATCATTGGCGAGCTGCTGTGGGTGATCGACCCGCTTCGCTTGCCCGGAGATGTCTTTCTCATCGATTATGTCCATGTCCTCATCTCCTTGACATCGCTCATCCCATTGCTGTGGGCCGCCTCGGCACTGATCTCCTGGCGTACCCGTCCAGGCCCCGGCACAGCCATCCTGCGGGGCATCGTCATCGCCTCATCGCTCACCACCGGCATCACGATCCTTGTGGCACCCAGGCAATACTGGGCACTGGGCATCGGTCTCGGCGTGGCCTGGATCTCCGTGCTGGTCGATCTTGTTCTTGCCGATCGTCACAGCCGGCGTTCCTTCCCGACACGCGGCGTTCTCTGGGCGGCCGGTTCGATCATCTGCGTGGTCTTCCTGCTGTGTCCGACGCCCTATCTCGTAACCTATCCCGGGATGACGATGAATATGAATCGCTACGCCCATGTGGCCGGAGGGGAGCCGCACGGCCGGATCTCCGGCGTGCTGATCTTCGAGCGGCCGGCCTTTCCTGTGGACTGGCTGTACGCCCGACTGTTCCCGAACTATGAGTTCTCCAGGACAGAGGACCTGGGCATGTCGCTGGGCGAATACAACCAGGTCGTGCGGGTCATGAAACAGGATGCCAACAGCGTGGCGGCGGCGATCGGGCTCGAGCGGGCGGGCATCGGTCAGGGGGCGATCCACCTGGGCGTCTTCGTCAATGCTGTCCTGAAGGACAGCCCTGCGCAAGGGGTACTGGAGCCGGGGGACATCATCGTCCAGCTGAACGGGCATCCGGTGAGCCGCATCGAGGACCTGCAGCAGCTCATGCTGGCCGTCAGTCCTGGGGATGCTGTCAGCCTGGAGGTGCGACGGGAGGGCAGGAAGGAGCGGCTTCAGCTTGACACCGTTCCGTCCGAGAGCGATCCCTCACGGGCGGTCATTGGCATCCAGATCTCGGACTATGTGGAGTTTGACGTGCCGCGTGAGGTGATGTTTACCGAATATATGCTGCATGAAGGGGGACCTTCGCATGGCGCGATGCTGGCGCTGACGATCATCGACCAGCTGACGCCTGGCGGAGTGACGTATGGCAACCGGGTGGCCGGAACGGGGACGATACGCGCGGACGGCTCCATCGGCCCGATCGGCGGGATCAGGCAGAAGGCATTCACGGTCGCGAGGAGCGGAGCGGATGTGTTCTTCGTGCCGAGCGGGCAGGAGGAGGAAGCTCGCCGGGGAGCGGAGGAGCTGAATATCGTGCCGGTCCGGACGATCGACGACATCCTCGCCTGGCTCAGGGATCATCCCGGAAGCGTGAGATGAACGGCAACAATGAACGGTAAGGGAGAGCGGGAGAATGGCATTCGGAGTGAACAGACAGCAGCTCGCCGCCTGGAAGAGCAAGGTCAGCCGCGGCGAGATCGCGTTCCTGACGCATTATTGGGTGGATGAACGGTTTCCCGGCATCAGGACCGTCACCAAGGTGGGCTGCCGGGATATCCGGAAGCTCAGGAACTGGTGCCTGAGCCATCAGTTGAATCCGGCCTACATTCATATGCGGGACGAGTATCCGCATTTTGACCTGATCGGTCCCAGGCAGAAGGAGATCCTGATGAAGGAGCAGCTCTGGGACCAGATCGAAAGGTTCAAGCTGTAGCTTGAGGTGTGGCAGCCTCAGATCAGCATGATGATATGGGTGATCTGCGGGGAGGCGGTCACCATGATCCGGTGCCTGGACGCGTCATATTCCACGGTGCCGGAACCGACGCTGACGATCTTCTCCGTCCCAAGGGCATAGAAGATATCATCGGACAGCGTGCGCACGCATTCGTGTCTTTCCTCGCGGTCCATGTCCAGCCAGTCTTCACGTTCCATCTCCAGAAACTCGTAACAATCCTCGATGGTCTCGATCGCTCGAGTCAATTCCTCACTGATGTCCCTGTATTCCCGATTAAATCTGACGCCCATGGGTCACGGTCCTTTCTGTCCGAACGGACTTCATTGTGTAATGTGATGCTTACGATGGTTATCATTACGATCATACCAAATCTCACCGCAGGATTGAAAGAAGTGAAAAACAGGTCTATAGTTAATGTTGTTCACTTCTTTGGGACATTCAAATAATGGAATGGGGCGTATCGCATGTCTGTTTTCGCACACATCCTCGTGAACAATGTGCTCCCCCTGACGATGATGATTGTTTTCGGCATCCTCATTCAGAAGGCATTTTCCCTGGATATCCGAACATTGACCAAGCTTAATTTTTATCTGTTCACACCGGCCGTCGTTTTCAAATCCTTGTATACTACAGATATAGCCTTGTCCGTAATCAGCCATACGCTGATTTTTTTCTTTGTCTTCATGCTGGCGCAATTTCTCCTGCTCGAGCTTGTGATCTGGCTCAGAGGGTATAAGGGCGGGATGATCGCGACGATGCGCAACAGCGTGCAGTTCTACAACAGCGCGAATTACGGAATCCCCCTGAACCAGCTCGCCTTCGCCGGAAATCCCTACACGCTGTCGATCCAGGTGCTCATGATGATGATGCAGTCCCTGGTGCCCAACACGTACGGCGTCTATCTCGTCAATGCCCATCGCGCGAGGTTCCGCGACATCTGGAAGACGATCATCTCCATGCCGGTCATCTATGTCATCCCGCTGGCTTTTCTCATGCGGGCCTATGATGTCCCGATCCCGGACTTCGTGGAGACGCCGATCGGTTATCTGTCGGACGCGTTCCTCGGAACCGCGTTGATCACGCTCGGGGTCCAGCTCGGGAGCATGTCCTGGAAGATCAGGAAGGCGCAGGCGGTCGATGTCGCCATCTCCAGCGGGCTGCGCCTGGTCGCAGGACCGCTGATCGCCTGGCTGATCGTCTCGCTCATGGATCTGCCGTCCCTGATGAAAGCGGCATTGATCGTCTCGTCCGCTGTTCCGACCGGTCTCAACTGCGTTCTCCTGGCCGTGGAATATGACAATGAACCGGAATTCGCTTCCCAGGCTGTGTTTTTCTCCACGCTGCTGAGCATTGTCACGGTGTCGGTTGTCATCAGCCTGCTGCATATCCCGGTGTAACGGGACCGTGCTCCTCATCCGCGGCATCCGGTCATGGGGAAGAGAGACGAACCGGCGATGCACGAGGACGGGGGATTACGTTTTTTGCTTGCCGATTCAAGAACTTTGATCACTGCAAATCTGACATCATGATTGAAAGAATGGAACAATAGGATTATAGTTAGTAGATGAGTGACAGATTATGACATACGTATACAGAACGGAGCGTACAGCATGACGATCTTTCTGCATATCCTGGTCAACAACGTACTACCACTCACGATCATGGCATCCCTCGGCATCCTCATGCAGAAGGTGTTCTCGCTAAACATCAAGACGTTAACCAAGCTGAATTTCTACGTGTTCTCACCGGCCATCATCTTCAAGCTGCTGTACACGACAGAGATTGAAGTGGCTGTGATCGGGCAGGTTCTGCTGTTCTTCTTCCTCTTCATGATCGCGCAATATATCCTGGTGGAGATCGTCATCCGGCTCAGAGGATACAAGGGCGGGATGAAAGCCTCCATGCGCAACAGCGTCCTGTTCTACAACAGCGCCAATTACGGCATCCCGCTCAACCAGCTGGCGTTCGCGGGCAATGCCTATACCTTGTCGATTCAGGTTATCATTATGATGATGCAATCCCTGATTCCCAATACATACGGCATATACAGTGTCAACGCGCATCGGGCGAACCTGCGTGACATATGGAAAACGATCATCTCCATGCCGGTCATCTATGCGATCCCGATCGCTTTCCTGATGCGCATCCTGCAGATTCCGCTTCCGTCATTCATCGAGACGCCGCTCGGATACCTGTCGGATGCGTTTATCGGCATGGCGCTGCTCACGTTGGGGGCGCAGTTGGGAAGCATGTCCTGGAAGCTGAGCAAGTCGCTGGCCATCGATGTCAGCCTGTCGACCACACTGCGCCTGATCGCGGGGCCGCTGCTCGCCTGGCTGATCGTCTGGCTGCTCGATCTGCCTTCACTTATGGGGGCTGCGCTGATCGTCTCCTCGGCGGTGCCGACTTCGCTCAGCAGCGTCCTGCTGGCGGTGGAGTTTGACAACGAACAGGAATTTGCTTCGCAGGCCGTGTTCGTCTCGACGCTATTCAGCATCATAACGGTGACGGCGGTGATTTATTTGCTGAACATTCAGGTGTAGTCCCGGGTGGAATGTACGGAAAACGCCGCGATGTTGTGTCAAAAATGTGAAATATCGTGTGAATAAGCGCTTACTTGCGCATACTAGGGAAGATTCATACTTGATGGAGGGCGACCATGGAGATTATGATTAGAAATGTCGTGATGAGTCGGACCGATGAGGACGGCTGGCTGGGCAAGGTCGAATTTGCGGTGAAGGATCACAAGGAGCCTTACGAGATCGTGTTCCACAGCAAGGACGGCCGAGACTGGGGCTATTCGCTCCATTTCCTGGATGAATCCGGTCCGGAGGAGGAGATCGATGCCCTGGATCAATATCTCGAAGAGAACGATGAGGCTTACGAGATGCTGCTCGACGCTGCCTTGCAGGCTGCTCGCTGATTCGGTCAGCGCAGCATGCGATTCTTCACGGACCTGCGGTCCTCGAATGACGATGCGCAGAATGGTGGTTCAATCCGCGTCCCGGACGCTGGTTGATAGATGAGCATTGACAAGAAAAGGATTAGGGAGGAAGAGAGAAGTGAAGAAAAAGACAGTATGGATGATCGTTTCCATGATCATGGTTCTGGCGATGTTCCTCGCGGCATGCGGCGGCAACAACAACCAGAACGAGTCAAACAGCGGGTCCAACAGCGGATCTGGCGGCAGTGAGCAGACAAGCGGCGGACAAGCGGGATCTGGTTCGAGCGAGCCTCCGGCCAAGGTGGCGATCGTATTCGCAACAGGCGGCCTGGGCGATCGCAGCTTCAATGACACGGCATACGCCGGCATCGAACGCGCGAAGAATGAGCTCGGCATCGTATACGACTACGTGGAGCCGCAAGCCATCTCCGAGTTCGAAACCTTCCATCGCGACTTTGCAAGCACCGGCGAGTATGACCTGATCGTCGGCATCAGCTTCGACCAATTGGATGCGATCACGACGGTGTCGGCCGAATTCCCGGATCAGAAGTTCCTGCTGATCGACCAGGCATTCGAAGGAGATGTGGACAATGTCGCATCCGCCATCTTCAAGTCCAATGAATCCTCGTTCCTGGCCGGTGCACTGGCCGCTCTGAAGTCGGAAACGAAGAAGCTCGGCTTCCTCGGCGGCATGGACATCCCGCTGATCAACGAGTTCCTGTCCGGCTACATCGCTGGTGCGAAGTATGTGGATCCGTCCGTCGAAGTCATCTACAAGTACACCAACGAATGGGCGAACCCGAACCTCGGCAAGGAAATGGCCCTGTCGATGTACGAGAGCGGCGCGGATGTTGTCTATGCGGCAGCTGGCGGTTCCGGCAACGGCGTCTTCATGGCAGCCAAGGAGAAGGGCAAGTGGTCGATCGGCGGCGATATGACCCCTGCACAAGAACCGGACAACATGATCGTCGGTACGCTGAAGCGTCTTGACAACACGATCTACAACAATATTCAGGATGTGATCAATGGCACCTGGAAGCCTGGTCTTCAGGCTCTTGGCCTCGCCGATGAAGGTGTCGATTACAGCATCGACGGCGGACAGATCGAGATCCCGCAAGATATCATCAACGTTGTCGAAGATCTGAAGGCGAAGGTCATCAGCGGCGAGATCACCGTACCTGCCACGCTGGATGAAGTTGACGCTTTCCTGGCTTCCAAGTAACAGCCTGTGCTTGTGAACAGATAAGGGTATGGCATCCATACCCTTATTTTTATATAATGAGACATATTAACCTGGCGGCGAAAATGGAGGATAGTCGGTATGTACGCTGTAGAATTACACGGAATTACGAAGCGTTTCGCCAACACGACAGCGAATGATTCAATCACCTTCACCGTAAGGTCCGGAGAAATTCACAGCTTGCTCGGCGAGAACGGGGCAGGCAAGACGACGCTCATGAAGATCCTGTACGGCATGCAGCAGCCCGATGAAGGGGAGATACGGATCAACGGCGTGAAGCAGAAGATCGACAATCCATCGGTTGCGATCAAGCTGGGCATCGCCATGGTTCATCAGCATTTCATGCTGATCGATTCGCTGACGGTGGCGGAGAATGTGGTCCTCGGCTACGAGAAGCGCAAAGGCATGTTCTTCGATATGGCCGGGGCGGTTCAGGCGGTGGAGCAGCTGTCGGCGACCTACGGACTGAAGGTCGATCCGCGGCAGAAGGTGGGAGATCTGCCGGTCGGCACGAAGCAAAGGGTCGAGATCCTCAAGGCACTCTACAGGCAGGCGGATATTCTCATCCTGGACGAGCCTACCGCTGTCCTGACGCCGCTTGAGGTCATGGATCTGTTCCGCGTGCTGCGCGAATTGAAACAGGCGGGCAAGACGATCATCATCATCACGCACAAGCTGAACGAGACGATGGATCTGGCGGATCGGGCGACGGTGCTGCGCGCTGGCCGAAACATCGGAACGGTGAACATCTCGGAGACGAGTCCGGCCCAACTGGCGGAGATGATGGTCGGTCGCAAGATCTCATTCGATCAGGCGCCGCTGTCCGCCTATCCGAATCGCACCAGGCTGCTGGAGGTCCGAGGCGGCGTCCTGCGCAAGCATCACGTTCCGGTGTTGAACGGGATCAACCTGGAGGTTCACGGCGGCGAGATCCTCGGACTGGCGGGGGTCGAGGGCAACGGTCAGACGGAGCTGATCGAGGCGATCACCGGGCTGACACCGCTGGATGAGGGACAGGTGCTGCTCGCCGGACGCGATATCACCAGGCAATCGCCGAGCCAGATGATCGAATCGGGCATCGGACACATACCGGAAGATCGCAACAAGCTTGGCCTTGTCGGCGATTTTTCGATTCGCGACAACCTGATACTCGGTTATCATCATCGTTCATCCTTCCAACGATTCAAGTTGTTAAAGATTAACCACATTAAACATTTTGCAGATCAACTCCGGGAAAGATTCATGATCAAGTCTGAAAGCATTGATACGAAAGTCAAGGCCCTGTCAGGAGGCAATCAGCAGAAGGTGGTCATCGGACGCGTGTTGTCGCAGGATCCGGTGGTGATCATCGCCGCCCAACCGACGCGCGGCGTCGACATCGGCGCGATCGAATACATCCATCAGCAGCTCATTGAGATGAGGGATCAGGGCAAGGCGATTCTCCTGATCTCCGCGGAACTGGATGAGATTCGCAAGCTGAGCGACAAGATCGCCGTCATCTATGAAGGACGCATCGTCGCGTATGGTTCGAGGGATGCGTTTGACGAATTTGAGCTCGGCTCCTATATGACCAGAGGCAAACCGATCGCGGAGACCGGAAAGGAGGCGAATGCCGATGAATAGACTGGTGACTCTGCTGCTCTCCCTGCTGGGCGCATTCGCCTGCGGCGCTCTGATCCTGGCTCTCGCCGGTTATGACCCGCTCGAGGCTTACAGCGCGCTTCTCGTTGGCGCATTTGGCAGCAAGAACGCCATCGCCAACACGCTTGCCAAATCGACACCGCTCATCTTCACCGGTCTGGCGGTGGCCGTTGCATTCCGCGGCGGACTGTTCAATATTGGCGCCGAAGGGCAGCTGTATATGGGAGCGATGGCCGCGGCGCTTGTGGGCGTCTACGCCACCGGGTTGCCGGGACTTCTGCAGGCTGCGCTCGCGCTGCTGGCAGCCGGCGTCGTTGGCGCTCTGTGGGCCGGAATCGCAGGGTATATGAAGGTGAAATTCAGGGCGCATGAAGTGATCGTGACGATCATGCTGAATTATATCGCCATCTCGCTTACGAATTACCTCGTCAACTATCCGTTCAAGGCGGAGGGGAGCGTTCCCCGCACGGATGCGATCCCGGCCGGGATGCAGCTGACGAAGCTGATGCCTCCGAACCAGGTGACGACCGGGATCTTCATCGCGATCCTGTCGTGCATCATCATGTACTGGATGTTTAACCGGACGGTCTACGGCTACGAGATTCGCGCCATCGGCCTGAATGAGGATGCGGCTCGCACGGGCGGCATCTCCATCGGCAAACGGGTCGTCTTGGCGATGTTCCTCAGCGGGTTCATCGCTGCGCTTGCCGGCGCTGTGGAAGTGCTGGGAGTTCACAAGTATTTCGTAGCAGGCTTCTCGCCGGGTTACGGCTATGACGGCATCGCCGTAGCGGTGCTGGCGCGCAATCATCCGCTGGGCGTCATCATCTCCGCTCTGTTGTTCGGCGCTTTGCGCGGCGGTTCGATGAACCTCGACCGGCAAACGGATGTGCCGACAGATTTTGTTGTGATGATCCAGGCGCTCGTGATCATTTTCGTGGCCATCCCATGGGTCATCAAGAAAGTCAAACTGATGAGAAAGCGGGGGAACAGCGTTGGATCTCAGTCTTGATCTGATCGTTTCATTGCTCAGCAGCACGCTTCGCATCTCGATTCCGATCGCTTTCGCGGCTCTCGGTGCGATCTTCTGCGAGCGTTCGGGCATCGTCAACATCGGTCTAGAAGGCATGATGCTGGGCGGTGCTTTCGCGGGTGTCTGGGGTTCGTATCTGACGGGCAGCGCGTTCGTCGGCTTGCTGTTTGCCATGCTGGCCGGTGCGTTGTTAGGCCTGATCCATGCAGTGCTCACGATCCAGTTCAAAACCGACCACATCATCAGTGGTCTCGGCATCAATCTGCTGTCGCTTGGTCTGACAACGGTGCTTATGGAAGATATCTGGGGCAACCGCGGCCGTTCCGGAATGGTTAACGGACTCGGTAAAGATCGGAAGAGCACACGTCTGAAATCCAG
>CALGAO010000104.1 GCA_937957685.1 uncultured Paenibacillaceae bacterium
ATCCGCCTCGCTGCCTTCCTGGAGACACTATGGAATAAGAATGGACGGAAAACCGTATTGGCTTTCCGTCCACTTTTTCATTTAGGGACTTATTAGACAGTCCCAAGCGGCAGTACACATCTGTGATGCGGCCATTCCCGAATCTGCCTACGGGTTGGCGTGCTGCCTCTCTTGAAGAACTTGACGTATCTGATCCATATGATGCCGGTCATGCCCGACAAAATCCTTCAGGTATTCCTCGATCAGAAAGGCTCGTCCCTCTCCGTCGATATACGACTGAACGAGTCGCTCCTCCGGCAAGGAACGGAGGTCTTCGATGATTCTCTTCCGCACGGCAATCGCATCCCGCAGAAGATCATCCGCGCCAACCGTCTTCGCGTATGCATCGGCGTTCCGGTTAAACTCCTGGTACGCCTTGTTCACGAGGGTGAGCGGCTCACTGAGGGCGATCTTGTGGATCGCTTCCTCATAGTAATACCGATCCCACAGCATGATATGGCTGACGATGCTCTTGATCGGCCACTTCCCCGGCGCCAGACTGCGGTTCCAGGTCTCATCATCCAGACCAAACAAAGACTCGCAGAAGGGGATCCATTCTTCAAGGGCTGAGATGTAAGATTGAAGTTCGCTGTTCATCTGATTTCCTTCCTTTCCATTTTCCATTGATCTCCATGCTAATCTTCGTCACAGAGTGATAACGCGATCTTTCTATTCTTCGAATAATTGCCTTTTCCTGTTATTCCCGTTTCCCGTCCTGGAGCATCAACCCCTCATGCAGATAGCGGTTGCCTCTCACGATCGCCTCCATGTTGGTTCGGATCCGATCGTCATACCGGAGGAAGCCGAATCTCTCCAGCAGCATCCAGCGCAAGCAGGCGATCGCTTCAAACACCTCATACTCCGCATCATCGATCGGACTCAGCTGTTGAAACGCCGCACGATACTGACTGGCAAAGGATTCACCGGCGTAGATGCAAACTAAAGCGACGGACCAGGCGATGTCGTATCGGCAATCTCCCAGCTGAATATTGGTCCAGTCGATGATCGTCAGTTTCCCGTCAAGATTCAGGATGTTGTTCAGATTGTAGTCGCCGTGGATGAGATGTGTATGTTGCACCTGAACCTGTTGCAGAAGTGCATGAAGCAGCTCCTGGATATCGGGATGCTGCTGGATTCCGTCGAAGAAATACGAGACCAGATCATGACTGGGCAGCGCGAGATCGGACATGCTCCGCGGGTCGATCCGGTGGACCTCGGACAGCATCCGGGCCAGTTCGCCCAACACATGCTCGTCCAGTTCGTGCACCGGCTTGCCGTCATAACTGGTTAGCAACACCTGATGCCCTTGCGGGTCCAATCCCCAGCCATAGGGCCTGGACACCGCGGCGCCCTGCCTGTACAGATGATTCAGAACCGAGTATTGCCGGGCAACATCCGGTTTCGAACGGCGATTCCATATCTTCAGGACATAAGGGTGATCCTCCACCGTGACCAGGCAGACTTCCGCCTCCAGTCCGGCAGGCAAAGGCGACACTTCCATCTCCCCACTTCTCCAGGCTTCCAGGTCGATCTCCGCTTCCTTCCATTCGATGCCGCGAATGAGTTCCATCCTTCACTTCCTTCCATATGCTTGCTCCTGCAGGTATCCGGCCTTCCTGAGAACGTGGATGGTGAACGGATTCACCTCCGACCAGTCCCCCTGCACCGGGAAATACCGCAGCTCCAGCCCTTCATCATCATTCACGCTGGGGGTGCCGGTCACATTCTGCGCTTCATAGACAGCCATGACATTGTAAACCTCATCTCCATGAGGATAGCGGAAATACATATCCCGGCCCGACAGCAAGGCAACGAAGCGGAAGGAACCGGCCACAAGGCCTGCCTCCTCCATCAGCTCGCGTGACGCCGTCTCTTCCAGCGATTCGCCCGGCTCCATCGCTCCGCCGATCGTGCCCCAATCGTTGGTATCCGTGCGTTTCTGAAGCAGGAAATCGCCGTGTTCATTGCGGACGATCACACATGAGCCTGTCAGGATGATGGGTCTGGTGCCCAGTACCTTCCTCAACTCCATGATATATCCCATAGAAATCTCCTTGTCCTATTGCAGTAATTCAGATACTCCTTGCCAGAGATCCGGACGGCATGAACGGTCCGATGAAACCTCCCAGCAAACGGTCCCGGATCAGCAGCTTCATCGCCTCAGGATTGACAGCAAACGATTGCTTTTTTATCCAGTATAGCGTCAATCGCCATTTTCAACAATCTGGAAATCTTTTGGTTGTAAATGTGATATTTTTCACGATTATTCACTCATGCTTCCATCCTGTACAGGCGCAGGTCGGGCTGGATCGATTGAATGCCGGACAGCTCCTGGATGGATGCACGATGGACGAGGTGCGCGGTGAATTCTTCCAATATGTCCTGGATGTGGATTCGGGAACCGCTCGCACCCGCAATGAAGTCAGCGGCTATCGAGAGATCGCGATCTTCAAGGACGGCGTTACGCTGTAGCGGCGCAGACGATCAAGACAAGGGCGAGGAAGCCGCCTGGCGGTCCCTCGCCCTTGTTGCCTGGAAGATGCAGGTGATGAGCGATCATGGCGATGGCGGGACGGACGGACGAAGCAGCCTGGCCACCAGACCATGTCTGGGCGAGGCGATGAGGCTTAGCAGAAACACCAGACCGGTCGCGAAGGCCATCGAGCCCGATATCGAGGTATCCAGCCAGACCGCGATAGAATACCCCGAGATCGCCGAGAGGATCCCGAACAATCCGCTCAGCGCCATCATCACGGCCAGTCTGTCCGTCCACAGATAGGCGGACGCCGCCGGTGTGATCAGCATCGCCACGACCAGGATGGCACCGACCGCGTCAAAGGAGGCCACGGTCGTCACGGATACCATGCTGACAAAGACATAGTGCAGAAGTGTAACAGGAAGGCCGAGGCTGGCAGCGAGCGCCGGGTCAAAGGCTGTGATCTTCCACTCCTTGTACAGGCCGATCACCACAGCCAGGATGACCACCAGGACGATCGACAGCATCAACACCGCTTCCGGGATGTCCGCGCCCCACGGCAGTTCAACCCGCTCCCATGGGATGAACGTAATCTCGCCCATCAGGGTATGTTGGACATCGAGATGCGCATTGCCCACCCTGGTGGCGATCAGCACCACGCCAATCGCGAACAGCGACGTGAACACCACTCCGATCGAAGCCTCCTGCTGCACCCCCATGGAGTGCAGCCATTGTACCAGCAGCGCGGTCAGCAAGCCGGCTATGACCGCGCCGATCAGCATATGCACCCCGCTCAGCTCGCGCGTCAAGAGATATGCGGTCACGATGCCGAGCAGCACGGTATGGCTGATGGCATCCGCCATCATCGCCATGCGGCGCAACAGAAGCAGCGAGCCGACGATCCCGCACGAGATGCCGACGAGCGAAGCCGTCAGGATTATCCAGCCAGCATAGCTCATGCCGATCTTCCCCTTTCCATCGCCGATTGTTCCCGGATGCGCGGCTGATGCAGCAGCCTGCGCTGCCGATACTGTTGAATGGCCATGATGATCAGCCCCTTGGACGAGCCCAGAGTCAGCGAGATGAGGAACAAACATGCGGCAGAGATGACGATGAAGGGGCCGGTCGGCCAGCCCTTTCCATACACGCTGAGCAAGGTGCCGATGGCCCCCGAACTTCCGCCGAACAGCGCCGACAGGATCAGCATCCAGCCGAAGGAATGCGTCCAGTATCGTGCGCTGACGGCCGGAATGATGAGCAGCGCGGCCATCAGAATAACGCCAACCGCCTGAATGCCGATCACGATGACCAGCACCAGACACATCAGATAGACGCTGTTCATGAAGCGGTTGGACAGTCCAAGCCCCTGGGCAAATGCCGGATCAAACAAATGAAGCTTCCATTCCTTGTATGCGAGCAGCGCGATCAGCAGCACGAACAGGGCCAGCCCTGACATCACCCGGACATCCTTCACCACCATGGCCGCCGCCTGGCCGAAGATGAAGCTGTCGAGTCCGCTCTGACCTGCTCCCGCCATGCGATTCACCAATGACAATAGCATGATGCCGAACCCGAAGAATACCGACAGGATGATGCCCATGGCGGCGTCCTCCTTGATCCGGCTCGACGAGCGAATCAGATGTATGAACCATGCGCCGACCAATGCGCTGATGGCGGCACCGCCGATCATGACGGGGAGATGCTTCTCCCCGACCAGCACGAATCCGATGATCACACCGGGCAAGGCGGCATGGGACAACGCGTCGCTCATCAGGCTCTGCCTCTTCCAGTAGGCAAAGCAGCCGATGATCCCGGACGCCGTCCCCAGGATCAACGTGCTGCACAGCACCCACACCGCGTTAGGCGACAATCCCGTCATCCTGACCGTCCTCCCCACATCCGCAAGGTGCCGCCATACGTGCGGCTGATGTTGGCATCCGTGAAGACTTCCCTGGTCGGGCCATGGGCGATCACGGATCGATTCAGCATCAGTACATGATCAAAATAGTCCTCCACCGTCTGCAGATCGTGATGCACCACCATGACCGTCCGTCCGCGATCCTTCAGCAGGTTCAGCGTCTTCATGATCGCCCTCTCCGTAGCCGCATCAACCCCTGCCAGCGGCTCGTCGAGCAGGTAGAGATCGGCGTCCATCACGAGCGCCCGGGCCAGAAACACCCGTTGCTGCTGGCCTCCGGACAGCTGGCTGATCTGCCTGTATGCGTAATCGGCCATGCCCATCTCCGCCAGCGCCTGCATCGCCTGTTCCCGATGTTTCCGTCCCGGCCATCTGAACCAGCCGATCTTGCCGTACAACCCCATCAGGACCACATCCAGCGCATGGGTCGGGAAATCCCAGTCCACCGAGCCGCGCTGGGGCACATAGCCGATCCGCGATTTCATCTTCTGATAGGTGGAACCGAAAAATCTGACCTCGCCCGCGAGTCGGGGATGGAGCTCGAGTATGGTTTTCAGCAGAGTCGATTTGCCGGCACCGTTCGGTCCGATGATGCTCGTCAATGTGCCGGGCTGAATCTCGAACGTCACCCTGTCCAGAACCCTGTTCTTGCGATATGCTGCGGACAGATCTTTCACACTGACAACCGGCAGCATGTTCATCATCCCTCTCCCCCGTTCAGGGCCACAAAGATCGTGTTCACATTGTGGCGATACATGCCAAGATAGGTGCCCTCTTCTGTACCCGCGTCCCCCATGGCGTCGGAGAACAGCTCCCCTCCCAGGCTTACCGTAAGTCCCGCCTTCTTCGCTCCTTCGATGACCGCCTGGATCGAATCCGGATTGATGCTGCTCTCGATGAAGACCGCGGGCACCTGATAGTCCACGAGCAGTTTCACCGTCTCCTCGATATCCGACAGGCTGACCTCATCCTCCGTGCTCAAGCCCTGCAAGCCCACCACTTCGATATCGTACATGCGGCCGAAATAGCCGAAGGCGTCATGCGCGGTGACAAGCACCCTTTTCTCTTTCGGAATCTGCGACAGCTTCGCGGCAGCCTCCAACTTCAGCTCATCCATCTGCCTGAAGTACGCTTCCTTGTTGCTCTCAAAATAATCCGCATCCTCCGGGGAAGCTTGCTTGAGCACCTCCGTCGCCGCAGCCAGGGCTTGCTTCCACAGATCAATATCGAACCAGATATGCGGATCAATCGCCCCCTCTTCGTCCTTCAGCAATTGTTCCGCGTTAACGGCCTCGCCTATCGCCAGCACTGGCCGGGACTTGCCCAGCTCCTCGAACACCTTGAGCATGTTGGCCTCCAGATGCAGTCCGTTGTAGAAGATGACATCGCTGCTGTCCAGCTTGCCGATATCCCCTTGCGTAGCCTTGTACAGATGCGGGTCAACGCCAGGGCCCATCAGGCTCTCCACCCGGACGCGATCTCCGCCGATGACCGACATGGGCTCCGCGATCTGGGCGATCGTCGTCACGACCTTCAGTTGGCTGTTATCCGCTATACGGGTCGACGAACCCGCTGATTGGCATGCCGCCAGCAGGCTGACTCCCGCAAGCATCATGAGCGCCCATCTTTTCCACTTCCTGTTTTTCTTTTTTCTGATCTCCATAAATGTTTCTCCTCCTCACCCTTTTGTCTTTTGGACAAATGTTTTGCCTATGGTAAAATCTTATGGATATGTATAAAATAATTTCCCGTAGCCATGTTGTCAAGATGATTTTTCCAGATTGGCGGATGATTGGAGGGGAACTGATGTTCGTGCGGAGGGGGAGAAAAAAGAAGCTCGCCCATTGGCAGCTTCTTTCTTCGTGTCTGATCTGATATTAAACGTGGTTAAATAGTTGCAGTCGCGGCTAGCCCTTCATCCAGCCTTGTTCATAGGCATAGCGGGCAAGCTGCACCCGATTCTCCAGATGGAGCTTGTGGAGAATATTCTTCAGGTGATTCTTCACCGTATGCTCGGAGATGTCCAGCTGCGCCGAGATGTCCCTGTTGCTCAGCCCCTTGGCCACGAGACCGAGAATCTCCTGCTCCCGGGCTGTCAGCGGATTGGCCTCCCGGTTGCCGAGGCGCGGAGGGGACAATTCCTTCAGGATCCGGTAAGCCAGCTCCCTCGTCATCGGCGCCTCATCCACCGCGACCGCCCGCAGATACGCATGCCACTCCTCGGGCCGCATATTCTTGAGGAGGTAGCCTTGCGCTCCCTTCTTGAGCGCGTCGAACAGATGCGCGATGTCGTCCGAGACGGTGACCATGACCACCTTGACATACGGGAAATGGTCCTTGATCCGTTTGGTCGCCTCGAGACCATCCATGCCAGGCAGGTTGATGTCCATCAGGATCAGATCGGGCATCCATTCCTCGCACAGCCGCAGCGCTTCTTCGCCGCTGCCGCACTCGGCGACCACTTCGAAGGCCGGATCGAGCTCCAGGATCATGCGGATGCCCTGTCTCGCCATCTCGCTGTCATCCACCACCATGACGCGGAATCTGGTCATCTGATCTTCCCTCCTTCACGATCATCACCTTCGTCTCTCCCTGCTCCCTGATCAACTGCAAGCGCCAACCCATCCTGTCCGCCCGGTCCCGCATGATCTTGAGCCCGTAGTGGTTACCGGCTGTTGTCACGCCTTCGCTGAAGCCCTTGCCATCGTCGATGATCCGACAGATCCATCCCCTGTCCGTCGCCATCGCCTCGACGAGAACGCGCGTCGCCTCGGCGTGCTTGTAAATATTCAGCAAGGCCTCCCGCACGATCGCCAGCAGCTCCACCTTCTCCTTCGAGGTGAGCAGTTCCTCATGCAGCTCCCATCTCGTCTCGATCTTTAGCTCGGTCTCGCGGCGCAGCTCGCCGATCAGGCTCTCGACGCTCCCCAGCCACGGACTGCCGCTGATCTCCGCGGATTGCCGCAGATTGGCGATCGCCTGGCGCACATAATCGTTGGTGCGATGCACGCTTTCCTTCAGCTTGTCCAGGGGCAGCTGCTCCGCCCCCGGCATCCGCTCCATCTGCGCCACCTGGGCGCCCAGGAAGAACAGCGACTGGGCGATGCCGTCGTGCAGCTCTCTGGCGATTTTCTCCCGTTCCTCCATGACCGCCTGCAGCGCTTTCGCCCGGTTCAGCTCCTCCTGGTAATGCTCGATCATCCTGAACAGCTGCGTTAGCAGCAGCAGGCTGACCAGCAGCACGATGAGCGGCGCCAGCCAGTTGCCGAGCTCCATGGAGATGTACGACAGCAGAAACTCATGCCGAACATATTCCCAGAGGCCGATCGTCAAGGTCGGGATGATCAGGATCAGCCATTTGATCCATTTGATCGGTTTGTGTGTCACCGCGGACCGACTCCTCCCCGGTTGCTCGTTGTCGGACGCACGCGCAAGCCCTGGACATGCCATGCGAGGCCGCTTCCGGGCGGATGACCGATCTGACGCCCTTGCGCGGTCAGCCGTCAGACCGGGGAATGTCCCGCACGCATGTCACCCAGGGCCGGAACTCCGGCAGACAACGGCGCTATTGACACCAGTCTACCCAAACTTCGGGCCTTTCGTCTACAGTCCCGCTGTCGGCAGGCCGAAGATGGCTCCGTAAGCCTCCTGCAGGCCGCTGGCCCCATACTTCTCGCGAATCTCCGACTTCGTCCCGTCCAGCACGACATGGCCGTCGCGCAGGAAGACGATGCGATCCGCCAGCGCCTCCGCGATCTGCAGCTGATGCGTGGAGAACAGGATCGTCTGCCCGCCGGCGGCCGCCTGGCGCACCAGCTGGACGAAGCTGCCCATCCAGTACGGATCGAGGCCATTGGTGGGCTCATCCATCACGATCAGCGGCGGCTTCGCCAACAGCGCTTGCGCGAACAGGACCCTCTGCCGCATCCCTTTGGAGAAAGAGGTGACCGGCTTGCGCCCGGTGTCGGACAGGCCGACCAGCTCGAGCACTTCCCGCGCGCGCGCTTCGCCGAGGCCTCTCAGCCTCGCCCAGAACAGCATCGTCTCCAGCGCGGTGAGGCCCGCGCTGAACCGGTAATCATCCGGCATGTAGCCGAGCTGCCTCGCATATCGGCGACGGTCATTCTCCCAGCGCAGTCCGCCGATCGTGATCTGGCCGCTC
The DNA here is from genome assembly GCA_937957685.1 of uncultured Paenibacillaceae bacterium. Taxonomy (GTDB): domain Bacteria; phylum Bacillota; class Bacilli; order Paenibacillales; family DA-C8; genus Insulibacter. The sequence goes on from CALGAO010000104.1 coordinate 8,596, forward strand.
GTTGGGCGGATGATGCCGGCCAGCATGCGCAGAAGCGTGCTCTTGCCCGCGCCATTGCCGCCGCAGAGCGCCACGACCTCTCCCGCTTCGGCGGCCAGGTTCACCTCGCCGATCACGGTCTTGCCGTTGAACACCTTATGGACGGCCTCGAAACGGACGAACTTGTCAGCCACGTCCTCTCCCCCTCTCCCATACGAGATATGAGATCATGATGGCGATGCTGACCCAGATGAGCATGATGGCCCAGAAGACAGGAGGCCCCCACACCGAGCGGATCCAGCCCACCCATTCGTAATATTCGGGGCCCAGCGTCGCACCGCCGCCCAGCTGCACGATCGTATAGAGGCGCGTCAACTCAGCGGGATTAAGGAACGTCAGCACGGTCACCGCCGGCTTGATCCACGGATAGGGCAGCATGCCCAGCACCGCGATCAGGACGGACGGCCAGGCGATGATCAGGAAGAACCAGACCGCAACCGATGCCGTGAGCGCCTGCCAGCGATTGCGCGCCATCGTGCCGATGAGCATGGCGGCTCCGAGGAAAAACAGCGATACGCAGATGGCAAATACGAGCAGATGCCAGTACGTGACCGGTTCCAGGCCGCCGCCCGTCAGCCATCCGACCGCTCCCGACAGCCCGAATCCAAAGGCCACGATCACGAGCAGCACCACCGCCAGCCCCAGATACTTGCCGGACAGGAAAGACAGCGTGCCGAGCGGATAGGTCGTGAGCAGTTCCCAGTTCCCGTCTTCCTTCTCGCCGGTCAGAGAGAAGGAACCGAGCATCAGCGCCATCAGCGGCAACAGATACAGCCCCAGGTTCAGCATCGTGCTGCTTGCGCCCGAGTAGCCGGTGACATAATCCTGTGCGTTGATGACCAGCAGGCTGAACATGAACAGGGTGAACAGCGCCATAAACGTGTATGCCCACGGATTGCGAAAGCCCATCCTCATCTCCCTGACGGCCACATTCGCAATATCTCTCACCCGCCGTGACCTCCGGCAGCATGCTGGTCATGGGCCTCCGCGGATTCGCCTTCGCCATGCCCGCCATGATCATCATGATCATCATGGCTGTGCTCAAGGTCCCCGCCGTGCTCATGCCCGTGACTGTGACCGGACTGCCAGTCATGCTGCTTCAGGTCCTCCGCCGTCATCAGCTTGCCCGTTCCCATCTGTTCGATGAAGGCCCTGGCGTCCTCCTCCGACTCGAAGGACACGACTCCGTACGCCATCGGCGTATGGAAGGAGGGATCGTACACATAATATGCCTTCTCGTAACGAATCCACTGCAAGCCGTGATAATCCCGGACGAACGCGGCGCCGATCGAATCCGTGCCATGGCGCTCCATCCAGGTATGCATGTCACCGAGATCGTCGAACTTGAGCGATTGCCCGTCCTTCGTCACGATCTGCGTCGCATATTGATCGTCCTTGATCGCCATGTTGCAGATCGCGCATTTGTCCGTATCCTCGTTGATCGGTTGGGGTTCATACTTCTCGCCGCCGCATGCCGCCAGCAGCGCAACAAGGAACATGATCATTGCCATGGATTGAAACAGTCTCTTCATGCCTTTCGTCTCCTCATCATTAAGATCAATACGATTGTACAACTGAGCAACACAAGTCCGGTCCAGCCCGTCAGCGACCTGTCGCCCTCCGCCTGGCCGGCCTCCGGTCCGCCGACCGGCGGAGCCATCAGCGGCGATGCGTCCCTGGACCAGCTCTCTTTCCCTGACTGGTACAGGCTCTCCAGAAACACCATGCCCGGCGACTGGAAGAACAGCTGAAACGCCGGCCGCTTCTGAGCCACGGAAGCAAAGAACGGATTGATCGCATAGGCGATGTCGCTCTTGCCGTCACCATCGGCGTCGATCCCCTCGAAGCTGTCCCAGTAGTTGTCGGCGATCGTGTTCTGCTCGCTGCCCCGAGCTTGTGCGTCCGTCACGTTGCCAACGAACCGGTTGGCGCGAATCTGGTTGTCGCTTGCATCCACGAGTTGCAGGCCGATGAAATTGCTGCTCACCCGATTGCCTTCCAGCACGTTGCCCGTCGATTGCTCCACATAGATGCCGACCCGATTGCCCTCCACCTCATTGTCAGCCACGACGATCTCATGGGCATCGTACAGCAGGATCCCCTGCGAGTTGACGTTCTCGCTCTGCTTGACGAAGATGTTGTCCTTCACCGACGTATGCCTTGCGGTCATCACCATCGCGCCGGTCACGTTCATCCGGCCGACATTGCGCTCGATGCTCGACCGGTCCGAGAACATCGTATGGATGCCGTAGCGGGAGTTCTCCACCACATTGTCGGTGATGATCCCGTCATCGCTGCTCTCCAGATAGATGGCGTCATGCACGTCGCGGATCACATTGGACGTGATCCGCCATCCGTTCGCCTTGAGCAGATCGATGCCGTTGCCCTTGTCCGCCATCCGTATGCCCTGCGGCGCCCAGACGATGGTCGTGCCGGTGATCGTGCCCTCATTCGCCTCCCTGGCCGCGATCCCGTGCGCGCCGGTGCGAATGTGCAGATTGTCCAGCAGGACCCGGTTCGCTGTGACGAGCACCGCAGGCTCCTCCTTGAACGCTTCATCCTCGATATGTATGCCGGAGAGGGTGGTCCCGTCCGCCTCGATCGTCACCGTCGTCTGCCGGCCGTCGCCCAGCAGGATCACCGAGCCCTCCTGCTCCGCCCGGATCGTCAGCGGCTTGCGGATCGTGATCGGCCCCTGGTAGGTGCCGGTCGGGAGGATGATCGTCTCGCCCGGTTCCGTCCGATCCAGAAGCTCCTGCAGTGTATGGTCGGCGGATGCCTGCTCCGCCAGGACCTGTGCCGGTCCCGGTAGCGCACAACTGGCGAGCATCAGGGCCAGCAGGCTGATTATTCTTGTGATATGGGATCTGAAGATGACCATCACTTGACCTCAACCGATTTCTTGAAGATGAGATGCAGATCTTCCACATACGTGTGAATATACAGATCGTAGGTGCCGCTTTCCTCGAACGTATAGGCGCCGGTGAATTTGCCGTCGCCCTTGTAATAGGCCTTGAACAGCACCGGCTCGCCGTCGATCCGCACATCAAAGTTCACCGTCACCTCGTTGTCCGCCTCCATGCCGGTGAAGGTGGCTGTAAACTCCGCCTTGGCGCCGGCCGTGATAACCTCCGGAATCGTCGCAAGATGCGCCTCAACCGCCTCCGGATCGATCTCCTGCTTGCCCGTTCCGGAGCAGGCGGACAAGATGCAGCACGCTGCCAGGACGATCATCAGGAGCGCAAACCTGTTCCTTGTCGGCATTCGATTACCACCCCTCTTTATCTTTATCTCCAACCCTCTACATTTTAACAATTCAGCATGACCGTTCCTATAACTCGATGGGGCTATTCGGAGGCGGAAGATCGACATCTTTGTGTCAATTTGCCGAACACTTCCGCCGCGTGTCAGGATCGACGTTTCATGCATATACGGCCAGCTTTCAGCCATCCTAATGAAGAAATGCGCAACTGGCATGAACATCTTCCGAACCTGGCGATGGCCGTGTATGGCTTGTCCCCGGATGCTGGTGGTCATTCGTTATCTTACGGCAAGCTCCGCATAAGATGCGAAAAGGGAAGTCCCTGACAGCGTTTACCAAACTGTCCGGAGCCTCCCCTGGGAGTTCGATATGATCCAGATTTTATCATACCCTGACGTAGCTTCGCTCATATGCGAGGAACGGATCGACGATCCGGATCTTCTGCGCCTCGGCATCGCTGATGCCGGCATACAGATCCGCCGTTCCGTCCTGATGGCGGATGAGTCCGCCACTGAACACCACATCGACCAGATCCGTGCGCTTGGCCGGTCCCTTGACGAAGTTGGCGCGTTCGGCAATGATCTCCATATCGCTGTACGACCGGTTGTCGGGGTTAAAGGCGAACACCATCGGATAATAATGACGGTTGCCTTCCTCGTCGAACTGGGCGATATGCCCAAGCACACCCAATAGTCCGTTGGACAACAGGTGGATCTCGTTGCTGCCGCCCCATTCGTCATCGAAGAATTGCTGATCGAGGATCGGCGCCTCATCGATCAATTTGTGCGTGATCTCCTTGAGCGAATCCACGGCCGTATACCCGATCTTGCCTCTTCCTCCCTTGACGCCCTGCGGCCGGGTGAAGATGCCGATCGAGCCGTCGGCCTGTTCCACAAAACGCAGATCCTTCATCTGGTCCGGTCCGCTGAAGAATTTTTCCAGACGGGCGATGTTGGGACCTTTGTAGAAGACGGTTCGCCAACTCAGCATGCCCGGGTCTTGAGGATGCGGGAACGTCTCGACACCTCCGAAGATCAGCTCACCACGAATCCAGGTATAGAAAGGATCCTGGAGCGCGAACACTGGCGCGTTTTCTCTTGGAACCCACTTGCCGCCGCGTTGCACGAAGAAATGAACCTCGGACTGCTCGCTGTCCCGATGCTCGACTCGGCCAGGGAGCACATACTCCCCCTCATCGATGAATGGTGCTGCAATGTTGTATACGTCACGCATGTTCACCTTGTCGAACATGAGCTTCTCCACCATGAGCGGTTTCCTGCCGCTCTGTCTGTACGTTTCCAGCAATGCCGAACACGACTTCTTGCCGTTGTTCTTCAGCTGAATCATCGTGAGTTCCTTCCTCTCCGTATGGACACTAGTATGGATGATCAGTATATCGTTTTATTTATATTGTATATCATACCCTGAGGTTATCAAGACGTTCATCAGTTGAGATAACTGGAAAGTCACCCTGCCCATATGCTCATCTGCCGCTCCATAGTACATATGGACAAGATCTCCATCGACGACCGCGCCGCAGGCGAAGACGACATCGGAGAAGAACCCTTCCTTCTCATACTCCGCCTCCGGGATCATCAACGGTTCAGGGAGCCTCGCGATCACCCGCGCGGGGTCCCGGGCATCGAGGAGCGCGGCATTCATGCCGTAGCGATGCTGCTCATCCGCCCCGTGGTACAGGATCAGCCAGCCGTTCTCCGTGCGGATCGGCACGCATCCGGCGCCGATGCGCGCGCTCTCCCAACTGCCTGGTCGCACGCCCATCACGAAGCGATGATGGCCCCAGGACTTCAGGTCATCGGACTCCGCCAGCCAGATGTCCGGCGTTCCGATCCCGCTCGGCACCGGACGGTGCAGCATCATCACCTTGCCGCCGATGCGTTCCGGGAAGATGACCGCGTCCTTGTTCGTCGGCGGCAGGATCAGTCCCATCCTTCGGAAGGACCGGAAGTCCGTCGTGCGGATCAGGCCAACGCCCACTCCCTTGTCCGAAACGGCGCTGTAGGTAATCAGGTATTCCCCGTCCAGGCAGGTGATGCGGGGATCCTCGATCCCCCATGTCTCCAGCGGACCTTCCGGCATGATCGTCGGGCGCTCATCGATCTCGAACCGGATCCCGTCCCGGCTTCGTGCCAGACGCAGATGGGATATCGAGGTCAGATGGACGGTATTGCCTTGTCGATCGCGGACGACCCGGGAATCGGCGTAATCATAATTCGGGTCGCTCCGTTTCAGGGTGATCACCGAGAACGGCATATCCTGGTTGCCGGATGCGTCCGTGCGGCATACCGGACATTTCACCACCTCCGGATCATCCTGCGCCGGACGCTCCGCGACCCTGATCAGCATGATGGTCTCCTCTCCATGTTGAACAACACCGGCATTAAACGAACCGATCACTTCCCAGCCCGGAATCGACGGCCGGATCATATGCGGCGATATGATCGGATTGCTGTCGCAGCGGATGATGCTGACATTCATGTTTCTGTTCAACGTGAGTTCCTCCTGTCCGAATTATGCGTCCTGTTCAGTTTCTTATTCTTTATTCCTTATTCCTTGATGCCGGTAAAGGTGATCCCCTCGATAAAGTACCGCTGCGCGAAGAAGAACAGCACGAGCACCGGCAGAGCCACCAGCGCGGACATCGCCATCAGATAATTCCACTTCGGCGCTTCATTGACGCCGCCCATGAAGAAATAGACGCCGATATTCATGGTGTACATGTTCATATCGCGGAGATAGATGAGCGGCCCCAGGAAGTCATTCCAGTACCCGCGGAATGCGAAGATCGCGACCGCCAGCAGCGCCGGACGGATCTGCGGCAGCATGACGTGGTAGAACGTCTGGAACGTGTTCGCCCCGTCGATCTCGGCAGCATCGTCAAGCTCGCGCGGCAACGTCAGGAAAAACTGCCTGAGCAGGAAAATGTAGAAGGGTCCCCAGGCTGTCCACGTTCTCAGCACCAGCGGGTCGAACTCCCCCGTCAGGCCAAATGCCTGCCAGAGCAGGTAGGTCGGAATCAGCGTCACGTGGAAGGGCAGCATCATCGTCGCCAGCAGGACGAGGAAGATCAGATCCCTGCCCGGAAAGTGAAACCTCGCGAAGCCATAGGCCACGATCGTGGCGCTGGTCAGTTCGCCGATGATGCCCAGCACGACGATGAACAGCGTATTGCCCAGGTATCGCGTGAAGGGCATCGCGTTCCAGGCGTCGATGAAGTTGTGCCACTGCGGAGGGTCCGGCACCCACTTAGGCGGCCAGGCGAAGATATCTCCATCCGCCTGCAAAGCCGTGGACAGCATCCAGAAGAAGGGCACCAATACGACTGCCGCCAGCAAGATGACGATCACGTAGATCAGGGTTCGGCTCACCGCCCGCGTCACCCGAACCGACGGCGGGCGACGCCCCGCACGCGCGCTGTGAAGAAAGCTGCTTGTCATGGTCACCCCTCCTTATCGCTTCACTTCGGATTCATAATGAACCCAAAGCGGACTGGATCTCAGGATCAGCAAGGTCAGGAGCAGGATGATCACGAACAGCACCCACGCTACGGCGGAGGCTTCCCCCATCTTCAGCTGGGCGAAACCGCGCTCATAGACGAGCTGGTTCATAAACTTGCCTGCGCCCGTGGTTGGCCGAACGAACATGGCGATGGTAAACACCTGCAGGGCGCCGATCATCCCCATGATCACCTGCAGCAGGATTACCGGCGAGATCTGCGGCACGGTCACGTGGATAAACTTGCGGAATGCCGTCGCCCCGTCGATCTCGGCGGCCTCATACAGCGATCTCGGCACGCCCTGCAAGCCCGCTAGGAAGACGACGGTATTGGTGCCGAAGATGCCCCATACGCTCATGATGATAAACGCCGGCAGCACATAGTCCGGATCGCCGAACCAGTCGGGAACACCGCTCCCGGTGAGTTTGAAGAGCGGCGACAGCACGAAGTTGATGATCCCGCTCTCGCTGTTAAACATCCATCTCCACAGCAGGGCCACCGCGACCTCCGGGAGGACGGCGGGCAGGAAATAGATCGTGCGGTACGTCCCGATCCCGCGGATCCGGTTGTTGAGCAGCATCGCGATCAGAAGCGCGCCGATGACGCCGACCGGCGTGGACAACAACGCATACAGCAGGGTGATGCGAACGGACGACCAGAACTCGATGTCCGCCGTGAACAGTCGGTTGAAATTTTTCAGACCGACCCACTTGCTTCCGCCGAAGATGTTGGACTCGGTGAAGCTGAGATAAAGCGACTGAAGCAACGGATACGCCGTAAAGACGACAAATCCGATGATCCACGGAGATACGATCGCCAGCCCCATGGCCTGACGCTTGGACCAGCCTATCGCCCGGAACAGCCAGTAGAGGCCGATCGCCGCGATGATCAGCACGACTGGAGCCAGTAACCATCTGATCAAGGCGCCTATATAGTGCTCCATGCCGTAACCCCCTTCCTTGAGATATGGAAGAAGAGGAGGCTTGCGGGCGATCCGGCCTCCTGCTTCTGTTCATGGATGATTATTTCAAGGTTTCATCGAGCAAGCGCTTGACGTTCGGGATCAGTCCTTCCGGATCCGCTCCGCCGTTGACGATCGGGTCCATCAGCTGCGTCCAGTAGACGTTATCCCATTCCGGATAGTTGTCGAAGTAGCGATAAGGCTTGGCGAATTCCATCGAGGCGATGATCGCTTCAAGCGAATGCGCCTTCTTCGGATGCAGCTCCTGCAGGGAGGCCAGATCCGACAGCGATTTGCGCGGCGGCATGATCTTCCAGTGGTGAATCGCGTCCGTCAGATCAAGCAGCGCGGCGAATGCGGCGTCCGGTTCCTTCGTCTTCTTGTTGATGGCCATGCCGAGCACGTCGGCGAAGGTCGCCTTGATGCCGCCATTGCCCGCCGGCACCATGAAGGCCTGCACGTTCTCCACCGTCGAATCCAGATCGTCTGCGGCACCGCCCATGAACATCGCCACCTGCTTGTTGCGGAACATCTGGTCGAAGCCGCGGTCCCGGATCACTTGCTGCGACGGAGTGACCGGGCTGTTGATCAGCTCCGCGTAGAACTTGAGCGCTTCCACGGCTTCCGGCGTATCGATCGGTGACTCGCTGAAGTCCTCGAGGATCACTTCTCCGCCATTCTGCCAGATGAACATCTGGGAAGGCGGCCAGCCGTTGAGCGTGAAGCCCCATTGCTTGATCGCATCGGCATTGAAACCCGGATCTCCCGGATGATGGCCGCTGTCGTCGATCGTCAGGCGGTTGGCCGCGTCCATGAAGTCCGCCCATGTCCAGGTGCCGTCCGGATACTCCACCCCGGCCTCGTCGAACAGGGACTTGTTCACGTAGAGCATGACAGGCTGCTGCAGCCAGGGCAATCCGTAGATGCGACCGTCTCTGGAGAACGGCATCAGCGAGCCATCGTAATAATCGTCAACCTTGGCCGCGTCATGGCCGGAAGCATTCAGCTGATCCGTGATGTCCAGCATGATGCCTTCCGCGGCGAATTGCGCGGCCCGTTGCGCGCTGACCCAGAACAGATCCGGACCGGAGTTGCCGGACAGTTGGGTGATCAGGCGCGTATCATACTCTGCAGGATTGGAGTCCTGAACGATCTCGTAGATGTCTGACTTTGCGTTGAGCTCATCGAGGATCTGTTGCAGCTCCTTGGCTTCATTTTCGCCAGCCCAGGTAGCCAGACGGATCGTCACCTTGCTCGCCGACGAGCCGGAAGAGCCGGAGGATCCGGAAGAGGTGTTCGTTCCGGATGAATTGCCGGAATTCTGGTTCCCGCCGTTTGAGTTACTGCTGCCGCAAGCTGCGAGAAAAACAGATGCAAGCATGACAAAAACCAACATCAACAACCATTTTCTCCTCATGTGTAACGCCCCCTACCTATGATTTGTCCTCCCAATACAACATTACAATCAACATTACAATTAAATTTTAGTAACGTGATTATTGGGATTACAAGCTAATTATCATATGCATGGGTCATGTTGTCAAGAGTGGAGAAAAGTCTTGGCTCTATCAAGATGTCTTGCTTATCTTTACATTCTTATAGGATTTGTGTATATTATTTTGTAACGTTACAAATTTCGCCGGAAATTCTGAATCTGATCTAGTGAGGGTTCACATGCGCAAAAAGATAGTCATGCAGGATATCGCTGACAGGCTGAATATATCGAAGAACTCCGTCTCCCAGGCGTTGTCCGGCAAGGACGGAGTCAGCGAGGAAACCCGCAGAAGAGTGATCCAGGCTGCGGAAGAGATGGGATATACGTACAAGAAGAAAAAGACGCAGAGCCGTCAGAAGCAGGAAACGCGGACGATCGGCCTGATCGCGTCCGAACGGACATTCTCGCTCAAGACGTTCTTCGGCGAGCTCTACCTGTCGATCGAACGCGAGGCGCAGCGGCACGGCACCAGACTGCTCATCCAATCCATCACCTCCGATGATTGCGAACAGCTGACGATGCCGGGCTTCATCCAGGACAAGAGCGTTGACGGCGTTCTGATCCTCTCCAATATCAGCACCCCGTACATCAATCGCGTCATCTCGGAAGGGATCCCCGTCGTGCTGATCGACCATCATCACCCCGCGATCGAAGCGGACGCGATCCTGACGAACAACCGCTTCGGCGCCTACAATGCGGTTCGGCATTTGCTCGATTGCCAGCATCGCAACATTGCGATCATCGGGAACATCAGCCTGTCGCCGAGCTACCAGGAGCGCTGGGAAGGATATCTCCTGGCCATGCGAGATCATGGCATCGAACCGCAGCGGGAGCTCATGTTCCTCGACATCATGGAGGAAGAGCAAGCCGTCGAGAAGGTGCTGAGCAACCTGAAGAGCATGCCGGAAGCATGGTTCTGCCTCAATGACGGGTTCAGCTTCATCGTCTGCAACCTGTTGAAGAAGCTGGGCTATCGCGTGCCGGGGGACGTCTCGATCTGCGGCTTTGACAACAATATCTTCTCCCAGGTGTCCGACCCGAAGATCACGACGATGGCGATCGATCTGAATCTGTTCGCGCATAAGGCCTTCACGCAGCTGATGTGGCGGATCGATCATCCGCGGGAGGCTTTCTTCGAGACACTGTTGCCGACGAAGCTCATCAAGCGGGAATCGACTGCACCGGCAAGCCGCCATCCGCAAGTGGACTGAGACGAATCGAGGTTGGCCGCTGTCGGTCAACCTCGTCATATTTCAAGAGCTCCTATTGCACTCTGATCCACAGGCTCTCGATCTTCTCGCCCGGATAATCATAGATGTACAGCAACGTACTGCCGCCCTCCTGAAGCAGGATCTTGCTGGTGTAATTCACCCTCTCCGCCTCTCCTTCACCGAAGCTGATGTTCTCTCTCATGCCGTCTATCACGATGGATTGCTCCTCCCGATTGATCTCGCTGATCTCGTATTCCGCGTAGGCCAGCACCTGTCCATTCTCGACGCCGACCAGCTCCGTTCCATACCCGAGCTTCAGGATCATGTCCGGCTGTTCCTCGTGGGCCCATCTCCCGAACATGAGCTCCAGGAGCTCGATCTCTTCATCAGACAGACCAGCGGTCTTCTCTTTCCACGCATCATCCTCCTGCTCGTCGCCAGACTCCATGACCTCCCCCTCGCCAGACTCCACAGCGGGCTCCCCGCCTTGCTCCGCGTTATCGGACTCATCCGGTGCCGCGGGCGCGTCAGGCTGGCCGGTCCGCTGACGATCGTCCGGTTGTCCGGGATCCTGCCTCTCCGCTCCCTCTGCCTGTTGTTCGGCGCTCACCCGATCCTTCCCTTCAGCCGGTTGTGAACTTGCGCCATAGCAGCCGGCCAGGAGCAACAGGATCACAATATATGCCACCACAACCAACTTTCTCAATTTCTATCACCCGTTTCCACATCTCGAAATTTCCCTTTTATGCCATCATTATATCACAGCTGATGACAGATTCCCCGGTTATTCTGTTGCATGATTTCTTTCTGGTGAGTGTAAAATGTTTGTGGGCAGAAAAAAGGAATAATTGGTGAACGAATGCGGAAAAGCATGGAAAAAGGCTTC
>CALGAO010000105.1 GCA_937957685.1 uncultured Paenibacillaceae bacterium
ACATTCCATGACCCAGCATACAGGAGGCGCTTTTTCTTTTCAAACCGCATTTTAATTCATTACAGGAATAGCTCCTTTATGAAATGCATCGTTATTGTGTACGAAGCTGAAAGCCTGTATGACAGGGAGTTGCAGGCAGCAAGTCGAGGAACGAACGCGATGCCTGTCAAGCAAGGCCGTTGGTGTGAGCGAAGTCGACCGACTGTTCGCCTCGTTGAAGGCGTGGGTCGCACATGCCATCTTTAGCTTATATGCCGGTGGTGTGTTCAACTGCGATTGATCGCGCCATGGCTCCATGCCAGGCTGTTCGCCATCGTTGAAGGCGTGGGTCGCGCATGTACCGGCATTTGGTTATAATATAGAGGGGGTGTCAGACAGCGGATGGATACTAAGATCCTGCAAACCTTGGAATATCATAAAATCATCGACAAACTTCTTGCACATACACATACGAGCCTGAGCCGCGAGCTTGCGGAGGGACTCAGGCCAGAGCAGGACATCGAATCGGTGCAGCAGCTGCTCCGCGAAACGGAGGAAGCGGCCCATATCGACCGTCTGAAATCCGTTCCGCCGTTCGGCGGCATCCGGGGGATCCAGCCATCGCTCGCCAGAGCGCGGATCGGCGGCATGCTGTCCGCAAGCGAGCTGCTGGACGTTGCCACCACCGCCCAGGGCGGCAGAAGGCTGAAGCGCTTCATCCTCAGCCTCGACGAGGCGCATGACCGCTTCCCGATCATCGCCGGGCTGGCTTCCAGCATCGAGGATCTGCGTCCGCTGGAGGATGAGATCCTGCGCTGCATCGGCGAGCAGGGCGAGGTCGTGGATTCGGCCAGTCCGGAGCTGTCGCGCATCCGCAGCAGCATCCGCACCCTGGAGGCGCGGGTCAGGGAGAAGCTCGATCAGATGGTGAAGAACCCATCGATCCAGAAGAAGCTGCAGGATCCGATCGTGACGCTCCGCAACAATCGCTATTGTCTCCCGGTGAAACAGGAATATCGTGCCCACTTCGGCGGCATCGTACACGACCAGTCGGCTTCCGGTGCGACGCTGTTCATCGAGCCGGAAGCCGTCGTTCATATGAACAACGACCTGCGTGAGCTGAGGCTGAAGGAAGAGCGGGAGATCGAGAAGATCCTGCAGAGGCTGTCCGGGCTGGTCGGGGAGCATGTCGACGAGCTGACGGTCAACATCCGGTCCATCGCGAGACTGGACTTCATCTTCGCCAAGGCGCTGCTCGCCAGGGAGATGAAGGCGTCCTACCCGAAGATGAATGACAGGGGATACATTCGTCTGCGCAAGGGCCGTCACCCGCTCATCGATCCGGAGAAGGTCGTGCCGATCGACGTGGAGCTGGGCGGTTCCTATCGGACGATCATCATCACCGGCCCGAACACCGGCGGCAAGACGGTCACGCTGAAGACGATCGGTCTGCTCAGCCTGATGGCCGCCTCCGGCTTGTTCGTGCCCGCCGAGGACGGAGCGGAGCTGGCGGTGTTCGATGCCGTATTCGCCGACATCGGCGACGAGCAGAGCATCGAACAGAGCCTCTCGACGTTCTCCAGCCATATGACGAACATCATTCGCATCCTGAATCAGATGACGAGCCGCAGCCTGATCCTGCTCGATGAGGTCGGCGCCGGCACGGACCCGACCGAGGGGTCCGCACTGGCCATCGCCATACTTGACCATATCCATCGGACTGGCGCCCGGACGGTGGCGACGACCCATTACAGTGAGCTGAAGGCTTACGCCTTTAACACGCCCGGCATCATGAACGCCAGCATGGAGTTTGACGTGAAGTCGCTGCGGCCAACCTATCGCCTGCTGCTCGGCGTTCCCGGCCGTTCCAATGCGCTGGCGATCGCGGAGCGGCTCGGCCTGGACAAGTCGATCATCGAGGCTTCCCGCCAACACCTGACGAGCGAGGAGCAGCAGGTCGATTCGATGATCGCCTCGCTGGAGGAGAATCGCCTCACCGCCGAGAACGAGCGCATCGAGGCGGAGAAGCTGCATCGCCAGGTGAAGCAGCTGCAGGAGCAGCTTGAGGCCGAACGCCAGCGGTTCGAGGAGCAGAAGGGCAAGCTGCTGGAGCGCGCCGAGCGCGAAGCGGCCGAAGCCGTACGCAAGGCGAAGCAGGAAGCGGATGAGATCATCGCGGAACTGCGCCGCATGGCGATGGAAGAGCGGGCATCGCTCAAGGAGCACCGTTTCATCGAGATGAAGAAGCGGCTGGAAGAAGCGGCGCCTTCGCTTGTCCCGGACAGGAAAACGAGGAGACCGGGGCAGTCCGGCCGGGTCAAGGTCGAGCCCGGCGACGAGGTCACCGTGCTCAGCGTCGGTCAGAAGGGCCACGTGATCGAGGCGATCGGCAGCGACGAATATATGGTGCAGCTTGGCATCATCAAGATGAAGGTGCATCGCGATGATCTGCAGCCGCTGAAGCGCGAGCCTGCCAAGCCGCTCGTGCAGACCGGCGCGAACGTGAAGCGGTCCAAGGACACGCCGGTCAGGACGGAGCTGGACCTGCGCGGCTCGACGCTGGAGGAAGCGCTGATCGAGGCCGATCGCTTCCTGGACGAAGCGATCATGAGCAATCTCGGCCAGGTCGCGTTTATTCATGGCAAGGGCACCGGCGTGCTGAGGAATGGCATCCAGGAATTCCTGCGGAAGCACCGCCACGTGAAATCATTCCGCCTGGGGGAATATGGAGAGGGTGGAAGCGGCATTACGATCGCCGAATTAAAATAGGGAGGGGACCGTATGTTGGAAGAAGTGGACATCTGGCTGGACAATCCGTATATCTCAACCGCGGCGTATTTTTCTGTCACCATCCTGCTGCTGGTGGTATTCCTGGCGATCTTCGAGCTGGTGACGCGCTACAAGGACTGGCAGGAAGTGAAGCGCGGCAATGTTGCGGTGGCGATGGCGATTGGCGGCAAGATCTTCGGGATATGCAATATTTTTCATTACATCATCCCTCGCTTCGATTCGTTCTATGAGGCGCTGGTCTGGGCGTTTTACGGTTACGGCCTGCTGCTCCTCGCTTATTTTATCTTTGAATTTCTGACACCGGTCTTCAAGGTGGACGACGAGCTGAGCAAGGACAATCGGGCGGTTGGTCTGCTCTCGATGGTGATCTCCATTTCGTTATCTTATGTGATTGGGGCCAGCATTCAATGAAATATCTGTGGATCGTACTGTTCATCGTTGCGGCATTATTCCTGATCGGGGGCATCATCTTCCTCGTCATGTATGGATGATCTCGGCAGCGAAACCGCAGTATAAGCCATGCCGTTTGGGGAAGCTTAACCTAAGGTCTGACGATCAACGATTCAACCTCGGGTGAGAATATGCAACATGCGAAGATCAGGTTCCCCTACGGCAGGCAGAAGTTGTCGTTCCGCTCGGGCAATGGCGGAGACGAGCCGACACGAGGCGAGGGCAAGCTGGATCGCCAGGCGATCCAGCTGCTCGCCGTGCAAGGCTTGTTCGTTACGGCCAACGCCTTGTCCGGAACGTTCGTCAATGTGTACTTATGGAAAATGAGCAAGGAGCTTGCGCTGGTCGGATGGTTCTCGCTCAGCCATCAGGCGGCGCTGGGGCTCACCTTCTGGCTGGCCGGCAAATGGGTGAAGGAACGCGACAAGATGCACAGCTTGCGGCTGGGTATACTCATATCCGCCATTTTTTATTTGCTTGTGTTGATGCTTGGACCCGACGCGATCCGTTACGTGTATCTGCTCGGTGTGGTGCAAGGGGTCGCTGCGGGCCTGTTCTGGCTGGCCTATAATGTCGTATACTTCGAGATCACCGAGCCGGACAATCGCGACCGCTTCAATGGCTGGGCCGGACTGCTCGGCTCGGGGGCGGGCATGCTGGCGCCCTGGCTGTCGGGCTTCCTGATCACGCGCATGAAGGATGAGACCGGGTATACGCTCATCTTCTCGCTGTCGCTCGGCATCTTCCTCATCGGCGCGATGATCAGCCTGCTGCTGAAGAAGCGCCAGGTGGACGGCCGTTACGAGTGGCTGCACGGCTTGCGCCGCCTGCGCGAGGCTGACTCTCCCTGGCGGAAGCTGTCGCTGGCTCTCCTGATGCAGGGCGTCAGGGAGGGCGTGTTCATGTTCGTCATCGGCCTTCTGGTATATATCTCCACTGGCAACGAGATGAAGCTGGGCAATTACTCGCTGATTACGTCCGGCATCTCGCTCATCGCCTTTTATCTCGTTGGCCGCTGGCTGCTGCCAGCACGCCGGTATGCGGCGATGCTGACGGGGGCGGTGCTCATCACGCTGGTGATCCTGCCTTTCTTCTGGAAGGTGAATTATGTCACGTTGCTGATCTTCGGCGTCGGGGTATCGCTGTTCTTCCCGCTGTACAACATTCCTTCCACCTCGACGGTGTTCGACTACATCGGGCGTGATGAAGACTCGGCGGCCCATCGCGTCGAATATGTGGTGCTGCGCGAGGTGGCGCTGAATGCAGGCAGGATGGCCGGCACCCTGCTGTTCATCAGCGTGATCTCGATCAGCGAGGAACCGCTGTGGCTGAATGCGTTCCTGCTGGTGATCGGCAGCGCGCCGATCTTCTCGTGGCTGTTCATGCGAACGGTGCTGAAGCAGTACCGGGACGGGCATGGCGGCAGGAGGGCCGGTGAAGCGGCGCCATTTCATCATAAGTAGCAAACACGGGATCAGGGATAATTGAGAAGCAGTCATGATCTCGTCGCAGAAGGAGAGGATGTTCACATGTCAAGTCGGAGAAAGATGGTAAACAACGTGACGGAGCTGATCGGGGATACGCCGGCTGTACGGCTGAATCGGCTCGTCGGAGAAGGCGATGCCGAGGTGTACGTGAAGCTGGAGAAGTTCAATCCGAGCGGGAGCGTGAAAGACCGGGCGGCCTGGAACATGATCGCCGAAGCGGAACGCCGGGGCCTCATCCGGCCTGGCGCGACGATCATCGAGCCGACGAGTGGCAACACCGGCATCGGGCTGGCGATGAACGCCGCGGCCAAGGGTTATCGCGCGATCCTGGTCATGCCGGACAACATGACGAAGGAGCGGATCAATATCCTGAAGGCCTATGGCGCAGAAGTCGTGCTCACGCCTGCGGCCGAACGGATGCCTGGCGCGATCAGGAAGGCGGAGGAGCTGCTTCAGAGCATCCCGAATTCTTTCATGCCGCAGCAGTTTGAGAATGAAGCCAATCCGGACGTCCACCGGCATACGACGGCGCTGGAAATCATCGAGCAGATGGACGGAAGGCTCGACGCGTTCGTCGCCAGCTCCGGAACGGGCGGCACGATCACGGGCACCGGCGAGGTGCTGCGCGAGCGCTTGCCGGGCATCGGTATCTATGTCGTCGAGCCGAAGGGATCCCCGGTTCTGAGCGGCGGTCAGCCGGGGCCGCACAAGCTGGTCGGCACATCGCCGGGCTTCGTTCCGCCGATCCTGAACACCTCCGTCTATGACGAGATCATCCAGGTGGCCGACGAAGACGCATTGCAGACGGTCCGCGATCTCGCGGCCCTCGAAGGCATCCTCGTCGGGCCGTCGTCAGGCGCCACCGTATGGGCCGCGCTCCAGGTCGCGCGCCGGCTGGGCGCTGGCAAACGCGTCCTCTGCATCGCCCCGGACACCGGCGAACGTTATCTGAGCATGGGCATTTTTGACTGACGGGAGGTTATGGATCGGTCCGTCAGGGCGTCTCGCGTTGCTGTCACTGCAGTGCGACGACGCGGCGGTCCGGGGCAGCGGGTGCAGGGCCCCGGAAGAGGGCCATGCAGGTGCCCTCCCTTGACTCTCTGCTTCGATCCGTCAGCCGATGATGATATCTTCCTTCGGATAATGGAACGCTTCCTTGCGGCGCGTCGGCAGGAAGTAGAAGATGACGGTGAGCAGCCCGATGCGTCCGAGGAACATGAGCGCCATCAGGATGAACTGGCTGAGCGGCGACAGCTCGGCGGACAGTCCGGAAGACAGGCCGGTCGTACCGAAGGCGGAGCACACCTCGAAGATGACCCGATGGAGCGAGAAGCGGGACAGCTCGATGCTGTCGATCACGATGATGCTCACGACGAGCAGGATCATCGCCGCGGTGAAGACGACGAAGCTCTTGATGATGTCGTCCTGCTTGATCGTGCGTCTGAATACACGCACTTCCCGATGCCCCAGGGCATAAGTTGTGATCGTGAGGATGATCAGCACGAAGGTCGTCGTCCGGATGCCGCCGCCGGCGCTGGATGGGCTGGCGCCGATGAACATGAGCGCCGACAACAGGAAGTGCGACGCGGCGCTGAGCTCGTTCACATCCATCGTGGTGAAGCCGGCGCTGCGCGCCGTTACCGAGTGGAAGAGCGACTGGAACAGCTTCTCATGCCAGGACATGTCGGCATAGTAGAGGTTCTTCTCGATCACCCAGAGGCTGACGGCGCCCAGGATGAGCAGGATGAGGTAGGTTAGGGCGGTCAGCTTCGTGAACAGGGAGAAGCGGAAATGCTCCTGCTTGCCGAACCAATGTTCATGCACCTCGATGAGCACCGGAAAGCCGATCGCGCCAAGCACGATGAGCAAGATGGTGACCAGCTGCACAAAATAGTCATGGGAGAAGTCCAGCATCGAGTTGCCAAATATATCGAAGCCAGCATTGGTGAAGGAAGCGATCGAGTGGTAGACGCCCTCGTACAACGCCCTCTTCCAGGTGGGGGCGTAGCCGGCCGCATGGAAATACACGGTGAAGATCAAGGCGCCGGCCAGCTCGATCATGAGAGCCATGGAAAATACCAGCTTCATCAGCCTGACAAGACCGGCCAGCGTGTTGCGATTCTGGTCAACCATGATCAGCCTGCGATGGGACAGCGTGACGTTGCGCCCCAGCAGGATCCAGATGAACGTGCCCAGGGTCATGATGCCGATGCCGCCGATCTGGAACAGGACGATCAGGATCAGGTTGCCGATGGGCGTAAATGTCTCATAGATGTTGATAACGGTCAGGCCGGTGACGCTGACGGCGCTTGTGGCGGTGAACAGCGCCTCGTACCAGCTGAGGCTGGCGGATGGCCTGATGCTGAATGGCGCGGTCAGGAGCGCACTGGCGATCAGGATGGTGGCCAGGTAGCCGAGGATGATAAATTGTACGGGAGACAATCGAGGAACTCTTGGCTTGTGCTTCTTATGCAATGCGCTCGTCCATCCTTTCACGAACGAATTAGTCCTATCATACATGAGATGCGCCGGATTTTCCATCGGAGCAACAGGCGGATGTTCGGATGACCGTCTGCATCAAGTTGGATCTGGCTGGAAGTATCGCGTTTTTTCTCATTTTTCTCAGCTTTGCCTGCATTCGGGGATTCTTTACACATTCTTGACTCCGTTGTAAGATGGAAGAATATCATATGATGTGTAACGACACTTGAACAAGGAAGTTTCCTGACGGGAGGAACCTATGATGATGGATCGTTTTCACAGTCAAATCCTGGAGTTGCTTCGTGAAGACTCCAGGCGTACGCCAGCGGTCATCGCGACGATGCTCGGCGTGGACGAACAGGCGGTAAAAAAGGCGATCGACGATCTGGAGAAGGAACGTGTGCTGGTCAAGTATTCGGCTGTGGTCAACTGGAGCAAGGTGGACGAGAACAAGGTAACAGCGTTGATCGAGGTGCAGATTACTCCGGAGCGCGGGCGCGGATTCGATGCGATCGCGGAACGCATCTATCTGTACCCTGAGGTCAAGACGGTGTATCTCATGTCGGGCGGTTACGATCTGCTCGTGGAAGTGGAGGGCAAATCGCTCATGGAGGTGGCCGCATTCGTCTCGAATAAGCTGTCGCCGATCGATTCGGTGCTGTCGACGAAAACCCACTTCATCCTGAAAAAATACAAGCAGGACGGAGTCATCTTCGAAGACCATGAAGGCGACCATCGTCTTGTCATCAGTCCGTGATAAAGGAAGCGAGAAAGATGAATGAGCGAGTCAATACGATCAAAACGATGTCCGATTATCTGAATCCGCAGGTTCGCGCGATTCCGCCGTCCGGCATTCGCCGCTTCTTCGACATGGCCAATGCCAGCAAGGACAAGGATATCATCACGCTCGGCGTCGGCGAACCCGACTTTGTGACGCCATGGCATATCCGTGATGCTTGCGTGTACAGCCTGGAACGCGGCAAGACGACCTACACGGCCAATGCCGGGATGATCGAGCTGCGCGAAGCGATCGCCGATTATCTGTCCAGCCGCTTTCATGTCGGATATGATCCGGAAAACGAGATCATCGTGACGGTGGGGGGCAGCGAAGCCATCGACCTGGCGTTGCGCGCGCTGATCGCGCCTGGCGACGAGGTGCTGATCCCCGCGCCGACCTACCTGCCCTATGAGCCGATCACCCTGCTCAGCGGCGGCGTGGCCGTGCCGGTCGAGACCAGGGCGGAGCACAGCTTCAAGCTGCAGGCGGAGGATCTCAAGGCGAAGCTCACTCCTCGCTCCAAGGTGCTCATCCTCTGTTACCCGAGCAATCCGACGGGCGGCATCATGAGCTATGAGGACTGGCTGCCGATCGCACGGGTCGTCGAGGAGCATGATCTGATCGTCATCTCTGACGAGATCTATGCCGAACTGACTTACGAAGGCCGGCATGTCAGTTTCGCCTCGTTGCCGAACATGAGAGACCGGACGATCCTGGTCAGCGGATTCGCCAAGGCGTTCGCGATGACGGGCTGGCGGATGGGATACCTGTGCGGTCATCATGAGCTTGTCAGCGCGATGCTGAAGATCCATCAATATACGGTCATGTGCGCGCCGATCATGGGACAGGTGGCCGCATTGGAGGCGCTGCGCAACGGCCTGGAAGAGATGGAGAAGATGGTGGAGTCGTACAATCGGAGACGCCGCCTGGTCGTCGAAGGCTTCAGACAGATCGGATTGCCTTGCCATGAGCCCCAGGGTGCCTTCTATGCTTTCCCGGACATCAGGGGAACGGGACTCAGCTCGGAGGAATTCGCCCAGCGTCTGCTCCGCGAAGCGAAAGTCGCCGTCGTTCCGGGGCATGTGTTTGGCCTGGGCGGAGAAGGATTTATTCGCTGCTCTTATGCGACATCTGTCAACCTTTTGCAGCAAGCAATCGAAAGAATCGGCAAGTTTATCAGCAAGTTGTAAGGGCATTTTGTCGAATGATGTTGAACTCCGCCCGTCTTTTGTCGAGGATTATATATTTGCTCAAATGTAGAAAAATTTGTTATACTAGGATAGTACTGATACCGATTCGTTTGTGCTCGGTTTCCGATGGCGATAGGAGGGTTGAACATGGCAGTGGAATACCGGCATACGGCATCATTCAGTCTTCAGTGCGAGCCTGATCCCGACTCCGGTTCAACCTACCATATACGAAAGAGAATGAATCGCGTGGAGATTTTGGAAGAGGAGATCTACATATTAAGGACTCTCATGGAGAAGACTGCTGAGGACGAACAATCTTTCACCTCCGAGATGGTCGTTCATATCAGCAGTTTGCTGGACAGGAAGATCAATGAATACATGAAGTTGGACCGTAGCCGGAAGATGCTGTATCCGGAATTGACCAAGGACTGATCGTTTCATCGTTTCATCGTCTCATTATGGCCCTCGACATGCAGTTGCCTCGTGCAACTCATGTTGGAGGGTCTTTGTTTTGCCGGCTGACGGGGGCCCGTCACTCGCCCGGCGCGTTCGGTTGGTGACAGCCGGCATGTTTCCCATGGTTGCTGAAGCTGCCTTTCCCCACTCGTCCTTGCTTGATGGTCCTGATCCGGAGCGGAAATGGAATCGGCATTTTCCATGCAATATGGTAAGATGGAAGATAGGCTGCGGATTGCAGCACCATCAATGACTGGCAGGAACGGTGGCAGGAATCTGGCATGGATGAACATCATGAACAGGAAGCAACGCTGAGGTACGAACTTGGGCCCGAGGATGAAGGCATGCTGCTGAGGACGATCCTGCGCAGCCGGCTGAATGTGTCCAGAAGGCTCATGACGAAGCTGAAGACGGTGGACCAGGGCATCACGGTCAACGGCAAGCGGCTGTATATGGATGCGAAGCTGCATGCAGGCGATATCGTGGAGCTGCGCCTGCCGACGGAGACGTCGGAGACGATCGAGCCGCAACCGATGGAGCTGGACATTCTGTATGAGGATCGGGATCTGTTGGCTGTGAATAAGCCGGCCGGGCTGATCGTCCATCCTACCCTGGGCCATTGGAAGGATACGTTGGCCAATGGCGTCATGTATTACTGGCAGGAACGGGGCGAATCGTACCGCTTCCGTCCCGTGCACCGGCTGGACGAGCTGACGAGCGGCGTCGTGCTGATCGCGAAAAATGCCTATGCGCATCAGCAATTGTCGATCCAGCTCCAGGAGCGCTCGGTCGTGAAGGAATATGTCGCCTTCGTCCACGGCGTCGTGGCCGAGCCGTTCGGGACCATCACCGGGCCGATCGATCGGGATCCGGAGCAACCCCATATGCGCATCGTGACGGAGACCGGTTATCCGGCGCTCACTTCCTATGAAGTCGTTCAGACTTATCGCGAGGCAAGCAAGGTGAAGGTGCTGCTGGGAACGGGGCGGACGCATCAGATTCGCGTCCATATGCGCTGGCTTGGACACCCGCTCATCGGCGATCCTGTGTATACTTTGCCCGAATATGACAACAAGCCGTATGCCGGCATCATGGATCGGCAGGCGCTGCATGCCGAGCGGATCGAATTCACCCATCCCTTGACCGGGCAGCGGGTGAGCATCGAGGCTCCATTGGCGAAGGACCTGCTGGGCTTGCAGGCGTATCTGGAGCAAGCATAGCGGCGGGTGGACAGGTGGAGCGGCGCTGCGCTTCCGGAGACGGTCAGCGGCGGGAAGCGTCGCAGCCGGTAGTTCAGGTGCGTTCAAGGACGTTGTATGTGCAGGTGAGGCGCTTATCGCTAACTGAACGCGGTTCCGCTATTACGCGCCATTGCCACTTTGTCCAGGGGCTCAACGGAACGCAGATTCGCGATCTGCTCGTGCGATGAAGGAAAGGGTCCATGATCTGCCGATAATGCACCGTCGTTGGAACCACGCGTACCCATTCCGAACACGACCGTTAAGTC
This sequence comes from uncultured Paenibacillaceae bacterium, assembly GCA_937957685.1. Lineage (GTDB taxonomy): Bacteria > Bacillota > Bacilli > Paenibacillales > DA-C8 > Insulibacter. Next base: position 11,119 of record CALGAO010000105.1, read on the forward strand.
CATGATCTGCCGATAATGCACTGTCGTTCCTTAGCAGTGCGGGAATGGTCATTTGTTGACACCAACGACCACCATGTCCCTGCCGTGGAGCATCTGGAGCTGACGCATGAGCCTTTCTTCAGGATCATCGGGGAGATGCATGGCGGCACGACGCTACGTTACGATCATCAGGCTGATCAGGCCTGGATGACAGGTCTTGAGTGATACATGAAAGAATGTGCATCAGGAGGGAATTGGCAGTGGAACTGAAAGTGTACGGTTATCCCAAATGCGGCACATGCCGCACAGCGATCAAATGGCTGAAAGAGCAAGGTCATACGTTGAATGAGGTGCATATCGTGGAGCAGCCTCCAACGGCAGAAGAACTGAAAGATCTGGTAGCGCGCAGCGGCCTTGAGCTGAAGAAGTGGTTCAACGTATCCGGCAATCTGTATAAGGAGATGTCTCTCAAGGACAAGCTGCCGGAGATGAAGGATGAGGATAAGCTGGAGCTGCTCGCCTCCAATGGCATGTTGATCAAACGTCCGATCGTCACGGACGGCAGTCGTGTGACGGTGGGCTTCAGAGAAGATGAATATCGGAAGATGTGGGGTCGTGAAGGATGAGTCATCGGAGAGCACCCTCCCGCTTTCGCTCGGATCGGTTGTCCGGCCTTGGTTCGGCGATCTTCAGCGAAGTGGCTCGATGGAAGCGGGAAGCGAAGCAAGCTGGCCTGGATATCATCGATCTTGGCATCGGCAGTCCCGATCAGCCGCCGTCCGAGCGAGTCAGGCAGGCGCTGTGTGATGCCGCGGCGAGAGGAGACATGTATGGCTACGCCGGGACGGAAGGTACGCTTTCGTTCCGCAGGAAGGTGGCCGAATGGTATCATTACCGGTTCGGCGTGGATCTGGATCCGGAGTCCGAGATCATCTCGCTGATGGGCTCGCAGGACGGACTTTCGCATCTCGCGCTGGCTGTCACCAATCCGGGAGATATTGTGCTGATCCCGGACCCCGGATATCCGATCTACGCGGCAGCTCCTGTGCTGGCGGGTGCGATTCCATATCCGGTGCCGCTGACGGCTGAGCATCAATTTCTGCCGCAGCTCGAGGATATCCCGGTAGAGGTCATTCGCAAATCGAGATATATGCTGTTTAATTACCCCAGCAATCCGCTTTCCGCAGTGGCCGATCTCGACTTCTTCGAGCGCGCGGTCTGGTTCGCCAGACGGCATGAGCTCCTGCTTGTCCACGATCTCGCCTATTCGGAGATGGCGTTCGACGGCTTCCGTCCGCCGAGCGTGCTGGAGGTGCCGGGGGCGAAGGAAGTCGCCGTGGAGTTCAATTCCCTGTCCAAAAGCTACAACATGGCAGGTTGCCGTCTCGCCTATATGGCAGGCAATGCCGAGGTGGTCGGTGCGCTCGGCGAATTGAAGTCGAACATCGACTATGGCGTGTTCCATGCTGTGCAGGAGGCGGGCATCGCCGCCATGCAGGAGCATATCGAGCATGGCGGTACTGTTGCGGAACTGTACCAGCGAAGAAGAGATGTGTTTGTTGAAGCGATTCGCTCGTATGGCTGGGAGATTCCGAAGCCCAAGGCTACGATGTTTATCTGGGCTCCGATCCCGTCGGGATGGACTTCTCGACAGATTTCCCGGGAAATGTTGCGGCAGACGGGCGTAGCGGTGATACCGGGAGATGCTTTTGGGCAGATGGGAGAAGGGTATGTGAGGATTGCGCTGGTCCAGGATGAGGCGAGGCTGCTGGAAGCGGCTCGAAGGATCGGCGAATTTATGAAGTCCCTGAAGGCTTCGGATGCGTGAGGCCGTGATGACCTTGCTGCTGGGCGTACAGAGTCTCGGCAGCGGCGAGCACCTGAATCATTGAGAAGGTTTATCCTGTTCACGCAGATCGGATGCGGTGCGGGATGGTTAACGTCGCTAAATTTTGATGGTTTGGCGTTCTGCCGGTATCGCTTGCTGAATCTGGCGGGCGCGTGCTTGTCTTTTAAGGATGCTGGAATCATGATCGAGGTATGACAAGCTGGCAATTCGCTCAACGCCGGCAGCTGATCAATCAATCATGGGAGAGAGTTTATATGAATCGGGACGAAAGAGAATCCTTGCTCATCATCGACAGCTTCGCATTGTTGTTTCGCGGTTACTATGCCACCGCCCTGCAGGGCAATCTGATGCAAAACTCCAAAGGCCTGTACACCAACGGGATCTATCAATTCACGCGCTACATGCTGGATGCGATCAAATGCTTCAAGCCGACCCATGTAGCCTGCGCCTTCGACATGGGCAAATCCACGTTCCGCAACGACATGTACGAAGGCTACAAGGCGAACCGTGTTGAACCGCCGATCGAGCTGGTTCCGCAGTTTGACAAGCTGCGCGATCTTGTCGATGCGTTCGATATCCCTTGTCTGGGCATCGAGGGATATGAGGCTGATGACGTGATCGGTTCGCTGGCGAAGCAGTATGCGGCCGAGGGCAGGAAAGTGCGCATCCTGACCGGCGATGGCGATTCCTACCAGCTGATCGATGAGCATATCGAAGTGATCATGCTGCGCAAGGGATTTGGCAACTATGAGGTCATCTCTTTGGACAATCTGTATGAGGTTGCCGGTGTTCGCGAGCCTTATCAGATCATTGAGATGAAGGCGCTCATGGGCGATGCTTCGGACAATATCCCGGGCTGCCCGAATGTCGGACCGAAGACCGCGCAGAAGCTGATCGCGGAGTACGGCTCTGTTGACGGGATCTTCGCTCACATCGGCGAGATCAAGGGCAAGCTTCAGGAACGTCTGATCGAGCACAAGGAGCAGATCTATCTGTCCCGCGACCTGGCGACGATACGGACGAACCTGGAGATCGATTGCCCGCCGGAACGTTGCCTGTACAGGTGGAACCGGGACAAGCTGATGCCGGTGCTGGAGGAACTGGAATTCCGCACGATCATCCGCAGCCTGCAGGCGGTGTAGCGGCGGTGATCGCTGCTGTCAGAAGCAGCATGGGTGCGTCGACATCTTGACGTGAACCAGGCGTGCGTGCGTCCTGCGTGCGTTGTTTTGTACGAAAAATCGTACAAAACCATGGCGCGCGCGTCCTGCGTGCGTTGTTTTGTACAAAAAATCGTACAAAACCATGGTGCGAGCGGCCAACGTGCGCTGTTTTGTACGAAAAATCGTACAAAACCATGGTGCGAGCGGTCAACGTGCGCTGTTTTGTACGAAAAATCGTACAAAACCAAGGCGCGCGCGTCCTGCGTGCGTTGTTTTGTACGAAAAATCGTACAAAATCATGGCGCGGTTCGCCTGAATGCGTTGTTTTGTACGAAAAATCGTACAAAATCATGGCTCATGCGGCCAACGAGAATGAAAATCGAATAAACCCTGCCGTATATCGAACGGCTCTGACGGCTCCGACCACTACTGATCATCGGTGAAATGCTGCTCATCGCGCGCTTCATCATGGGTCGGATGAGCATCGGGAGCTTGCCGCTCCAGGCCTTCGTGCAATTGCCGGTTTTCATAGGTGAACCTGCTCGGCGGACGTTGGTCGATGCGCCATGGTTCACTCTTGCCCAGGGTCTCCTGTTGCAGACTGGAACCGTATGGCCCTTCCGGGAATTCTTCAGCAGCCAGGTCATTGCGCTGAGATTCCACGGTGGCGAAGTCTGTGTAGTCGCTTCTGCGTTCCTGTCGAAATTTCGTCATGCTGAAGCCTCCTGGCATTGATGCGTGATGGATTGCTCATCATCAGTATGCTTCATAGCCAGGCTTCACATCCGGGGACAAGGGCGGAATAGAGCGAAACCCGGTATGCCCGCCCCCAAAGGCAGCCACATCAGGTTCCGGGTATGAATGGTCGCCCGCGGTATCATGAGGACGTCGATGAGCAGTGTGGACACAGGGATGCGCCCGATGTCCAGCAATCAGCAGACGTGACTTGCTTCTGCTCCGCGTCAGGACAAGCGAGCATACCACTTCCTCAGATATCCGTAAATTGAACCGGTTCGACCACCTGCCGCAGGAAGGTGCGCATCTCCTCGCCTTCTTCCTCGTTCAGCCTGAACGTATGTTCCAGATAGCCTTCTTCGGACAGGTCGTCGGGGCCAATGATGGCGGTGACGCCTGTCTGCATGTCCGTCACCAGCTTCTTGCCGAAGAATCGTTTGCTGGTGGTCACGGCGAGATCGAAACGCCTCATGCTTGGCCCGATAAACGTCACGAATCTGGTTATCGTTGGCTCCGTGCTGTCGTCCAGAAAATCAAAATCATTGATGCTGATGCTCATGGCAGATCAACTCCTTGTTTCGTTATTATACATGATTCAAGGATCCGTCGGCCACCAACAGTGCCGGATACATACAGGGGGCGCATGACTCGGAAACAGAAGCTTTGATGCGACCCGACATACACGTTACCTGGTGATCCGTCAGGCGATCACCGCACAGAAATGAAGAATCAAATAAACTATTGCATAAATTGTCATAATATAGTAATATTGGATTACCTAAGGAGGAAGCACCTCTTCTACTGATCACTGACAGTAGGAGAGGTGTTTTTATTTATCCATTACGGAGGTGCAGGGACTTATGAATCTGGTGTTTGTCAACAGCATGGAGAAAATGTCAGGCGATCAGACGCTCAGCGGACAGATCTCAATCTGCGAGCAGCATGGCAGATGGCAGGTCATCTGGCACGAGCAGGATCCGTCAGGCAAGACGCTGCAGGAGGACTGGTATGAGGGGACGGGCTGGGAAGAGATGATGCGCATCTTCCGCCTGAGAATCTCGGAGAAGCTCGGTCAAGGCTTCCTGCCTGTGCTGGAGGGAATCACCGAAAATTTCGACATGCCCAAAGGAAGAGAGGAGGCACAGCAGATGATCATCTGCTACGGCGAACTGAATCGCAACGAGAAGCTGTATGAAGAGCTGCGCGAATGGCGCAAGGGAGTGGCATTCAAGGAGAACAGGGCCGCTTATATCATCGCGACCAATCGCATCCTTGCGCTGATCAGCGCCTATGTTCCCAAGACGAGGGAGGAGTTGAAACAGATCCCCGGCTTCGGCGCGCATCGCATGGAACGGTACGGGGATGATATCCTCGCCATCACAGCCCGATATGAACGCACGACGGAGTTCCCGCTCAGCTGGGTAGCGGAGAAACTGGATCGCAAGCAGTTCACCATGTGGTATTACCGTCAGAAGTACATCCGGTTCCAGAAGGAGCTGGACGAGCATGAGCTGCGTAAAGAGATGCTCAAGCGAATCGAGCAAGGCGCGACGCTGGCCGTGATCGGTGAACAGCTGGAGCTGTCGCTGCGTGAAGTCGTCCAATGGGTCGAGATCCTCGATGAAGAAGGGTATGACGTGAGCGGCCTGGTGGACAAGGAGCTCGCCCTGATGCCGGACATGCTTCGCGAGTCGGCGCTGGAAGCTTTCTCAAGGCTGGGTGATCAATACCTGAAGCCGATCCTCCAAGCCGTCTACGGGGACGCGCTGCCTGAAGGACTCGATCTGAATCAGACCTACGCCTGGCTGCGCATCCTTCGCATTCATTATCGCAGATTGCTGGACGCGGGAGTGCCGGCGTGAGCGCATGCGGAGGCAGAGTGTGTCCGAGCCTGCGGGTGAGGCTACATGCATGCCGAATCGGTCCAGGTTCGCGTGGCTGGACGCGGGTGTGCCGGCGTGAGCGCATACGGAGCCAGCGTGCGATCGGGCCTGCGGGTCAGCCCGCACGAATGCAGCCTCCCGCGGATCGGGCTCAAGCAAGCCGGTTCCGGCCGAATCAGCAAGTTGCCAGGAATCGGCAATGCTCCCGCCCGCATCCGAGCCTGCGGGTACGGATCCGATCGCCCGATCCACAACGATGCCCCCGTCCGCCTGGGCATCCCGGGCAGGCGGGGGCAGTCCCGTTTACAGCCAGTCTTTTTTCTTGAAGAAGAAGAAGATGCTGATCCCGATCAGCGCCATCAGGCCGAGCACCGCATAATAGCCGTACTCCCAGTCAAGCTCCGGCATATGCCGGAAGTTCATGCCGAATATGCCGGTGATGACGGTGAGCGGCATCATGATGACGGTCATCGCGGTAAACACGCGCATGATGTCGTTCGTCCTGCTGGTCAGGCTCGATTGGTAAGCTTCGCGCAAGTTGCCGGTGAGGTCGCGGTAGGTCTCGAAGGTTTCCACGATCTTGACCGCATTCTCATAGATATCCCCGAAGTACTGCCGCAACTCGGGGTTGATCAGGTCGAGCTCCTTTTTGTTCAGCTTTGCGAGCAGGTCCTTCTGCGGACCAAGCGCCTTCTTCAGCCACAGGATCTCGCCGCGGAGCCCGATGATCTCGGTCAGGTGCGATTTCTTCGTGCTGACGAGGATATCTTCCTCCAACCGTTCGATCTTCTCCTCGACCCGGTCGGCGACGGCGAAATAGCTGTCCACCACGGTGTCCACGAGATGGTAGAGGAGTCTGTCCGGGGAGTGGACCTTCTCCTCGAGCAGCCTGGGCTTGACGAGCCGGATCTCGTTGATCTTCTGCTTCGTCGCGGTGATGATCCAGTGCTTCCCAAGGAAGATGTTGAGCGGTCGCAGGAAGATCTCCTCATCGTCGAAGCGGATGCTGTTCACGACGAGGAAGTAGTGGTCTCCGTAGATCTCCAGCTTCGGCCGCTGTTCTTCGTCATGCATGCTGTCTTCGATCGCCAGCTCGTGCAGATCGAAGATCGGCTGCATCAGGCTGAGCTCCTCCAGTCGCAGATCGATCCAGTAAAAGCCGTCCTCAGGCGGTTCTTTCACCACGGTCAGGTCCTCATCATCGATAACGGTAAAAATGCCATTCCGCACCAAACGTACTTTCATGCCAACGCACTCCTTTCATATCAGGTTGTGCAGCATTGCAGGGACGGAGCAGGCCAGGTACGTTCGATCGTTGGCATCAGGTTGCGCGCCGACGGGTCGACTGACGAACTCCGACACTGCTGCTGCAGATCCTATTGGGTTTGGGTCGATCCCCGTCCAAGAACGCCACCTCCCGGAAATCATCGATGATCACTCGAAGTGAATCAAAAAAAGTATAAACCTTGTCGACGGTATCGCACAAGTTTGAAATTATGCGCTCCCATGCCTGAGGAACCCGTGTCAACTCACATAAAAATGTTACCGAAGACTCATGGTTCACTCATGTAATTTTGTTACCCAGTGGGGCTGTTA
>CALGAO010000106.1 GCA_937957685.1 uncultured Paenibacillaceae bacterium
CCGATCTCCCGCTTAAGATGCCATTGGCATAGAGAGCAGCCGCGCTGGCATACAGCCCATCGACTGCAGCCAGATCCGTGAACGCAACGTATTCTTCAGGCGCCTGAAGATCCAGGATATCCGCTATGTACTCGATAAATTGCCCTTTGGTCACCGATGTCCCGATGTTTATGCCATATTTGTCCTGCAGGAATATGGCGTATTCCTCCGCGCTTGCCTTGTGCGTCTCGGCAGCATAGGTCGCGGGCAGAACGGTTTGCAGCGTCAATGATGTCATCAGCAACAGAGCAACGAACCATTTGGTCAGGAAAGAGATGTTCTGGGTTTTGGTCATTTGAGTGGCTCCTCTCGTCTATTCCTATTAAATATATCGGATTTATATGTGATTCTATCAGGATTGTGGTTTTACGTCAATCATCATTTTGGCCGAAGCTACGGGATGATTTCAGATAAATTTAAGCTTCCCCTTCTATACTCGGTTCTGACGAAAGGAGGAAGGCCATGCACAAGCCGCTAAAATTCAGACACGAACTCAAGTATCACATGAACCCACATCAATACTACATCATCAAGCAACGGCTCAAGCATCTTCTCATCCCGGATAAGCATGCTGGTCCCAACGGAGATTATCATATTCGAAGCCTGTATTTTGACAATATCGACAACCAGGCCCTGCATGAGAAGTTAGGCGGCGTACTGGATCGTGAGAAATACCGGATTCGGATCTATAATCGCTCGGACCGCATCATCCATCTGGAGAAGAAGCTGAAGCGCAATGATTACATTGCGAAAGTCAAGGAACCGCTCACGCGTCCGATGGTGGACGCGATCATGTCAGGAGACCCTGAGGTATTGAACGTGCCTGACAAGCCTCTCTTGTACGAGTTTTACCGCAAGATCAAGAACGAGCGGATGCAGCCCAAAGTTATCGTTGATTATGTTCGTGAAGCATACATATGCCCCTACGGTAACGTCCGCCTCACCTTCGACAAAGAACTGAGGACGGGACTCACGAACACCAATCTGTTCAATCCCGACTTGCCGACAGTGGCTGCGTTTGACAGCAACATCATCGTGTTCGAGATCAAGTATGACCAATTCTTGCCTGGGTTCATCAGAACCGTCTTACAAGGAGAAACCATATTCCGGCAATCAAACTCCAAATATGTGATCTGCCGTAAGCTGAGCAAAGAAAATTCTTGGGAGGATCAATAGTATGAACAATAACGAGCAAATCAATTTCAGCGATATCATTCGCGAATCTGTTCTCAATCAGTTCAACAGCAGCCTGAGCATCCCCAACATCCTGATCACTTTGTTGATTGCTTTTTTCGTCGGTCTGTTTATCTACCTCTTATATAAGCGGATTTTCAGCGGAGTGTTATACTCCAAGAGCTTTAATGTTTCGCTTATCGGCATGTCTGTCATCACCTCGATGGTCATCATGGCAGTCAACTCCAACCTCATCCTGTCGCTTGGTATGGTCGGTGCACTCAGCATCGTTCGTTTCCGGACGCCGATCAAGGACCC
>CALGAO010000107.1 GCA_937957685.1 uncultured Paenibacillaceae bacterium
AGCGGCAGCGACGTGCATATCTCCAGCCTGAAAAGCGGCAAATGGGCTGACCGTTACGTGACTGCTCGTCGGGTCCTGTAAAGGATGACCATGCAGCACGGAAGCTCTCCCATCATCCGGTGATGATGGCAAGAGCTTCGCCTACATAAGACCGTTCAACCTCTTAGGAAAATAACCGTGATCCATTAGCCGGCTCCGCTCATCATGCGGGTCGGAGTCCGTCAATTGTTCCATGCGCATCATATCCACCGATTCCCTGACATCCAGCTGCATCAGCCGCTGATACGGGTTCGTGACGATCTTCTGCTTCATCGATTGCCTCATCCTATGGACTGCCTCGCTTATGGGAAATTTGCGGTTTCATCCCTAGTGTATCCCATCGCATGAGGCTTCAACCGTTCAGGCGGACGCTCCTGTCATGTGCCCGCTGCGCATCGGCAGCCGATCGACAGACCGGATCCTGATGCTCCGGCCACTCATCTCCGGCATCCTGAGCCCGTGCCTCCTGATCGATCCATCCGGACCTACTGCTCCCCGCCGATCCTTCTCACCTCTGCCACTCTTGCGTCCTCCGCAGCGCGATAATCGCCTTCCACTTCCACCAGACCGATCTCACAGCCTGATCCGATCCACACCGATTTGCCCCGCACCACCGAAGCCTTCGTATATTCCAGCTCGACCTGATCGCCTTCGATCGTATCCGCCTCAAGTCCCGACTGCCTGAGCATGCGCATGAACCAGTTGATCTTCTCGCGTCTCTTCGCCAGGATCCGGATCGTCTCACCGCCGATCTCCTTCGCTTCGCTCTGACCGTCCAGCTTCACGTCTATCTGATCGGCGTTCAGCAGTCCCTTGATGTGGAAGGCTCCTTCCACCTTGAACTGCTCCGCGTCACAGTTGCGGTCGACATGCAGGCTGCCGCGGGTGACGATTTCTTCGGCAGACAGGCTGCCGCGAACAGCAAGGGATCCCGATACGCGAAGCCTGGTGCCCGACATGTCGCCTTCCACCAGCATGCTGCCGTTCACTTCATAGCGATCGCCGGTTGCTCCCCCCCTGATGGAGGTTGTGCCATTGATCGTGGCCTCTTCCGCCCTGATCGCCCCATCCACACTTGAGCTGCCATTGGTAACGAAAGAGATGCACTCGAGAGCGCCGGAGATCCGGCCGGAGCCGTTGATCACGACCGAGTCGAAGCTGCCTCCCGGCGATGTCCCTGCACCGGAGATCTTGACGCTGTTTTTCGATTGATCAACCATTTATCCATTCCTCCATTCGTTGACACGGATTTTGACCTGTTCCATCACTGACGCCAGCGGAATGCGCTTCACGATCCTGGTTTCCCGGTCCGCCTGCACCGCATTCGCCCGATCTGCCAGGAGAGCGGTGGAGATGCCCAGCTTGCGCAGCAGGATCAGCTCGGCCTCCTGGCCCTTCACCCGTTCCATATGCTCATCCAGAAGCTGCAACAGCATCGCGCATTCATCGGCGGTCAGCTCGCCCGACGCCAGCGATTCCTCGAGCACCAGGATCGCCAGGAGGTCGTCGATGCCAAGCGGGGATTTCTCGCCGAACAGCTCGAAATAGCGATCGACCATAACACGCGAAACAATGTTTCGTTCTATCAGTTCCCGCGGCTCAAAGGTCATGCGCTCGAGCCTCGGGGAGAACAGATCCGCCAGTTCGTCGAGCGATCGCTCATCCTTCATATGGAGGATCTTGTCGATGCGAGCGAGCATCCGTTGCTTCGGGAAGAAGGTCTCCTGGCCGGTGAACGTCGACTTGCGGATAAACCACTCCTCCGGGATCAGGTTCTTGCGTTTCCAGCGGTACAGCTGTCCGTAGGATATGCCCGTCAGCTTCAGGAGATCCTTCTTCGAGATCAGTTCCTCATCCATCGGCATTCACCTGCGTCCCTTATTTCGAATTCTGATGTTAATGTAACATAACATTGTTACGTTGTAAAGAAGTTATCGAAAAAGCCTGTCCTCCGAGTCTTCGCTCGGAAAACAGGCTTGATGGTCATGGTCATCATGGCGTCATGCCAATTCCCCGGTATCGCCGCGTGAACCAGCGCCGCGAGATCAGCACGCCGCGGTCCGACGACCACAGCACCAACGACCACAGCATGGCATGCGCGTATCAGGACGCTCCGTCCGCCCCGACATCAGCGGCTCTCGCTGTCGATGACGAGCGTTACCGGCCCCCAGTTGGTCAGCTTGACATCCATCATCGCGCCGAACACGCCGGTCTGGACCTCCACGCCATGCCCGCGCAGCAGCTCATTAAACTGCTCGTACAGCGGCTCCGCATGCTCCGGCCTGGCGGCCGCCATGAAGTTGGGCCGGCGCCCCTTGCGGCAATCCCCGTACAGGGTAAATTGCGAGACCGACAGGATCTGCCCGCCGATCTCCAGCAGCGAGCGGTTCATCTTGCCTTCCTCATCTTCGAAGATGCGCAAATTCACCAGCTTGTCCGCCATCCAGCGAATATCCTCCATCGTATCCTCATGACGGATGCCGACCAGCAGAACCAGTCCCTGGCGGATCTCGCCGACTGTCCTGCCCTCCACCTCGACTCTGGCATCCTTGCTGCGCTGTACTACGACTCTCACGTCTACACCTCTTGCCTCTGTATAAACTGCTTCGAATCCGGTGAGCTATTGCATGATCCGTTGAACGGAGAAGATGTCCTTGACCCGCTTGATCTTCTCGACAATCGAATGCAGATGATCCGTGTTGCGGATCAGGATCGTGATGTTGATATGGGCGATCTTGTTCTTGTCCGAGCGGCCCGATACCGCGGCGATGATCGTCTTGCTCTCGGAGATGACCTGCAGCACATCGTTGAGCAGCCCTCTGCGGTCGTGACCGAGAATCTCGATCTCCACGTTGTAGGTGGCGTCAACCGACGTCTCCCACTCCACCTCGATCAGACGGTTGGATTCATCGCTGTCGTCCACCACGGGCAGGTTGTTGCAGTCCGCGCGATGCACGGATACGCCGCGGCCGCGCGTGATGTAACCCAGGATCTCGTCGCCCGGCACCGGATTGCAGCAGCGGGCGAAGCGCACCATGACGTTGTCGACGCCCTTCACCCGGATGCCATGCGTCGGCCTGCTCTTGCGGGCGACCGGCTTCAGCTCCTTCAGTTCCTTTACCTCGCTCGTCAGCTGCAGGTTCTCTTCCTCAGGCTTGCGGAAGCGATCCAGCAGCCGCGTGACGATCTGCGCCGGAGTGATGCCTCCGATCCCCGCGGCGGACAGCATATCCTCCACGTCCTGGAAGGCGAATTTCTTCGCCACCTCCTGCATGTTGTCGTCGGTCATCACCACATGCGGCTCGTATCCAAGCCGTTTCAATTCGCGCTCGACCGCCTGTTCGCCGGCCTTGATGTTCTCCTCGCGCTTCTCTTTCTTGAACCATTGCTTGATCTTGCTTCGCGCATTGGACGACTGGGCGATCTTCAGCCAGTCCTGACTCGGCCCGTACGAATGCTTGGAGGTCAGGATCTCCACGATGTCGCCGGTCTTCAGCTTGTGATCCAGCGGCACGATGCGGCCGTTGACCTTGGCGCCGATCGTCCGGTTGCCGACCTCGGTGTGGATGCGGTAGGCGAAGTCCAGCGGCACCGAACCGGCAGGCAGCTCGATCACCTCACCCTTGGGCGTGAAGACATAGACAAGATCGGAGAAAAAGTCGACCTTCAGCGACTCCATGAATTCCGAAGCATCCCGCACCTCGTTCTGCAGCTCGAGAATCTCCCGGAACCAGTTCAGCTTCTCCTCGAAGCTGCCGCTTGGCACCACCGTACCTTCCTTGTAAGCCCAATGGGCGGCAACGCCATACTCCGACGTCTTGTGCATCTCGTAGGTGCGGATCTGCACCTCCAGCGGATCGCCGTTCGGACCAATCACCGTCGTATGCAACGATTGGTACATATTCGGCTTCGGCATCGCGATATAGTCCTTGAACCGGCCTGGCATCGGTTTCCAGAGCGTATGGATGATGCCCAGCGTCGCGTAACAATCCTTCACGTTCTCGACCAGAATGCGGATCGCCAGCAGGTCATAGATCTCGTTGAATTCCTTGTTCTGGGTGATCATCTTCTTGTAGATGCTGTAGATGTGCTTCGGACGGCCGGAGATGTCGCCGTGGATTCCGGTCTCCGCCAATTTCTCCGAGATCGTCCGGATGCATTCCTGGATGTACATTTCCCGCTCGTTGCGCTTCTTCTTCATGAGGTTGGCGATCCGATAATATTGCTGCGGATTCAAATAACGAAGGGAGATGTCCTCCATCTCCCATTTGATCGCGGATATCCCCAGCCTATGGGCAAGAGGACAATAAATCTCCAGGGTCTCTTCGGCGATCTTGCGTTGCCGATCCTCCGACTGGTACTTCAGCGTGCGCATATTGTGCAACCGGTCGGCCAGCTTGATCAGGATCACGCGCAGATCCTGGGCCATGGCGACGATCATCTTGCGATAATTGGCCGCCTGCTGCTCTTCCTTCGTCTTGAACTGGATTTTCTCCAGCTTCGTCAGGCTGTCGACCAGCATCGCGCAGGTGAAGCCGAATTGATCCCGCACCATATCCAGAGTGACGTTCGTATCCTCAACCACATCATGAAGCAGCGCCGCTTCGAGGGTTGTCGCATCGAGCTGCATGTCGACCAGGATGTCCGCAACCGCGAGCGGATGCAGGATGTATGGCTCGCCTGATTTGCGGATCTGTCCGGCGTGTGCCTTCTCCGCGAACTTGTATGCTTCGCGTATTCGCTCCAGGTCATTCGGTTTTAGGTACTTGCCGGCCTTTTCCAGCAATTGATCGATGCCCATTTGAATTCCTTCCTCAATCGTTTGCATAGCAGCCGCCTCGATAACTAAGGTTTTCTATACATTATGAATGTTCGTGCGCATTACGTCAATACGACGCCATCACGTTGGGCAGATTCCCGACGCGTATCTTCGCCCCCTGCCTGCGCAGGCAGGCCGGGTTTCATCCCTCATGATATTATTAGTATGTCACAAGCGACTGCACCGGGATATCTCCGAGCTTGCTTCTTCCGTCCAGATAAGACAGCTCGATCAGGAAGGCCGCGCCCACCACATGCCCGCCAAGACGACGCACCAGCTCGACGCAGGTGGAGATCGTCCCGCCTGTGGCCAGCAGATCGTCGGCGATCAGCACATGCTGTCCCGGACGGATGGCATCCTCATGAATGGCCAGCTTGTCCTTGCCATACTCAAGCGAATAGTCCGCCTCGATCGTCGCGTAGGGCAGCTTGCCGCTCTTGCGGATCGGCACGAAGCCCACGCCAAGCGCATAGGCGAGCGGCGCGCCGACGACGAAGCCGCGCGCTTCCGGTCCGGCGATCACGTCGATCTTCCATTCCTTGAGCTGCTGCTTCAGTTGATCGATGGCTTTCCCGTAGATTTCCCCGTTCTGCAGCAAGGTCGTGATGTCCTTGAAGCGGATTCCGGGTTGCGGAAAGTCCGGGATGACGCGAATATAGTCCTTGAAATTCATATCGAGTCCCACCTTTATCATGATTTGAAGATCACAACCACATATATGAAAGAATGTGCATGATCACCGTACGCTATGTCAGATAACCGGAATCACGCCGTATGCGCGCGGCGATGCCCCGAGCGCGCCAGCTCAGCGATGTGCCGGGCCAGCTGCGCCGTGGACATCAGCAGGTAGTGCTCCGCCAGCTTCTGCCCCTCGGATCTCCGCCTGAACCGCGGCGAGGACTCCAGGTTACGGGGCGCGGGATTGGGCACGAACTCGCCCTGCGCTCCGCTGCGGGCGACAAATCCCAACTCCTCAAACACGCGAAGAATAAACGCAACATCGTTCACACCCACTCCCGTTCGCGCGCTCAGGCCGCGAAGGAAGCCCGGGTCATCGGTCGACCAGTTCCGGCATTGCTTGAGACAGCAGTAGATATGCTTGAACTGGTCTCGGGATGGACAGCCGGCGGCGCACTCGTCCGCATCCGCGAACCAGACGCAGACGCGCTCCAGCCTGTCGCCATGATCTGCCAACATCCGCTTCAGCGCATGCTCCCCGGGCGGCAACTGCACAAGCACCAGGTCGCGCGGCGGCTCCGTCTCAGGCCGCGGGTCCGCGGGGGACAGCAGGCCGTCCGCATCCAGCAGCCAGATCCGTCTCTCGCCGAACATGGCTCGGATCGTATCCCGCCAGTAGGGCAGCTCATCGCAGATGACAAATTCCGCCTCGTCCCGCAGCCCGGGATAAGTTCTTCCGACCGGACGATCGCTGCCGGATAACAACCCGGCAGCTGTCTTCCCGGCCGCACGAGGTGGTTCCCGCTGCGCGGCATCCGCCCGTATTTCGTTCGCCTGAACGCTCGCCGCCGGCTTCAGGCCCCGCCAGTCAAACACCTGCAGATGGCTGACGCGGATGTCCTGGATGAGCAGCTGGGCCTTGCGCGTCCCGTTCCACTCGTTCACCTGCAGCTCGCCGATCACGTCGACTGCGGAGGTGGGCGCGATATGCGGCTGCAGCGAGCCGATGCCGAAGCCAACCGCATCCAGCAGCTCGCCCGTCTCGCGATCGAGCAGCTGCAGCTTCAGATGCTGGCCGTCCTTGCCGATCTGGCGCAGCTCCTTGACTGCGGCCCGCTCCAGCAGAAACCTCGGCGAACGGTTGCCAAGGCCATATGGGGCCAGCAGCTCCAATTGCTCGATCAGCTCCACCCGGCATTCGCCGATCCGCAGCGAAAGATCCGCCTCTGTAAGCGGGATGTAGTCCTCTTCGTCGAGCCACTCGCGCGCCAGCCGATTCAACCGCTCGTGCAGCTCCTCCAGCCGATCCGCCAGTAGCGACATGCCAGCCGCTGCCTGGTGACCGCCGAAGTGATCCATCAGATCGGCGCATGCCGTCAGGGCGCGGTAGATGTCGTAGCCGCGGATCGAGCGTGCCGAGCCCTTGGCCATGCCGGTATCCGCATCGATCGTGAAGACGATCGTCGGCCGATAATACCGCTCGAGCAGCCTGGCGGCCACGATCCCGATCACGCCGGCGTTCCAGCCCTCGCCGCTGGCGATGATCACCGGCGGCAGCTCCGCGCCATGCCGCGCTTCCAGCTGCCGCACCGCCTCCTCGAAGGTTTCCTCGACGATGCGCTGACGGTCGCGGTTCAGCTCATCCAGCTCCTGGGCCAGGAGAGCCGCCTCCTGCTCGTGCTCCGTCGTGAGGAGCCTGACCGCCGCGTCCGCCGATGTCAGGCGCCCGCTCGCATTGATGCGCGGCGCGATGGCGAAGGCGATATGTCCGGCGCTGATCTCCTTGCCCTCCAGTCCCGATGCATGGAACAGGGCGGTCAGCCCGACGTACGACGAGCGTTGCATGCGCCTGAGGCCCAGTCTGACGAGCGTCCGATTCTCGTCGACCAGCGGCATCAGATCGGCGACCGTGCCGAGCGCCGCCAGCTCCGTCAGCTCGTCAGGCACCCTGTCGAGCAGCGCCTGGGCCAGCTTGAATGCCACGCCGACGCCGGCGAGCTGCTTGAACGGATACGGGCAACCCGGCTTCTTCGGATTGATGACCGCTATCGCCGAAGGCAATCGTTCAGGCGGTTCGTGATGGTCGGTGATGATCAGGTCGATGCCGAGCTCTGCCGCGTACCTGGCTTCCTCAGCGGCGCTGATCCCGGTATCCACCGTGATGATCAGTTCGACGCCTTCCTCCTTCGCCCGATCCAGCGCCGCCTTGTTCAGGCCATACCCCTCTTGCACGCGATGCGGGATATAGTAGTCATAATGGGCCCCCAGCTTGCGCATCAGCCAGATCATCAGCGATGTGCTGCTGATCCCGTCAGCGTCATAGTCTCCGTAGATGCGAATGCGCCGACCCTTGCCGATCGCCTCGCGGATTGCCGCCACCGCCTGACGCATGCCGTCCATGAGCAGCGGATCATGGAGCGTATCCGCCCCCGCCTGCAGGAAACGCTCCACCTGCTCAGGCGTGGAACACCCTCTAATCAGGAGCAGCCTGGCGACAAGCGGATGGATCCCGCATTGTTCAGCCAGGCGCTCTGCTGCAGCTTCATCGATCTGTTGTATCATCCAACGCGTCCTGGATGCAAGCACCCGCATCTCCCCCTCCTCTGATCTGTTCTCCCAAGCACCGCCATCCTCCGCCCTGCCCGTTGAACGCATTCGTTGTGCGGGCCAGGGCTCTCGCTCGCCGGGATGCGTTGCCCGTTCTCCACGACGGCACCATCCGGCTGGCCGCCGTATCCTGCACCGAAGCGCCGGCTCGCGCAGCATGCGCTGCCTGCCCGGCTCTAGTGCAACAATGTCGGCCTGTCGCCGTCATCCCGGTCATAACCGGCATTATATGGGAAAGACGGGTCATATGGATTGACGTGGATGAATACGTCCGAGATATTCGGATATTTCCTCAGCAAGGTCAGCTTCACGTTTCTTGCGATCTCATGGCCTTCCAGCACCGTGATCTTCGGATTAACGCTGATCTTCACGTCCACGATGAGATAGGGACCATGCTCTCTCGCGCGCAGGTCATCGATCGCCTGGACTCCCCTGACGCTCCGGATCGTCTGGTACAGATGCCGGGAATCCTCCTCGTGCAGCACATGATCCATCGTGTTATGGATCGCCTCACGAACCAGATCATACCCCATCTTCAGCACCATCAGCGCCACGGCGCAGCCGGCGACCGGATCCAGATAATACAGCAGCGGTGCTCCCATATATTCGCCGAGCATCGCTCCGCCCACCCCGAGCAGGGCCGCGATCGAGGAATAGACATCCGAGCGATGCTCCCAGGCGTTGGCGATCAGCGCCTGGCTGTTCAGCCGCTTGCCCAGCCTGTATTTGTACTGGAACATCGCTTCCTTGACGGCGATGGAGATGACGATAGCGATAAGGGCGATCTCCTTCGGGGCTTCCGACACGCCGCCCGCGATCGACCTGATCGAA
This sequence comes from uncultured Paenibacillaceae bacterium, assembly GCA_937957685.1. Taxonomy (GTDB): domain Bacteria; phylum Bacillota; class Bacilli; order Paenibacillales; family DA-C8; genus Insulibacter. Next base: position 8,975 of record CALGAO010000107.1, read on the forward strand.
CTGATGGCGATCTCCAGACCGACATAGACGAGGAGCAGCGAGACGATGATCGCGGCGATCGATTCGGCCTTGCCGTGGCCGTAAGGATGATCCTTGTCCGGAGGCTTGTGCGCGGCCTTCAGGCCGATCAGCACGATGATCGAGCCGCCGATGTCCGAGGCCGAATGAGCGGCATCGGCGATCAATGCCTTGCTGCCCGACAGCCATCCGACGATGAACTTCATCAGGGCGAGCGCCGCGTTGCCGACGATGCCGATCCACGCTCCTCTTGATGCCTGTGTTAATCTTTGCTCCGACATGACAGACCCCTTTGAATATAAATCACTGGCTTATGCCCCTGCCCGGCGGCTTATTCCGCCGCAGGCTTCTTGCTTTGGTTCAGCGTCTTCGCCTTCAGATCCAGCCAGAGCGGGCTGGCGATGAAGATCGAGGAATAGCCGCCGAAGGCCAGGCCGATCGTGATCGCCAGCGAGAACAGGAAGATCGACTTGCTGCCGAAGATGAGCAGGGCGATCGAGGTGACGAGCACGGTGAGCAGCGTGTTGATCGTCCGGCCGAGCGTTTGCCACAGACTGTTGTTGACGACTTGCCTGAGATCCTCGCGGTTCTTGATCTTGGCGAAGCGCAGGTTGTCGCGGATGCGGTCGAAGATGACGATCGTGTCGTTGATCGAATAACCGATGATCGTCAGGATCGCCGCGATAAACGTCAGATTCACTTCCAGCCGGAAGATGGAGAAGATGCTGATCACGATGAACGCGTCGTGCAGGAGCGCGATGATCGCGGCGATGGCGAACCGCCATTCGAAGCGGATGAGCACATAGAGCATGATGAACAGGCTCGCTGCGCCGATCGCGATCAGGGCCAGGTTGCGCGTCTCAAACGCCAGCACCGGATCGACGGTATTCTGCTCGTAGGAGGCCGCTCCTTCCCCGTAGCGCGCTGTCATCACCGCTTCCAGAGCGTCGATCTCCTCTTCGCTGAGCACGTTCTCGAAGCGCAACGTGATGCGATCGCGGTCCGCGCCGCCGATCGTGCGGATCGCCGGCTCGAGGCCCGCTTCATCCAGCACCTCATCCACCGCTTCCTGGGTCGTGCCCTGGTTCAGCATGATGTCGAGCGTCGTGCCGGCCTTGAAATCAACGCCATAGTGCATGCCCACGGCGAGCAGCATGATCACGCCAAGCAGCGTGACCGAGATGGAGAAGAGGTAGGCTTTCTTGCTGTGCTTGACGAAATCGAACTTGCTGATCGCCTTCTCATGCAGCTCTCCCTTGGCGGAGATGCTCCTGATCTCCGAGGGCTTCACGCCAAAGTACTCGGGCTTGTTGAATCGGTTCGTGCGCACCAGCCACAGGATCAGCAGCCTGGACAGTCCCACGTTCGTCAGCATGCCGACGACGATGCTCAGGATGAGCGTAAGCGCGAAGCCGCGGATCGAGCCATGACCGAGGGTGAACAACACCGCGGCCGCGATGATCGTCGTCAGGTTGGCATCAAGGATCGTGCGGAACGAGGTCTTCGATCCGGAGCGGACCGCCGACAGGATGCTCTTGCCCACGCGCAATTCCTCGCGGAATCGTTCGTAGGTGATGATGTTCGCGTCAACCGCCATCCCGATGCCAAGCACGAAGGCCGCGATGCCGGGCAGCGTCAGGGTCGCGTTCAGCAGGTTAAACACGATCAGGAGCAGCCAGACGTACACGATCAGGGTAAAGGACGCTACCAGACCCGGCAGACGATAATAGACGGACATGAAAACCAGTATCAGGATGGATCCGATAATCCCGGCAAGCATCGTCTGTTCGAGCGAGGCTTGTCCCAGGGATGCGTCGACTTGCTGTATGTATTTCTCGGTCAGTTTCAGCGGCAATGCGCCGAGGTTGATCGTATCGGCCAGCTCCTGCGCCTCTTCGACCGTGCGATTGCCGGTGATCGTGGCCTGACCGCCAGCCAGAGGCCCCTGTACGGTGGGCTCGGATATGATCTGATCGTCCAGCATGATCGCCAGCACCTTGCCCGTCAGCCTCGTCGTGATCTCGAGGAATTGGCCGGAATCCTTCACCTTGATGGAGACAACAGGCTGCCGCAGTTCGTTATATTCGACCTTGGCCGAATTCTCGACGAAGTCGGTTCCCCGCAGCTCGATCTTGCAGTAGCCTTCTCCGGGCGCGCAGCCGTCCGCGCTGCGGAAGGTCAGCACCGCCGGGTCCTTCATGCGCTTCCTGACCTCATCGATATTCTCAACGCCGGCGATGCGGACGCGGATGCGATTCTCGCCTTCCGGGTTAATCTCCGGTTCGCCGACGCCGCCGACGACATCTGCGCGTCTCTGCAGGTTTTGCGCCGTGACGACCAGGGCGTCCCGCGTGACTTCCTGTCCTTCCTCCAATGGCGAAGCCTCGTATAAAATTTCAAAACCGCCCTTCAAGTCGAGTCCGAGTTTCACGGAATCGAGTATGCCAGGGACGGTTCCCACAATGATCGCCAACGTGGCGAGCACGGTTATCACGAATGCGACCAGTCTTTTCATCTTAAGGCCATACTCCCTTCAACGCTCAAGTATTACCTATTATACTCGCCGTTTTTTTCTATGGCAAACAGGCGGCGGCATGTGCCGTCGCCTTTACTATTCGTGGAAAAGCTTCCCCTTATACGCGCTGAGCGTGAGCCAGTTCATGTACTGCGTGGGCTTGAGCGACAGGATGTCGTTGATCAGCCGGTGCAGCGGCGGGAACCCTGTCTGCACATATTTCTCGCTGACGAAGTCCCATATGTCCTTCCCGGTGACGCCCTCGTAGCCCAACAGGGCAAACTCCTCGGCCTTGCTCAGGCATAATTCCTCGATCACCTGGTTCAGATAGGCTTCATCGATCAGCTCATCCGCTTCACCCGTCTCCGCGCCCCTGGCTTCCGGCTCATCGCCGCTTGCCAGACCGCTCGTCTCTCCTTCTTCTCCGGCCGCCTTGGGACCGGATTCCTCATGCTCTGTTGTTGCGCCATTTTCCAAGACATTTGCTTCTTGCTCCATCATATCCTCAGCCTTTTCTTCATGGTGTGCAGGGTTCTCTTCAGCTTGCCCGGAGTCTGCTCCGACTGTGGCAACATCATCATGGTCAGCAGAGGAAGAATCAGGATGCAACGCTTCTGCAGCAGGATCTTGCTCGTCGACCGGTCTGTTCTTCGGCTCTTTGCCTTTCATGCCCTGGACCATCATTCTCAAATTTTCTGCCTGATCCTTGCTGTCATGCGTACCGCTTCTGTGCACCTGATCCATCGGTTCGCCTCCATTATGTTGTTGTTAGTCGGTTCAGTATCCCCAAGCTGATCCCCGTATCTTGATATCTTTCGCCGCGCAGGTACGATATTCCTGCCAGTTGAAAGGCTTTCATGCTGGAACATGGCCAAACTTTTCAGCATAGGCTTGGACCATGTCCGCATAAGCATGGAATATGCAGCAATAGCGTTCGATGAAGGAGCAATGCATGAGGTGAACAAGGTCAAACAGTCGTTTATTCACGGCACGATCATCCTGCTCGCCGCAGGCATCTTCAACCGCATCCTCGGCTTCGTCCCTCGCATGACCCTGCCGCGCGTCATCGGCGCCGAGGGAATCGGACTGTATCAGTTGGGATATCCGCTGCTCAACATCCTGCTCACGATCATCACGGGAGGGCTGCCGCTGGCGATCGCCAAGCTGGTCTCGGAGGCGGAATCGTCGGGTGACGAACGGGCCGTGCGCCGCATCCTGCGCGTCTCGCTCCTGTTCGTGATCGGGGCGGGGCTCGCCCTCTCCGCCCTGTGCCTGTGGATGGCGCCCTGGGCAGGCACGAGGCTCATGACGGACGCCCGGGTCGTGCCGGTCATCCTGGCGATGAGCCCGATCATCCTGGTGGTCGGCATCTCCTCTGTCTTCCGCGGCTACTTCCAGGGAAGGCAGAACATGATCCCGACCGCCTCGTCCCAGATGATCGAGACGATCGTCCGCATCGGCGCCATGCTGGGCCTGGCCTGGTTCTTCCTGCCCTATGGCATCGAGTATGCGGCCGCCGGCGCGATGCTTGGCGTGCTGACCGGCGAGATCAGCGGCCTGGCCGCGCTCCTGCTGCAATATCGCAGGTACAAGGCCGGTGCCGACGCCGGGCCCGAGGCCACGCCGCCGATCGGCGAACGGCGTCAGCCATCTGCCCGGGAGGACCGCGCGTCCTTCCGCAGGCTGATGCGCGTCTCCATTCCGGTCACGGCAAGCCGCCTCGTCGGCTCGGGCTCCTATTTCCTGGAATCGATCTTCACCGTGCAGAGCCTCGCCGCAGCCGGCATCGCCACCGCCGTGGCCACCGCCCAATACGGCGCCCTCCAGGGGATGATCATCCCGATCCTGCTCCTGCCCGGCGTGCTGACCTATTCCCTGTCCGTATCGCTTGTCCCGTCCCTGTCCGAAGCAGCGGCGCGCGGCGACACCGCGATGATCCACAAGCGCCTTCACCAGTCGCTGCGTCTGGCTCTGGTCACCGGTGCGCCCTTCGCCGTCATGATGTACGTGCTGGCGGATCCGCTGACCTGGTATCTCTATGCCGATGACTCGGTCGGCCACATGCTGCGTCTCATGGCCCCGGTGGCCATCTTTCTCTACTTTCAGGGCCCCCTGCAAGCGGCGCTGCAGGCGCTGGATCATCCCGGGCAGGCGCTGCTTAATTCCTTCGTCGGCGCGTGCATCAAGCTGGCTCTGATCACGCTCCTGGCGGCCTGGCTGAAGCTCGGCATCATCGGCGTCATCCTCGCCATCAACATCAACATCGTGCTGGTCACCCTTCTGCATTACCGGAGCGTCGTGCGCAAGATCCGCTTCCGCATGCGCTGGGGCGACTTCCTCTCCGTCGCCCTCTGTTCCGCCGTGATGGTCGGCGCGATGCTGATCATCCATTCGGATCTGTGGCCAGCCCCCGGACTTGTGAAGCTGCTCGCGGCCATCCTCGCCAGCCTGGTCATCTATCTGCTCTGCGTGTACTTCAGCGGCATCATCGACAAGCATGATCTGGCGCGCATTCCGTGGATCGGACCGCGCCTTCGCCGGATTCGCAAGTCCTTGAGATAGCCTGACTATCTGCGCGATCTTCGGTTATCCTTGCGGTCGATGAACAGCTCGCCCTTGTGATCCAGCGTGCACAGGAACACATCCTTGAAGTCCTTGACGCCGCGCCGCCGGATCTGATCCTTGAGCCAGAATCTCGTCTGGCCGATCTTCTGCAGATTGTCATCCTGCACCTTGCCGTCCATGATCAGGGGCAGCGGCAACCCCTCGTACCGGATGTTGACCTTGGGACTTGCGGCTCTCTCCTTGCCCATGCTTTCCTTGTCCACGACGGTCAGCTTGCCGGTCGTCTCGAGGATCGCGAACTCCACGTCCGCCGGGTTGGGCACCTTGTTCTCCCTGAGCTGCAGGAGCAGATCGTCCAGCGTGTATCGCTGCTTGCGCATCTCCTCGTCGCGGATCTCTCCCCGTTCGATGATCACGCTGGGCGGGCCGTCAAATTTCCTGCGCAGCGACTCGTTCTTCAAGGTGACGATCGACAGCAGGATCTGGATGCCAACGAGCGCGGCCATCGGCACGATGCCTTCCCAGATGTTCTTGTCCGGATTATCGATGACGAGAACCGCCAGCTCGGCGATCATGATGGAATTCACAAAGTCGAATACCGACAGCTTGCCGATCTCACGTTTCCCCATCAGCCGGAGCGCCAGGAATACCAGGAAGTATATCAGCACTGTCCGCAGTAATATGATCCACAGATCCATCGCAGGTCCCTTCGCTTTCCTTGATTCTATAGGTGCGTTCGTTCCCAGTGGTGAATGGTACTGAGTATTGTGACCGCTGCTTATCGCAAACATGCGGTAGCCGGCTGATCAATTGTTGGCAAGGGACACGTCCGTCAGACGCATGTGCCGGTTCCGCCATCGGCGGACGAGACCAGGATCCCCTCCCCTCATCGCTCCATCTGCCAGGGCTGATACGACATGGAGCCTCATCGCGTCCGCCGTCCGGGCTGGAGTGACGATGGCTTCTCACCGGTTCTACCGGCCGAGGCTTGACCATACAATGGATACAAAACATCTTCTACGCTTGGGAGGATATGCGGATGAGCACATCGGGAAATATGAGTCAGGTAAAGGTCAAACCGCCGATCTTGACGGGCCTCGTCTATGCGTTTGTGTTCATGGCCCTATGCACGATCGTACTCTCGCTGATGTTGTGGCTGAGCGATTTTGGCGAGCGCTCGCTGAGCACGGCGGCTTATGTGGTGCACGGAGCTTCCGTGTTGACGGGGGGTTTTGTCGCGGGCAGGCATTCGCTGCGCAAAGGATGGATGAACGGCGGACTCGTGGGCACCCTGTACGCATTGATCGTTTTCCTCGTGGGCTTCCTCGGGTTCGATGCCGGCGCATCGCTGCAGACGCTGATCCTGTTTGCGATCTGCGCGGTCGCAGCCGCCATCGGAGGCATATTCGGCGTGAATACGCGCCGATAAACGCAGAACTGCCTCGCAATCCGGCTCTACCCTTGCGGGAATCCGGCCTATTGCGAGGCAGCAGCATGTTCGGCGAGGATGGCATCATTCCTTGATGTCGCCAGGCTTCGCTTCTTCTTTTTTCTCTTCCTTGTCCGCCTTCTTCTCATCCGCATTCGGGCTGGACACCACGTTGTTCACCGCGGAACGGTCGAAGGTCAGCCTCGTGCCATCGTTCACCTTCAGCACGACGATGTCATCGGTGAGCGAATCGATGGTGCCGTGCAGACCGCCGATCGTCACGACCTTGTCGCCTTTCTTCAGCGCGCTCAGCATCTGGTTGCGCAGCTTGTTGCGCTTCTGCTGCGGACGGATGAGCAGGAAGTAGAAGACGACGAACATCAGGATGAACGGGATGAGCAGCTGAAACAGACTGCCGCCCTGGGCAGCAGCATCTTGCAGGTACATATGATTTTTCCTCCTTCAATCTGGGACTAGAACCCGCTTTCATGGGCATGCATCTGGTACTTGTCGAAGAACTCGTCACGGAAATCCAGCAGCCTGTCCTCCCATATCGCCTGTCTGATCTGGCGCATGAGATTGATCAGGAAATACAGGTTGTGATAGGTGGTCAGGCGTATGCCGAAGGTTTCGTCTGCCTTGATGAGATGACGTATGTATGCACGGGAATAGTTGCGGCAGGTATAGCAATCGCACTCCGGATCGAGCGGTCCGAAGTCATCCGCATAACGGGCATTGCGCACGACGAGTCGCCCGCCGCTGGTCATCGTCGTTCCGTTCCGGGCGATGCGGGTTGGCAGCACGCAATCGAACATATCGATTCCGCGGATCGAGCCTTCGATCAGTGCGTCCGGTGAACCGACTCCCATCAGATAGCGGGGCTTGTCTGCCGGCAGATAAGGCACGGTGACCTCCAGCATCTGATACATCAGCTCTTTCGGTTCGCCCACACTGAGTCCTCCAATAGCATACCCCGGAAAATCCATGGAAGTCAACTCCATGGCGCTCTGCTTGCGCAATTTTTCGTACATGCCGCCCTGGACGATGGCGAACAGCGCCTGGTCATGCGGCCGGGCGTGCGCCTTCAGACATCTCTCCGCCCAGCGCGTCGTCCGCTCCAGCGACTGCTTCACGTAGCTCTCGTCCGCCGGATAGGGCGGGCATTCGTCAAAAGCCATCATGATGTCGGGTCCAAGCGCGTTCTGGATCTCCATCGCCTTCTCCGGCGAGAGGAACAGCTTGTCTCCGTTCAGGTGAGAGCGGAAGGTGACGCCCTCCTCCGTGATCTTCCTCAGCTCGCTCAGGCTGAACACCTGGAAGCCACCGCTGTCGGTCAGGATCGGCCTCGGCCAATTCATGAACTTGTGCAGGCCGCCCGCTTGCCGGATGAGCTCATGCCCCGGGCGCAGGAACAGATGGTAGGTGTTGCTCAGGATGATCTGGGCATCCATCTCCATCAGTTCCTCCGGGCTCATCGTCTTCACCGTGGCCTGCGTGCCGACCGGCATGAAGGTCGGCGTCTCGATGATGCCGTGCGGCGTATGGATGCGTCCGAGACGGGCGCCGGACTGCTTGCATGTCTTGATCGGCTCATAACGTACTGGATAAGACAAAGTAGCTCCACCTTTCCCCTTGCTTGATAGATGGCGGTGTCTTGCTGACGAAGACCCGGCCTAATAGATAAACATCGAATCGCCGAAGCTGAAGAAGCGATACTGCTCCCGCACCGCGATCTCATAGGCCCGAAGCACGTTCTCCCTGCCGGCCAGGGCGCTGATCAGCATGAGCAGCGTGGAGCGCGGCAGATGGAAGTTCGTGATCAGCGCATCGACGATCCGGAATTCGTACCCCGGATAGATGAAGATATCCGTCCAGCCGCTGCTCGCCTGAAGGGGCGCGTCCTTGAACTTCTGCGCCACGGTCTCCAGCGTGCGGCAGGACGTGGTGCCGACGGCGATGATCCGGCCGCCTTCCGATCGGGCCTCGTTCAGCAGCGCGGCCGTTTCCTCCGGAAGCTCGTAATATTCGGCATGCATCCGGTGCTCCTCGATCCGCTCCACGGATACCGGGCGAAAGGTGCCAAGGCCGACATGCAGCGTGAGAAACGCCGTGCGCACGCCCTGCTCGCGCAGCTGCTGAAGCAGCTCATCGGTAAAGTGCAGCCCCGCCGTCGGCGCCGCCGCAGAACCGGGATATCTGGCGTAGACCGTCTGATAGCGTTCCTTGTCCTCCAGCCTGGCCTTGATATACGGGGGAAGCGGCATCTGTCCGAGCCGGTCGAGGATCTCCAGGAAGATCCCGTTGTAGCGGAAGCGGACGATCCGCCCTCCCTCCGGCAGTTCCTCCTCTATCTCCGCGCTGAGGAGCGGATGGTCCCCGTCAAAGTCGCCGAAATCAACGATCGCCCCGGGCTTCAGCCGTTTGCCGGGCCTTGCCAGCGTCTCCCAGCGATCTTCCCGCAACTGCTTGAGCAACAGCAGTTCGACATTGGCTCCTCCGCCGCGCTTGCGGCCGATGAGCCGGGCCGGGATCACCCGCGTATTGTTGAGCACCAGCGTGTCGCCGGGACGCAACAAGCGGGCGAGATCGCGGAACGTGTAATGTCCGATCTCGCCCGTCTGCTTGTCGAGCGTCATAAGACGGGAGCTTGATCGCTCGCTCAGCGGCGTCTGTGCGATCAAGCTCTCCGGAAGTTCGTAGTCAAACAGATTGATGTCCATTCAGGTATTCATCCTTTAACGATGTCCACATCTTTGTAATAGTATTGGAGGATGCGCTTGTAATCATACCCGATGTCCGCCAGCGCCTTGGCGCCGTACTGGGACATGCCGAGGCCATGGCCGTATCCGCGTCCGATGAAGCGGAACTGCGCATCCAGGGTGCCGACCCTTGCCTTGCGGGCGCTGTTCATGGCGATCAGATAATCGCCCGAGAGCTGGCTCGCGGAAGAGGACCTGCCGGTCAGAACATAGAGCTGTCCGGCGCTGTTCTGCGCATTCACCGTCTTGCCCCCGGCTCCCAGGATCGTCAGGTCATTGGTCTGCTCGATGTCGAAGCGCGTGCTGCGAAGGCCGCCCAGGACGGTGCGGTAAGCGTCCGGATACGAGACATCGATCGGCTGGGTGCCGTTGGCGATGACCGTCTTGACGCGCCCCGACGCACCTCGCTCGCCGACCTGCAGCGAGTGGAGAGCGCCGTTCAGCGGCGTGCGCGCATATTGATTGATGCGGGCAAGCAGCGCATCCGCCTTCCACAGGCTCGAGATCCAGCTGTAAGCGTTCGTCTCCTTGACCGTTTCCACGACGACCAGCTGATCGCCCTTGTTCACCTGGGTGATCGGTGTGCCGCTCGTGTCGGGAGTCGGACGCACATTGACGCTGTTCTCAATCACCGTCGCGAGCTGCAAGCCTGCCGCATTCGTGCCTGACAGCGTGACGAGATCCTGACGGACGTATCCGACCTGTCCGGTCGGGATGACGACGCGGTACCAGGTGTAGCGCCCCTGCTCCGCGATATCGTCCGGGCTGGGCACGCTTTGCAGATAGGAAACCGCGGTTCCCCACACCTCCGCCGTCTCGCTCGTGAACCCCCCGGCGTTGGAGGAATAGAAAGGCGTGATCAGGCTCTGATCCTTCTTGCTGACGATGACCTCGGAGGCTGTTGCGTCCACGGCCTGGATCGCCGCAGCGGACTCCGTGCCGTAGCCATAGTAGGCCTGATCGTAGGTCGTGTCGGAGATGTGCGCGATGCCGTATTTGATCCCCTGCTGCAGCGCATAGGTGCGGGCCGCAACCGCCTGGGCCTTGAGCGCCTCCTGCGGGAAGCTGCCGCCCATCTCGTTGCTCACCACAGCATACAGATATTGCTCGAAAGGCAGCTCGTTGATCAGGGCGAGACGTCCGTTGTAGGTCGTCAGCTCCATGCTGCCGCGATAGGTGCGTCCGCTGCGCTCGGTCACCTTGATGCCCGGCGCGGAGGCCGTATACCAGACCTTCTGGTTGTTGGCATTGTAGAAGTAATGGGCGATCGGCGTTGCGTCGGTATAGTCATTTTTTATGTAGAGATAGGGCAGGCTGTTGTCCACGATCGTCAACGGGAAGTCGGGCACGAGCGCCAGCGTCTCATTCATCACGGCGTTCAGCTGATCAGGTGAGCTGGCTTCGCCGATCCATACGGAATAGACGAGCTGCTGATCCGCGTTCTCGTGACAGGCGATCGCCGCCTGGATGCCATGCGACTGGTACACCTGCTGCACCGCCTGGGCTTCCTGTTCCGTGGCGAAGCTGCCCGCAGACAGATGATAGGGTCCCAGGATCTGGGGGGTGAAGCCGTTCAGCAAGGGCGCGACCGTGCTGCTGGCAAGCAGACGATCCCTGGCGCCGGATGCCTCCTGCTGGCTGTTGAATCCGCTCACCACGACCTGATAGAACATCTGTCCGCCGCGTTCCGAACTGAACACGAACGCGCGCTCGCGCGACGCTGTCAGGGAGCCGGCGAGCTGGGTCGAGACGGCCCGCGCCGCATTCAGATTGTCCGTCTCCAACATCAGGAGACGGTACTGGTCCACGCTGAATCTGACGCTGGCGCCGCTGTCCACCGTCAGCCAGTTGCGCACGCCATCCGGTGCGCGCAGTCCGATCTGCGCCGGAGCGCCGATGGACAAGGTCACCGCGGGTGCCATATCGCGGTTCTGGATAAACAGGGCGACTCGAATATGGTCAAGCCTGGGGGTCGCCGCATAAGCGGTCTTCCCGGGTGCCGGTATGAGGATGGCCATGATCAGCCAGGCTGACAAGAGTATCAGGATAAGTGGGTGCAATCGGCTGTTTCTCGTCGTCATATCGGATATAACCGCCTCTCTGTCGTCTTCGTTCCTCATGCTGATCGGAGGGCAGCCTCTGGAACATCAGCATCTATATCAGTTAGACTTGTCCGATGGCGAAAAGTTGCATCGGAAGATACGATTCGCTCCCGTAACGGTCTGATCACTCATCGTTCTTCCTGTCCGGGCAGCCGCCCGGACGGTTCAAGGCTCCCCCGCTTCAATCCTTCTTCGGATACGGGATGCCAAGATGCCGGTACGCCTGTTCCGTCGCCATCCGGCCGCGCGGCGTCCGCTGCAGGAAGCCGATCTGCAGCAGATACGGCTCATACACGTCCTCGATCGTCTGCCCTTCCTCGCCGATCGTCGCCGCGATCGTATCCAGGCCCACCGGTCCGCCGCGGAAGTGGCGGATGATCGCGTCGAGCATCTTGTGATCGATGCTGTCCAGGCCCAGCGGATCGATGCGGATCAGCTCCAGCGCCTCCCGCGCGATCTCGAGCGTGATCGTGCCGTCGCCGCGCACTTGCGCATAGTCGCGAACGCGCTTCAGGAGACGGTTCGCGATGCGCGGTGTGCCCCGCGAACGCCGGCCGATCTCCTGCGCCGCTTCGCCCACGATATGCACGCCGAGGATGTCGGCAGCGCGGCTGACGATATACGTCAGCTCTTCGATCGTATAGTATTCCAGCCGCGTCACCACGCCGAAGCGATCGCGCAGCGGCGCGGACAGCAGTCCGGCCCGCGTGGTCGCGCCGACCAGCGTAAACGGCGGCAGGTCCAGCCGCACCGACCGGGCGCTCGGCCCCTTGCCAATGATGATATCCAGCGCATAATCCTCCATCGCGGGATACAGCACTTCCTCCACGGAGCGATGCAGGCGATGGATCTCATCGATGAACAGCACATCGCCTTCCTGCAGATTCGTCAGGATGGCCGCCAGATCGCCCGGGCGCTCGATCGCCGGCCCCGAGGTGGTGCGCAGATTGACGCCCAGCTCGTTGGCGATGATATGGGACAAGGTCGTCTTCCCGAGCCCCGGAGGGCCGTACAGCAGCACATGGTCGAGCGCTTCACGGCGCATCTTGGCGGCTTCGATATAGATCTTCAGATTCTCCTTCGCCTGCTGCTGGCCGATATATTCCGCCAGATACCGCGGACGAAGGCTCAGTTCGACCTCCTGATCCTCCATCATCAGATTGGCGGAGATGATGCGATCCTCCATTCCAGCTCCTCCTCAAACGGTCTAATCATGCGTGTCATGCGTCGTTCCACTCCGTTGCCCTCCGGTCTGCCTGACCTGGAGATCATCCCGTTCCGGGGGCAGGCTGCCGATCACTTTGCCGCGAACAGCGCCTGAAGCGCCTTCTTCATCAGCGTCTCGACGGTATCCGACTCCGACACCTGACCCGAGATCAGCTGCCATGCGCGGTCTGTCTCCGATTCGCGATAGCCGAGGGCGAGCAGCGCCTCGCGCGCTTCCTGCCAGGGAGTGACCGCCGCTGGCGCAGCAGGGACGGCGACCTCGGGCCGATGGATCACGTCGCCGAAGCCTCCCAGCTTGTCCTTCAGATCCAGCACGATGCGCTGCGCCGTTTTCTTGCCGATGCCGGGCAGCTTCGTCAGATAGGAGAGGTCCTCCCGCTGGATCGCCGCCACCACCGCCTCCGGCCTGCCGCCGGCGAGGATGCCGAGCGCCACGCGCGGACCGATGCCGCTTACCTCCAGCAGCTTGCGGAACAGCGCCTGCTCCTCCCGCGTCGGGAATCCATACAGCAGGATCGCGTCCTCCCGCACATGCTGATGCGTGTACAGGGTTACCGTCTCTTTGTTCATCAGGGCATACGGGTTGCTGACGTAGACCTGGTAGCCGATGCCGTTCACGTCGATGACCGCGTATTCGGATTCGATGTAGGCTACGGTGCCGCGCACGAAATCGATCATTTCCTCAATCCCTCATTCAACTTGTGATAGTAGCCGCTGAACTGCGCATGGCAGATGGCGACCGCCAGAGCATCCGCGACATCGTCCGGCTTCGGAACCTCCGACAGCTTCAGCAGGAGGCGCACCATCTCCTGTATCTGCTTCTTCTCCGCCTTGCCGTAGCCGACCACCGCCTGCTTCACCTGCAGCGGCGTATATTCCCCGATGGTGAGACCATGCTGTACAGCCCGGAGCATGATGACGCCTCTCGCCTGACCGACCGTAAAGGCCGTCGTCACATTCCGGTTGAAGTACAGCTTCTCAACCGCGATCGCATCCGGCTTGTACTTCTCGATGAGCTGGCCGAGCGAGTCATAGATGATCTTCAGGCGCACCGCCTGATCCAGATGCGATTCGGTTGTGATGCAGCCGTATTGGACCGGCGTCAGCTTGCTGCCCTGCTTGTCGATGAATCCGAAACCGACGATCGCGATCCCCGGATCTATGCCCAATATCCTCAATACGATACACCTGCTTATGTATGAGATGAAGCCATGCCACAACAAAAAAAAGAAAAGCGAACATACATTCACTTTTCTCATTATAGCACAGGTTCTGGACAGGCGTCATGTTCTAGTTCGCCGTTTCGTTCATTCCGCGCTTGCCGCGTCGACGGTCTCTGATTCATCCACGGCGAACTGGCTGAAGGTGGAGATCACGCTGTGGTATTCCGCCATATCCCGCACGCGGATGCCGTTGTAGAGATTGTCGATCGCTTCCTGAGGCAGACTCGTCTTCAGCGATTCCACGTCGATCTGGAAGAAAGTTCGAATCGCGTTATCCGTGCTGGGCACTCCTTCGAACAGAGTCAGATGGTCCGTCGTATCGATCCCGATGTAGGCGGACTGCTTGCAGCGCTCGGACAGATCCTCCACGTATTCATAGAATGTGATCGCTTCGTCGTTCATCTCATCCACCAGCCAGGTCTGATGCCGGTTCATAAGGTCAAGGATCTGGCCGGAGCTCAGTTGTCCGAACGTTTGCTTCTCCTCGCCGCAGATGTAGATGGTGTAGACCTCCACATGTCTCTTGACCTCATGGCTCTGCAGATAGTCTGCGAGCTCCTGCCGTTTCTCCGCGTCGGACGGCGAATGGGACCAGGCCTCCACCGCCTTGACACGCAAGCGTTCCAGCCTGGCCTGATCGGCCGAATCGGTCCGCTCGGGCAGAAGGGCCAGCCACGCGGCGCCGATCACCATCAGGAGAAAAGCAAAATTCAGCCCGAGCTTCCTGCGTCTGCGCAAGATCTTCTTCAATTCCTTCAGCAAACCAGATAAACGCCGAATGTTCACATCGATCCCCTCTTATCCAGTACGCCCCGCTGTTATGCAAGCTGCGGAAGCCAATTGTTTCTATCTATTGTGACCAGAGATCTGGGGAACTATTCGCTTCTTCCTACACCCTTAACCATGGTTTGGACCTGGAAGGACCCGACCCCTGTCTTGTCGTTCGCCCTGCGCCATGCAGATGAACTTTGGGAGTGCTTTTCTTCTGCCCTCCTGTGCGCTTGCGATTCCTGCTTCGGCTGCGCCCGGCGGCAGATTCGCGCCTTACGCTCGCCAGGCTGGCCGTGTCATCCGCCGATGCTGACGGGTCTGTTCCTTCCGTCTGGTCAGCTCCGACCTGGTTCTTCAGCTCCTCGACGCTTTGCTCAAGCGCCGCGATGCGAGCTTCATCCGCAGCCGTCAAGGTTTCTTCCGATCCGTTGCTTGCTCCACCGGCCAAGGCCGCCTCTTCCGCCCGACGCTTCTCCGCCAGACTGTAGTACCCGACAGAGGCTCTGCCGCCGCAGCCGCACGGTTTCTTGACGGGAAGCTGGGCAGAGAGCCCTGCGACCGGCAGATTCGGCGGATAGTTCGGCATGTTGGCCAGAGTCGCATTGGCCTGGCCTGTTGTCATGTAATCAAATGGAGCCGACCAGGTGTACGCCTCGGGCCAGGGAGTGGACATGCCGTCGTATGGTTGTATGGTCGGGTGGAGTTGACCGGACATGGACTGCACGTACGGCGTATGCATATTGGCCGAGGCATGGTCAGCACCGGCGCCGGTGGCGGGCCATGTCTGATTGCTCGCCGTGGAGAGAGGCGACACGGGGGACGGCACATTCACCGATTCGCTGTACAAGGGTCCCTGAACATGCCCGCCCGGATAGGAATAGGACAACGGCGCTTGAGCATGGAGCGACGAATCGTTGGTGGTTCCCTGTACATGGGATACGTCTCCGAAAGCTCCCACTCCGCTGTACAGCGGGTTGCCTGTAAAATTTTGCGGGATCGTGCTCAGGTAAGGCGAGGTGTCGTCCGAATCATAGCCGCTGCTGCCTGTGATGTCACCCATTCCGGCAGCACCGCCGGTTCCGGTCATACTTCCCATGCCGGTCGTACCCGTGATGTCACCCGTACCCGTCATGCCTCCGGTGCCGCTCATGCCGGGCGTTCCTGAGAAGCCGCCGGTTCCGGTCATGCCTCCGGTCCCTGGCATGCTGCCCATATCCCCCCATCCGCCGGTCTGGTAACCGTTCATCCCGATCCAGCCTGTGCCTGTCTGACCGCCTGAACTGCCAGACGATGCGGAGCCGCTGACCGGTTGAGCAGCCTGCCCCCCGGTGGCAGTGCCCGCTCCCGCTTCTGCAGCCGGTACCGGGAACTGCATAAACAGCGTCTCCGACACCTGCCCAACCGGGTTGATCGGGTGCCCCCCCTCAGGCTGGCCAGGCGCGATCGATACCGGTCCAACGGCTATTTTTATCTTCATACCAGGCGTGATGTTATCCGGATCGGTGATCTGGGGATTCAACGCCAGCAGCTGCGCCAGCTCCAGTCCATACTTCTCGGCGATGGACGACAGCGTATCTCCCGCTTTCACGATGTAGAGTCTCACTTGATGCTTTGCCTCCTTCAGTGCAATTTCGATATATCATATGCGGCGGGTGGGCGTTTGTCACACCGGAAGCTGGACGATATTCAGGCGGCGACTCCAGCGGCATGGCTGAGTTCTCACGCCGCTTCGGCCATTTACGTTGGTCGAAGCAACCTTTATGCCGGTTTTTTCTGCTGCTTGTGGCATCCAATGAAAAAGGTCCTTCGTTCGAATGTTCGAACGAAAGACCTTTGATCGGCAGGCCGGCCAGAAGCCGGACGCCAGACGTCACGGCTTCTGCGCCGGGCCGCGGCCGAGTCAGGATTGGATGAAGTTCAGCACCTGCATCATCCGCTTCACCATGACCGCCGCTTCTGCCCGGGTCGCCAGCGCCTTCGGCGAAAGCGTCGTCGCCGACGTGCCGGTGATGATGCCTTCGCTCACCGCTTCGGCCATGGAAGGCGCTGCCCAGGTCGATACGCTGCCGGCATCCGCATAGCGGCTCAGGACGGATGTGGTTGCAGCGGCATCGTATCCGGCGAACCGGAGCGCTCTCGCCACCATCGTCGCCATCTGCTCGCGCGTGATCTTCTCATGCGGTCGGAACGAGCCGTCCGTGAAGCCTGTCACGAGCCCGGCTTCCGCAGCCGCACCGACAGCGCCGTAGAACCAGTCTGCGGCCGTCACATCGTCAAACGCGTCAAGCGCCTTCTCCGTGAGGCCAAGCGCGCGCACCAGCAGGGCGGCGAACTCCGCACGGGTGATGTGCTGATCCGGCGCGAAGCGGTCCTCGCTGACTCCCCTGACGATGAGCTTGTTGGCCATCAACTCGACATCGCGGCGCGACCAGTGCCCTGTCAGGTCAGCGAAGGTCTTCGAATGCTCGATGACGGCGTAGATGCTGTTGCCCGGACGCAGCATGATCGCTTCCTGGCCATTGAACACGGTAGGCACAGGCGTGATCGTGCCGCTGACCGGATCGTACATGACTCCTGCCGCTGTGGATGCGTTCACCGCATCATCCAGCTTGATGACACGAGCCACATACGTGGTGAACTCGTCGATCTCGAAGGCCTCGCCGTCTCCCGCTTCTACCGTGAGCGTGAACATGAGAGGTTCACTCAGCAGGGCGGCTCCCAGTTCTCTGGCCGCATCATGGAATGCCGCTGTCACGTTGTCGTCCGGCTTGCTGATCGTGACCGTGATCTTCAGATCATCAACCGTAACGCCGGATTCCTCCGCCAATCGCGAGAGGTCGAGGAGTCCGACCGGCAGATAGAACGATCCCTGATCGGTCTCGATCTGCAGGACCGCATCCGCGCGATGCCCGGCTACGACGTCCAGAATCTCGGTTGTCAGCTGCACCTGCACTTCATCCTGGCCGCTCTCCACGTACAGGGTGAATTGTGCCGCATCCTCTGCCGCTTCGCTGATCAGCTCGCTCAACGCATCCGGGTTCATCGTGACGATCCTCTTGCCATCGCCTGTCGTGACCTGTGCGGCTTTATCGATGCTGGTCGGTTGCCCGGATGAGCCGGTACCATCCTCCGAACCCGGCTGCGTCGTGCCGCCACCTGCGCCCGGTTGCGGCCCCGGACCGCTCGTGCCCCCGCCACCGGATGAAGTGCGCACATCCGCCTGGATGCTGCTCCACAAGCCCGCAGCGTCGTAGGCTCGAACGGCGAACGTGTATACGGTATTCGCACTCAGGCCGGTCACCCTGTAGCTCGTCGCCTGATGCTCCAGCTCCGCCAGCAATTCGGGTTCTGCGCTACCAGTCAGCCGGTAGACCTTGTACCCGGTCACGCCGAGGTTGTCATAGGCAGGCGTCCATTCCAGCGTCACGCTGTTCGTCGTGACATCTCTGACTGTCAACTTCGCCCCCGCCAGCCACATCGGAGCGCGGACGTCGGCAAGCTCAGAGCTGTCCGCACCGGCATTCGCCAGTACCCTGGCAGGCACATCTGACGTGTCATCGATCCGGGTGAACAGGACAGGCTTCCAATCCACCCTGCTCAGCTGCGGATAGGCCTGCGAGATGCTGACCGGAACACCGTTCAGCAACGTGCCCACATCCGTGAAGCTGGTGCCGTTGTTGATCTGGATCAACGCTTCAAGCGGAATGTCCGGATCCATCACGAAGTAGTTGTTCTCCGCGTACACCTGCGACTTGAATCCCACGCCGATCGCGTACAGGAACGGATCATCCGCGTGGTACGAACCTTCGTAGTAGTTGTTGTAGAGGTGCACCTGACCATATCTGACGCGCGGCAAACGCTGCCCGACATTCCTGTAATAGTTGTGGTGGAAGGTGACTCTCAGCTTGCCTTCATCGGCGGTGTACGAGTCACTTCCGCCAACAAGCGACACCTTGTCGTGGTTCTCGAACACGTTGTACGACACCGTCACCAGATCGGCGCCGTTCGTGATGTCCAGGAAACCGTCATACATCTGATACTTGCGCCCGAAATAGTATGGATAGCCTTGACGGCCTCCGTCGGTAAAGGTGTTGTGGTCGATCCAGACATTGGTCGCATTTTTGATCGAGATGGAGTCATACTCCGAGTTCCAGTTGCCGAACTCGCCGTCCGTCGGATCCCATTGCGGGAAGTAGTCGAACGTATTCTCGAAGCGGATGTTGCGCACGATGACGTTGCTGACGTTCTGGATGACGAGGTTGCCGCCGCGAATCGTCGCGCCTGTGCCAGGCAAGCCTACGATCGTCGTGTTGGAGCCAACCGGAATCTTGATCCGATCGCCCTGCTTCTTCTGCGACGCGGCCCGTGCCTCTTCCAGCGGTCCGCTCGGCAGGCGGTCCCAGCCCCAGACCTCCGGATCGTACGTTTTCAGATACTCATCGAAATTATACGCCGGATCCATGTAGTAATCGATGTTAACAGGATTGTTGTCATCATCGACATTCATATCGATGACGCCTTTGATATAGATGATCTTCGGCACGCTGTTGTTCGACCCGCCCAGTGCCGCGAGCAGCTGGCTGCGATTCTCGACGATATGCACCTGGGAAGGAGCCGCGTTCGCGCCGCCGATGGTAACGTTGCCATAAGAGGCCCAGCCGTCATTCGGCGTCAGCACTTCGCGACCGATCGCCATCTCTGGTGAACCGGTGACATGGATCGTCAGTTCCGCCTCTGCCTGCTCAAACTCGAAGGTCAGTCTGAGCCGGCCATCAGGCTGCTTCGCCAGATATTGGCCTCTGATCGAATAGACGTTGCCGCGAACCTCATAGTCATCCAGCGAGAGCGTCTGATCCCCGTTCCTGATCGCCTTGAGCGCCTGGCCGTAGCCCTTGACGATCACATGGATATCCTGCGGATCGCTCGCGCTCTTGTCATATACGGCATAGGTGGTCACAACCTCCGGCATGTATTGGACCTTCGGCATGATCACCGGAGTGGCCGGATCCCAGCCGCCCAGGATCCTCGGGATCGTCAGGCTGGCTTCCTCACCAGTCAGGATGAGCGGAATCTCACGCATCGACGCGATGGCGCCAGGCCCGTAGCTGTTGTACTCCGAGAAGAAGGCCTCCTTGCAGCTGCCCGCGCACGACGAGACCCATCCACCCGGGATGAAGTTGTCCGAGTCAATGTTCGTGTTGATGAAGGTAACGCGCGCATAGTCCTTCCACGGGCGTCCAAGGTCATAATTGCCCTTGGCAGAGGCATCATCCACGATGTGCGAGTTGAAGAAGACATATCCGGGGTCGGTGAGATTGCGTTGTGCACCCGCCGTGATATGTCCGCCGCCGCCTTCATGGCTGACGAGGACGAGACGCACATTGTCCATGACCACTGCCGGAGCTTCGCCGAAGATGAAGTCGACGTCGCCCTGGATGATGCTGTTGTGGAAGTAGTGCATGCCGCCATTGTTGCGCAGCCCGTTGTACAGCGTATCCTGATGGCCGATCAGCCGCACGGACTCGAACGACGCCTGGTTGCTCTTGAGCGACAGAGCCACCGCCTGCGCCACTTTCGAACGAGGACCTGCGCTGTTCTCGATCGTCAGATTGGCCGCCGTGAAATAATCCGCATCCACTTCGACCGTCTGGCTCAGGAAGGTGTTGCCAACATGTCCAGGCTGTCCGACGGTGGACGGCGTTCCCGCATAATCGCCCCAGGTGATCTTGGTGACGTCCATGCCCGATCCAACCAGGCTGACATACGGCTTCGTGACCTTCAGCTTCTCCTCATAGACGCCTGGTGCGATGTGAATGATGACGCGCTCGGTGTTATTCGCCGGCACGGCATCAACAGCCGCCTGAATCGTGTCGAACACAGTGACATTGTCCGCCGTCAGCATCTTGTCGACCGTCAGGATCTTCGCGGGAAGCACCGCGATTTCATCCGACTCTCCGCCCTCGCCGGCTGCATTGACCGCCGCTACGACGTAATAGTAGGTGGTGCCATTGGTCACATCCGTATCGACGAATGCCGTTCCGTCCGCTGTGGCGATCGTTGAGTACGGACCGCCGCTGGTGGTGCTTCTCTTCACCCGGTATTGCTCCGCTCCGGGAGCAGCTTGCCATTCCAGGCTGACCCGTCCGCTGTCCGCCACTGCCCACAATCCGGTGACTCTGCCCGGAGCGTCAGCGGCTGCGTCATACGGCCTGGCCTTCAGCTGGTTGGACAACATGCTGGTCTGCGATCCGCTCACCGCCGTGACGACGTAATAATAGGTTTGACCGTCATCCACATTGGTGTCCACGTACTCCGTGCTCCCGACTGTGGCCAGCTCTGCATATGGACCGCCATTCGTCAAGCTGCGGCTGACGATATATTGCGTGGCTCGCGCAACCGACGTCCAGCTGAGATGGATGCTTCCGTCACCCGACTCGGCGCTGATCAGCACCGGCGCCTGCAGTGCCGCGGAAGCAGCAACCGCCGTGACGGCTGACGAGCCCATACCGCCGACATTGCCTGCCGTCAACCGGTAGTAATAGGTGACTCCGTTCCACAGCTTCTTGTCCAGGTAGGAAGTGCCCGTGATGCGATCCGAACCGTTCTGCTGGAGCGTGATATAGGGACCATGCTCCGAAGTCGACCTCTCACCTCTCCAGCTTGTAGAAGGTGGCGCCTGGCACCTCATCCCACTTCAGCAGCAGCTGGCTGTCCCTGATCTCTGCCCGGAAGTTCCGGATCGGGTCCGTTGGCGGCGGCACATCGTTCGGGAAAGCGGCCGACTCGTTGGAGAAGTCGCTCTCGCCTTTCTCGTTGACCGAGGTGACGACATAATAGTAATAACGGTTGTTCTCCAGGTTGCTCGTATCCGTATATTGGTTGTCCTCCACACCGGATGCGATCAACTGATATGGTCCGCCTGGCTGGTCGCTGCGGTATACGTTGTAGGTATCCGCATCGCTTGCCGCATTCCAGGTCAGAACCGCCCGACGATCCGCTCCTTCCGCCTTCAGATTCTGCGGCGTGGTCGAGCGATGCGCATAGACGATCAGGTTGTCGATAAACAGGTCTCCCAGGGAAGTTCCCGCAGTCCGGCCCTGGACCCTGCTGATCTGGGTCAGCGGAGTTTGGAAATTCAGATTGCCCTGATATTGGCCGTTGATATACCAGTCCGCCGTATTCGCCTGCACATCCGCCACGAACTTGACCGTATACCAGGTGTTTGCTTCGATCGTAACCGGCGAGGCGTTCAGATGCAGATTGACCGCCGTCTTGTTGGACTCACCGTCCAGCAGCTCCAGCACGTACGAATCGCCCACCACCTTAGGCATCATGAAGTCCAGCTGAGCGGTGATGCCTCCGGTCACCGGGGCGAAATCCACCACGAAGCTGCCCCTGCGTCCCGCATCCGCCTTGTCATTCACCCAGAGCACGTTGGTATTGTTGCCGACGATCTCAGGCGCAATATTGTTCATATCTCCATCGGTGTACCATTTGGATTTGCGTGAATCGATATCCCGCGTGTTCACAACAGCCAGATTGTTGATCTCGGACTGTCCCAGAAGTGATGAATAGCCTTTAGGCATCTCGCCCAACGGATCGTCTTCATAGTTATCGCTGATGATGAAATCCCTTGGTTTGGCGGACACTTCTGCAGAGTACTCGCCTTCCTGGCCGTCCTTTACAACGCTGACGACATAGTGGTAGGTTTCATAGTTGGTTAATCCGTCATCCAGATAAACCGGTGACCCGCCAGGAATCTCCTCGGCGATCGTCGTGTACGGTCCGCCGGACACGGTGCTTCGCTTGACCTTGTAAACGACATCACCGGTTACCGCCTGCCAGGACAGATACACTTGCCGGTTCTTGGCGAATGCTGTCAGTCCGGTCGGCACGGGAATCACATCCGGATCCTCGCCTCCCGGGTCGCCTCCTCCCGGATATTCTGGCGGCTGGGTCAGCTTGGACACCTCGGTCTCCAGCGAGCTGTCGTATTCATGGAACAGCGTCACCTGGCTGAACTTCGCCGTGGCGTTCAGGCCCACGGCCAGCCCGACCAGCAGCTCGGCGTTCTCGGTGATTGCCGGATCCTTGATCGACTTGCCGTTGATCTGGGTCCATTTGATCTTGTCGCCCTCCAACACGCCCAGATCAAAATAGACGTCCGAGCGATTCTCGCCAGTATTCCAGCGTTTGCGCACACGCATGTACTTAGGCGCATCGTTCCAGTCGTACCTCACATCCTGGTTGTCGATCCTGTACGGCGAGTTGCCAACGGACCCTTCGCTCGTCACTTCCTTGACCGTGATGTTCGGCTGATACTGGTTCGACGTCGCCTGCATGTACGAGAAGACGAACGGGCTTCCCTGAGCAAGCGAGCCCCGCACCAGGATGCCCGCGTGCGAGCCGTTGACATACTGGAAGTCCACTCCTGTGCGCATAAAAAGCCACGCCTGACTGGACGCATGGGCAGCGCTGCCGTTCAGTGCAGCGCCAACGTTCAGTCAAGCATGGCTAGTATAGTCCCGATCCGGGCTATGCATCAATAATCATTCTTTGATAAACATAATCACAAATTAACGAACCTGTACGATCTGATCTAATGATTATCCGGGCTTCCTGATGAGCATATCGCCCTGCATGTCTTGTGCGCATCAGCTGTGGCATGTCGTTCCTGACGCCTAACCTGAGATTCAGGCATCCGGTTCCAAAAAAAGCTGCCAGGCACGCCGGCAACCACCGGCATGCTGACAGCCTGTCGCGTCGAATCACCCATCACGCGAATCCGCTTCTACACCTTCTGCAGCTGCAAGCCCAGCTCCGTGCTCAGCTCATCGACCACCGAGGCGATGCGCGCCTTCAGTTCCTCCTGCAGCTCGAAGACCTGGCCGGCGGAGGTTTCCGTGCGCAGGACCTGCTGATCGACCGCATAGACCGCATTGGTGAAGCGACGCGCGCCCAGCGCGGACAACACCGGCTTCAGTGAATAATCGATCGAGAGCAGATGCGCGATCGTGCCGCCGATGAAGATCGGCGTGATCGTCTTGCCAGCGAGCCCGCCCTGCGGCAGCAGATCCAGATAGGTTTTCAGCACGCCGGTATACGATGCTTTGTACACAGGGCTGGCGATGATCAGCGCGTCGGCCTGCTCCACCCGGGCATTGGCCTCGCGGACGGCGGGATCGTCGAACCTGCCGAAGATGAGCGCCTCAGCGGGCAGCGAGACGACGTCCAGCCGACTGATGCTGACATCCCTTGCTGCCAGCAGCCCGGTCGCATGGTCAAGCACGCCGTACAGGCGGGATTGGAGATTCGGACTGCCGGAGAGGATCAATACCTTCCTGGACATGTGGCCATCATTCCTTTCATCATCCTGTCGATTATCTGGATACCTGGTTCACCCATGTATCGTAGAACTGCGGCGCCCCCTTCGAGTCGAAGCGGATGCCGTGCACCCTTCGGTCGCTCGCCACCGTGTAAGGCAGTACATAGACCGGGATGGCATACACCTCATCATGCACGATGCGCTGCACCTGGCGATAGATCTCCGCCCGCTTCTCCAGATCCATCTCGACCGTCCCCTGGTCCAGCAGGTCCTGCAGGCGCTGATCCTGATACTTGTCATGAAAGCCGGTTCGCGGCAACAGGTATGGCCTTAGCACACCGTCCGGATCCGGACCATATTGCGAGCCGATCCACAGATCGAAGTCGCCGGTCTGGCTCTTGGCCTGATAATCCCCGACGGATGTCGTGCTGATGTTTAGTTCCACGCCAAGCGACTTCCATGCGTTCTGCACCATCGTCATGACATCCATTCGCTTCTCGCGATTCGCGTAGAAATCGATCATCTGCAAGGACAAGCGCTGGCCGTCCTTCACGCGGATGCCGTCGCTGCCCTTCTCCCAGCCGGCCGCCTCCAGCAGCTCCTCGGCTTTCGCCGGATCATGGACCCACAGTTCCTTCAGGCTGTCATCGTAGCCGAACAGTGACGGCGACAGCACGGAGTATGCCCGGTCGTACGTCCCGAGGTAGATCGTCTGCACGATCTGATCCCAATCCACCGCGAGGCGAAGCGCCTCCCGCAGCCGCTTATCCTGCAGCACGCCCTTCGTCGCGTTGAAGTGAATCGACGCGTTGTAGTTCAGCAGTTCGACCTCCTGAACCTGGTAGGCCTGCTCGATCTGAGCCAGATTCTGCGGTGGGATCGTGTCGATCACCTGGACGTCGCCGCTCTGCAGGGCGCTGACGCGGGTCGCCTCCTCGGTGATGATCTTCACCACGAGCTTGTCGAGGTAGGCCGGTCCCTGGTGGTCAGCATTCACAGGCCCCCAGGCGTAATTCGGGTTGCGTTCGAGCACATATTCATTGCCCAGCGTGTAGCTGGAGATATAGAAGGGGCCGCTGCCAACGGGGAAGACGGCGAACTCCTCGCCGCGCTCGGCCACGCCTGCCGGCGATACGATGCCGAGATTCTCGGTCGCCAGATAGCGCAAGAACGGAGCGAAAGGTTCGGCGAAGTGGAAGCGAACCGTGTATTCGTCCACCACCTCCGTCTCCTGCAGGGAACCGATGTAGTTCAGCGCCAGACCGGGGTTCGGCAACTCGCGGATGCGGTCGAAGTTGAATTTTACCGCCTCGGCATCCAGCTTCGTGCCATCCGTAAAGGTCACGTCGTCGCGCAGATAGAAGGTATAGGTCAGGCCATCATCGGATATCTCCCACCGCCTGGCCAGCCACGGCCCGTACTCATGGTTCGGCAATTCCACGACCAGGCTGTCGAACAGCGAGCGCTGGATGCGGGAGTTGCCCGGACTGGCGGAGCGATGGGGATCGAGCAAGTCGCTGACGATCGGCACCCCGATGCCTACGGTCAGCGTGCCGCCGTAACGATCCTCTTCCGCCACCTGATCGCTTCCTGAGACTAAGGTCTGGCCACCTCCTCCGCCCGAGCAACCGGACAGGATCAGCCAGGCGGCGAGCGTCAGCATCGCCGCTCGTACTATGGACTTCATCTCGTTGTTCCTCTCCTTCTAGGCCGAGTAGTTGGATGCGGCTGAATACCTGGCTCCGGAGGACGCATCCGATGCTGCCGCGCCCTTCGCGGCTGCGGCTTGCGCATAGCGCGAGGCGGGCTTCCTGAGGCCCAGATGGCCGCGCAGCGTGGTGTGCTCGTATTCGCGGCGGGCCACCCCGCGCTCCTGCAGGATCGGGATCACCTTCTCCGCGAAGTCCTCCAGCGCCGTCGGCACATTCTCCGGGCTGATGATGAAGCCGTCCGCCGCCCCGTATTCCACCCAGTGCTGGATCCTGTCCGCTACCTGCTCCGGCGTGCCGACGAACTCGCCGCGCGGCGCCGCATACTCGAGCGCCACCTGGCGGAGAGTCAGATGGTGCTCCCTGGCCCGCCGCGTGATCCTCAACACCGCGCTCTGCATCGACTCGATGCCGATATCGCCGAGATCCGGGAACGGCGCGTCCAGATCATGCTTCGTAAAGTCGTAATAATCGAACGGACGGCCGAGCGCCGTCAGCGCATTGTCCAGCGAGATCAGGCTCAGCTTCTCCTGATACCGCGCCTCGGCTTCCTCCGGCGTATCGCCGATGATCGGACTGATGCCGGGCAGGATGAAGATCTCATCCGGTGAACGTCCGTACTTCGCCGCGCGCCTCTTCACATCGTCGTAATACTCCTTGGCCGCTTCGATGTTGTCCGCGCCGCAGAAGATCGCCTCCGCGTGTCTGGCGGCGAATTCCCTGCCGTCTTCGGACATGCCGGCCTGGAAGATGACCGGATGGCCTTGCGGCCCGCGCGCGATGTTGAGCGGTCCCTTCACGGAGAAAAACTCGCCGCGATGATTCAGGATGTGGAGCTTGTCGGGATCATAGAAGATGCCTCTTTCCTTGTCGCGAACGAACGCGTCGTCATCCCAGGAATCCCACAGTCCCCTGGTCACCTCGAGGAATTCATCCGCCAGCCTGTAGCGCACATCATGCGGATAATGGCGCTCCTGGCTGTAGTTGCTGGCTGTTCCCTCGAGGAAGGAGGTCACGACATTCCAGCCGGCCCGACCGCCGCTGATGTGATCCAGCGATTGCAGTTGTCTCGCGATCGTATACGGCTGGTTGTAGGCGACGGTGAACGTGCCGACGAGGCCGATGCGGGAGCTCACCGCCGCCAGCGCTCCGAGCAGCGACAATGGCTCGAAACGGTTCAGATAATGTGGGGTCGATTTGGGTGTGATATATACGCTGTCCGCGATAAAGACGAAATCCATTTTGGCCGCTTCCGCTGTTTTCAGCTGCTTCACATAGAAGGGGAAGTTCGTTCCGGCATCGGCAACCGCCTTCGGATGCTTCCAATTGTCCCAGCCCGTGCCTACGCCATGCAGCATCGCACCAAATACGATTCTTTTCTTGCTCATGGGTTTCCCTCCTTGGAATGATGTCATCCAGTCTCCTTCTCCCAAAAAACATGCATTTATCCAGGCATGCTGTCATCCCGCACCTTCCGCCGCCATCCCGCGGCTCTTCAGCTGCTCTGCTCCCAACGGATCGTGGCAGGCGACATATCGATCCTCGCCGATCTGCCTGAGCTGCGGCTGTTCCCTGCGGCATCGCTCGGATGCCAGCGGGCATCGCGTGTGATACCGGCAGCCGGATGGGGGGTTAATCGGCGACGGCAGCTCGATCTCCCGCGCCTCATGGGGCTGACGACGATCCGGATCGAGCGATGGACTGGCGTCGAGCAGCGCCCTGGTGTAAGGATGGGCCGGACGCCGGAACAGCTCGTCGGCCGGAGCCAGCTCCACCAGCTGCCCCAGATACATGACGCCGATCCGGTCGGATATGTAGCGCACCACGTCCAGCCCATGGGCGATGAACAGATACGTCAGGCCGAGCTGGCGCTGCAGCGACTTGAGCAGGTTGACGATGTGCGACTGCACCGAGATGTCCAGCGCCGACACCGCCTCATCCAGCAGGATGAACCTCGGCCGCAGGATGATCGCCCGCGCGATGCTGACGCGCTGCAATTGACCGCCGGACAGCTGAATCGGATACCTCGTCCGGATGTCCGGATTCAGGCCGACCATCTGCAGCGTCTCGCTCACCAGCCGCTCGCGATCCTGTTCCCTCAGCGACGTATGCACCAGCAGCGGCTCGGCGACGATCTCTTCCACCCGCCAGCGCGGATTCATCGATCCCGCCGGGTCCTGGAACACCACCTGCATCTTGCGCCTGATGTCCCTGCTCTCACTCGCCGACAACGAGCGCAGCGATCTTGCTTCGAACACGATCTCGCCGCCCGTTGGCTCCTCCAGCTGCATGATCAGTCGCCCCAGCGTCGTCTTGCCGCAGCCTGACTCACCCACCAGCCCCAGCGTCTCCCGCTCATGGATCTGCAGGGTGACGCCGTCCACCGCCTGCACCGCGCGCTTCTGGCGAGTGAACAGACGGCCGCGCAGCGGGAAGCTCTTGCTCAGCTGTCTCAGCTCGATCAGCGGCGCCTGTTGCGATCGGGCCGGCTGGTGCCGCGCCTTCACCTTCGGCTGCGCCTGCGGCGATGAGTCCTCTGAAGCCGCGGCTTCCTCAGCCTGCCTGGCCCGCCGATAGAGGGCGAACGCCTCCGCCGCGATGGCCGCATGCCAGCACGCGACCTGATGCTCGCGTCCAGCGCCTCCCGCGTGGACGACGGGCGGCTCCTCCGCCCGGCAGCGGTCGCTCGCATATTCGCACCGGGGATGGAAGCGGCAACCGCCCGGCAGGGCGGACAGCGGCGGGATCGTGCCGCGGATCGTGTACAGCTCGCCGCCCTGCCGCTGATAGCTCTCCACCGAACGGATGAGCCCTTGCGTGTAAGGGTGCTCGGGCTGCGTCAGCAGCTTCCTTGTCTCGCCCTGCTCCACGATCTTGCCGGCGTACATGACGGCGATCCGGTCGGCCAACTGCACCGCCACCCCGAAATCATGGGTGATCAGGAGCACCGACATGCCGAGCTGCCTGCTCAGTTCCCGGATCAGCTGCAGGATCTGCATCTGGATCGTCACATCCAGCGCGGTCGTCGGCTCATCGGCGATGAGCAGATCCGGCTCGCAGGACAGGGCGATCGCGATCATCACCCGTTGCAGCATGCCGCCGGACAGCTCGAACGGGTATTGCTTCAGCCTGAGCTCCGGCTCGGTGATGCCGACCTTCGTCAGCAGATCGAGCGCGATCCGCCTCGCCTCGCTCCTGCTCGTGCGCCTGTGCGCCATGATCGCATCGATGATCTGGCTGCCGATGGAAAACAGCGGGTCCAGCGCGTTCATCGGCTGCTGGAAGATCATGCCGATCCGCTTGCCCCTGAGCGCCTCGATCTCTTTCCTGGACACGTGAGCGAGATTGCGTCCGTCGAACAGCAGCTCTCCCTCGGAGATCACCGCCCGCTCATAATCGGTGAGCCGCATGATCGACAGCGAGGTGACGGTCTTGCCGCTGCCTGACTCGCCGACCAGACAGACGATCTCGCCGGCGCGGATCTCCAGGCTGACATCGTCGACCACGCGCAGCGGTCCATCCTTCGTCCGGAAATCGATCGACAGCCTGTCAAGCTTGAGCAATGGATGCATCTCTCCGCTCGCTCCTTTCCTCATCTTCCGCTCCATCCCGGCTCCAGGCGGTTGCGCAGCTCATCGCCCAGCCAGTTGATGGCGACGACGAGGAGCGTGATCCACAGGCCGGGGAACAGGCTGATCCACCAGGCGATCGAGATGTAGCTGCGGCCGAGCGACAGCAGGTATCCCCAGTCCGGTATCTCCCGCACAACGCCCAGCCCGAGGAAGCTCAGCGCCGTCGAGATGAGCACCGCCGTGCCAACGCCGATCGTCGCCATCACCGTCAGCTGCGGCAAGCAATTCGGAATGATATGGCGCCGGATGATCGCCGCATGCCCCGCTCCGATCGTCCTCGCCGCATCGATGAACAGCGAGCTGCGGATGGACAGCACCTGTCCCCGGACCAACCGGGCATAACCGGGGAAGGTGGACAGGCCGATGGCCAGCATCATGTTGGGCAGGCTGGGGCCCAGCGAGGCGGCGATGAGTATGGCGAACAGGATGCCGGGAATCGTCATCATCACATCCACCGCCCGCATCAGCAGCGAGTCCGTCCATCCGCCCAGATACCCGGCGATCAGGCCGATCAGCGTGCCGATGAGACCTCCGATCAGCACGGATCCGACGCCGATCAGGAGGGATTGCCTGCTGCCGTAGACAAGCAGCGAGTAGATATCCCGCCCGAACTGATCGGTGCCGAGCAGATGCGCGGCGCCTGGCGGCTGCAGGATCTCCATGCTCATCTCCGCAGGCGGATGCGTTGCCAGCCACTCCGGGAAGAGCGCCGTCAGCAGGATGAACAACAGGATGAGCAGCGAGGCGGCGAGCAGCCATTCCCGGCTGCCGATCCTGCGCCCGGTCCAGGCCCAGGAACGCCTGTCACCCTCGATCCGGAGCGGCTTCTCTATCGTTCTAGCAAACATAGGACCCATTCCCCTCCTTTCAACGACCCGCTGCACGCATCATCCTGCGGATGCGCGGGTCGATCATCATGTACGCGATATCCACGAGCAGGCTGATCGACACATAGAATACCGCGGTAAGCAGCACCGCGCCCTGGATCATCGGCATATCCTTGGCCCCTATCGCATCCACGATCACCTTGCCGATGCCCTGCCGGGCGAATACGGTCTCGGTCACCACGGAGCCTGCGAGCATCTCGCCGATCATCATCCCGGCCATCGTCACCGCGGGTATGATCGCATTGCGCAGCATATGCCTGAAGATGATCCTGCCCTCGCCGATCCCTTTGGCCCGAAGCGTTCGCACGAACGGCTTGTGGACCACCTCCAGCATGCTGTTGCGGACGAGTCTGGCCAGCATCCCGGCGCCGGTGATGCCCAGCCCGACTGACGGCAGGATGAGGTGTCTGAGCCCGCCGTTTCCGATCGAAGGGAACCAGTTCAGATGAACGGAGAAGATCAGGATGAGCAGGAGGCCGATCCAGAAGTTCGGCGTGCAGATGCCGAACAGGCTGATGAAGCGGATGATCGAGTCGATCCAGCTGTCGCGACAGATCGCGGCCGTCACGCCGAGCAGGATGCCCAGCGTGATCGCGATAGCGCTGGCGAACAGCGTCAGCTCGATCGTCGCCGGCAGATTGGTGAGCAGCTTGTGCAGCACGGACTCCTGATTCACATAGGATCTGCCAAGATCGCCTTGCAGCACCTGCTTCAGGTAGCTCCAGAACTGCTCGGCGAGCGGTCGATCCAGTCCGAGATGCGCCCGAAGCTCGTCGGCCTTCTCCGTGGAGATCGTCTCTCCCAGCAGCATCTGGGCGATATCTCCGGGCAGCACCTGCACGATGAAGAAGACGAGCACCAGCGAGCCGAACAGCACAAGCAGCGACATCCCGAGCCTGCGGAGCACAAAATCCATCATGCTATCTTCCCTCCTTCCCCTGTCATCTGCCGGGTTCAGGCTTGCAGCAGGGCGCGGATCCGTTCGAAGCTTCCGTCCGTCACCGCCTCATACACGTCGCCCGCTCCGATCTCGGCCACAGGCACATGGCGAATGCCGTACTTCGCCTCCAGGACATCGCGCAGGACGTCCTTCCCTTCCACATCGATGCTGACATATGCAATTCCGTGTTCGGCCAGCTGCGTCTTCAGCGCCTGGCAGGCCTGACAGCCAGCCCGGTTCCACAGGATCAGTTTCTTGTCTGCCATATGTTCCTTACCTCCTCTCATATTGGAATAGCGGTTCCGGGACCGGCAGTCCCAGATGATCGCGCAGGGTGGAGCCTGTATAATCGTCCCGGAACAATCCGCGCGCCTGCAGGATCGGCACCACCTCTTCCACAAATTCCTCCAGCAGACCGGGATAATACGGAAACATCAGGTTGTATCCATCTGCGCCTCCATGCACAAACCAGTGTTCCAGCTGATCGGCTATCTCCTGCGGCGATCCGAAGATCATCCGATGTCCGCGCGACCCGGCGATCCGCTGGTACAGCTGACGGATCGTCAGCTTCTCTGTCCGCGCCATCGCGATGATCAGCTCGCGGCGGCTCTGGTTGCCATTGGTCGGCGGGATCACATCCGGCAGCGGCCCATCCAGGTCATGGCGGCTCAGATCGATCCCGCCCAGATAATCGCTGAGAAAGGCCAGCCCGATGTCCGGCGGGATCAGCTCCTGGATGCGCTGGTAACGCGCCTGCGCATCCTCGGCCGACTTGCCGAGGACCGGCGAGACGCCGGGCAGGATGTGGACATGGTCGGGACTCCGGCCTGCGGATCGAACCAGGGCTTTCACATTCGCATAGAAGCGTTGCGCTTGCTCCAGCGTCTGCTGGGCGGTGAAGATCACCTCCGCATGCTTCGCCGCAAAGGCCACGCCCTCAGGCGAGGAACCTGCCTGGATGAGGACCGGTTCGCCCTGCACGGAACGCGATGCGTTCAGCGGCCCGCGCACCCGGTAATACTCCCCCACATGCTCGATCGCATGAAGCTTGCCGGGATCAAAGTAGATGCCAGCTTCCTTGTCGCGCACGAGCGCATCGGGCTCCCAGCTGTTCCACAGCTTCCTGACGACCCGCACAAATTCGTCTGCGCGCCTGTAGCGCTCGCTGTGCTCCGGATGCCGGTCCAGCCCGAAATTGGCCGCTTCCTGCTCATAGTAGGAGGTGACGATGTTCCAACCGCTGCGGCCCTTGCTCAGATGATCGAGCGAAGCGAAGCGGCGGGCGACATGATACGGCTCGTTGTAGGTTGTGCTCACCGTCGCGATAAGTCCGATCCGCCTCGTCAGCATGGCCAGCGCGGCGACCAGAGTCGTCGGCTCGAAGCGCACCAGCTCGGACGGATGGCTGAGCGGAGTCAGCGACAGCGCGTCGCTCACGAACAGCATATCCAGCTTGCCCGCCTCCGCCGCCTGCGCCGTCCGTCTGTAAAAATCGATATTCTCATAGGCATCGGCCGGGGCCTCCGGCACTCGCCAGGCGGCGATATGGTGGCCGGCGCCCATCAGAAACACGCCAAGCTTCATCTGTCCAGGCATCATTCATTGACCTCCCTTCGTTAAATCAAAGTTTGTTTATCGGATTAATTAAACTATAACCGCCCGCCAAGGTTCTGTAAAATTCAAAAAGATGAAGGACCCGTTTACGAATCTTGAAGTATGGAATCGATCAGGCGTCTAACCGCCAGTGCGGACGGCGAGTCCCTTGCCTGAGGCAGTCATCCTCATGCCCGGACGAGGCTCGGATCGCCTCGAGAAGATCCTGGAACGGCCTGCGCCGGCTCGGCGGTTGCCTCGGGCAGATCAGACAGATCTCAAGGTCGAGCCGCGGCTCCTCCAGCTGACGCAACACGCAACCCGGCGGCAGCGGCCAGGTCGAGATGAGCGGAACGGCGGCGATGCCATACCCGGCTGCCACGTAGTGCTTCACCGCGAGCATGTTGCTCACTTCCATGCGGTACTTGGGGATCAATCCCAGGCTCGCCATGGCGCGCTCCAGCGTCTTGCGGAAAGGGCAGATGGGCGAGGTGATCAACAGCTGCTCATGAAGCAGCATCGGCAGTGAGATCGTCTCCTCTCTGGCCAGAGGATGATCCTCCGGGATCAGCAGGGCCAGCTTCTCAACCAGCAGCTTCTCATAATGCAGCCCGCTCAGATCGTCAGGCAGCGTGCAGATCGCCGCATCCAGCTCTCCCTGCCTGATCAGGCTGCCAAGCGCCTGATTGCTGTGGATCTGCAAGCTGAGTTGCACTTCGGGATAACGGTCGATATAGGGCTTCAGAATGCCCGGCAAGCGATAGCTGGCGAACGGCTCCATCACCCCGAGCCGGATAAACCCCGCTTCGCCGCTGCGAATATGCTCGATTCCTTCCCTCAGCTGTTCCATCTCCTGGACCAGTTGCTCGGCATGCGCATAGAGATAATGTCCGGCCTCCGTCAGCTGGAAGCCTTGTCGGCCGCGCTGCATCAGGCAGATGCCCAGATCCTCCTCCAGCTTCTTGATCTGCATCGTGATGGTGGATTGGGCATAGGCCAATTCCTCGGCTGCCCTGTGAAAGCTTTGGTGCTTGACGACCGTGCAGAAGGTCTTCAAGGTTCGGATGTCCATTCGCGCAGCACCTCCTCTGTTCACGGATAGCTCCGTAATCCCGGCTCATCCATCAAAAAAGGGACCACGTATTCTTGGTTCAAGAATGCGCAGTCCCAGTTGACTGGTTGACTCCGGTTAACAGATTTTTAATAATTTTTCCAATGAGTTTACTCGGATTTTAACTCATTCTATCCCAACACAAGGGATCTGTCAATCCGCTTTCCTCCTTCCGCACGCATGCTGAAGCCTGACGCCTCCGATGTAACGAACGAACTCCGGCGCCCAACGAGGGGGCCGGAGTTCGATTTCCGCATGCGAGTCTGGATCACAGCCGCGAACCGCGGATGTCAGGACGGTTTGTACAGGCCGTACGTCTTGATGACTTCCTGGATGAAGATGATTCCCTTGCCGGGCTCATCGATGTGGAATTGCTGGCGGATCGATTCGACGATCGCCTCGGTCTTGTCGCTCTCGGACAGGATCAGCACGATCTCCTTCTCCGGCACGATATCCATTGCAAATACCTTGCTCGTCTCATGGATGCCCGAGCCCCTGGCGTTGATGATCGTGGCTCCTCTGGAACCAGCCTTGCTGGCGGCGTCGACGACATCCTCCGCTTTGCCTCTATCTACAACGATATGAATCGCATGATACATGGGTCGTTCCCCTTCCGTACCTTCTACTGATTTTTCACTGCTATATCTGCGGGAGCCTATCACGCTGCTGATGGAGGTGGTGTAGGCGATCCCGTGATTGGGCTTATCGAATTTGAACTCGTGATCAAGCGCTTGTACGAGCCGATGGACAGCTTCCTTGCTGGAGATCATGCGGACGATTTCCTTCCGGACATCATACAAGCCCAGGAGATCGAGGAAGCGGTTGTGAACGGTTCCCCTCCCCAGACAGATCGTCCCGCCGTTGATGCCGCATTGCTTGGCGATGTGGAGCACCTTGCTGCCCATGCCGAAGTTGACGATGATCGTCAAGAGCTCAATGTTCGCCAGCTCCGTATGCTGCTCTGTCATCTTCCTGGCTCACTCCTTCCTTCGCTGATTTTAATTTAAAGATAAACCCCATAATTTGCAAGGCTATAATTGGCGTCATCGCGACCATGGCGATGATGCCGAACCCGTCCACGAGCACATCGGCCCCATCGATCGCTTCCGCCGCTCCTTGCGCGAAAGCCAGGATGAAGGTTGCCGTCATCGGTCCGGAGGCCACGCCTCCCGCGTCGAAGGCGATGCCGACGAACAGCTTGGGCACGATGTACATGAGCCCGATCGAGATCACATATCCCGGCAGCAAATAATGCCACAGTTCAACCTCCGGCACGAGGATGCGGATGATCGACAACGCCACGGCCGCTCCCACGCCCAGCGACAGGGAGATGAGCACCGCCCGGCGGCTGACATAGCCGCTCGTCACGTCTTCGATCTGACGGGTGAGCACATACACGGCCGGTTCCGCGAGGATGACGACAAGACCAAGCACCAGCGCGACGAGAATGATATACGCCTTCTGATCCATGACGGCTAGCGTGTAGCCAACGATCGCGCCGGCATCCATGAAGCCGGCATTGACGCCCAGCAGGAACAGCACCAGCCCGATGAACGTCAGGATCACCCCCATGAGATTGCGATGGAAGATGCGTCGGGACAGCCTGAAGGTGATCCGGTTAAAGATGATATAGATGAGTACGATTGGCAACAGGGCGATCGTAATCTCGCCGGCGATGGTGGGCAGCTCCTGCAGGAAGGGCATGATCACCGAGTCGGAAGAAGCCGCATGGGTCTCCAGCTTGCCCGTAATCTTGTCCTGCCTGGTCACGATGCTCATGATCATCACCGAGATGATCGCCCCGGCGGAGACGATGGCCACGAGACCGAAGCTATCCTTCTCCGAAGCCTTGCTGTCCTTTTTCAACGAGGAGACGCCGAGCGCAAGCGCCAGCATGAACGGAACGGTCAATGCGCCGGTCGTGGCTCCGGAGGAATCGAAGGAGATGGCGAGAAACTCCGGCGATGTGAAAAGGGCGAGGCCGAAAATGATC
This sequence comes from uncultured Paenibacillaceae bacterium, assembly GCA_937957685.1. Classification (GTDB taxonomy): domain Bacteria; phylum Bacillota; class Bacilli; order Paenibacillales; family DA-C8; genus Insulibacter. The sequence goes on from CALGAO010000107.1 coordinate 44,774, forward strand.
AGATAGAGAATGGTGAGCAGCCTGTACAAGGGAAAGTTGTACACGATCCGCACGAGACCGGCTGCGAGCAGCACCGCGATGCCGATCGATACGACGACCACGATGCCGAACTTGGTGATGTTGCCCGAGGTGACCAGTTCGATCTGGCCCGCCAGGATGTGCAGGTCCGGCTCCGCGATGGAGATGAAGAATCCGAGGGCGATGCCCGCCACAACGACGATCCAGATCCTGTTGGACTTCGTGATGGCGGAACCCATGAGCTGTCCGATCGGTGTGATGCCAACATCGACGCCAAGCAGGAAGATGGACAGGCCGATGATGATGAAGACCGCTCCGATGAGGAATCGGAATAACACCGGTGGATCAAGCGGCGTGAGCGTAAAATGCAGAATCAGGACGAGCAGCGTAACGGGAAGTACGGCGTACAAAACCTCTTTCAACTTGTGTTGTAACACATGCAAATTTCATCATTCCCTTCGTTGTAGCCCTTCAAACCTATTTTATTGGAATTGTCCGTTTCATATCTACTATATTTTTTAACAGTTTCCATTATTCTTTGAGTAATAGCAAAAAGCCGAGGAACCTTCCGTTCCCCAGCCATTTCTGCCTCCGATCACACATTCCTGCATGAATCCACCTGTGCGCAGATCATCCCATCCTCCGTGCGGCAGGATCGCCATTTCTGGCCGAATGAAGTCACCGGCCATATCCAGCCTGACTTGCACAACCGCTTGAATCCACCCTGACAACAAAAAAGAGAGACGGACGCTGAGGCAGCGATCCCTCTCTCCACCCATGCTTCTGTCGGTCATCCCCCTCACCGGCTCTGACGATGTACCAGCGCGCGGAGTGACGATACTAAGAAAGGAAGGTTCTTCGTTCCAGCCACAATCGTCCGTCGGATATCGAGAACTCGAACTGAATGACCCTGGCATCCTCCTTCCAGTCGATTCCCTTCAACAACAGTGTTGCAGCCTGTTCCGACCGCTCCGTGACGGCGACCTCGCTGGATGGCCAGGTGTCCACATCGAAGCTGGCCATGAACCAGTCGCCATCAGGGACATCATAGGTGCCTGTCTCCGGATCGTATCGGTAATAGCCAACGAGGATCAGCCGGACCTGCACCGGACCGAAAACCTGGGACAGGTGCGCTTCGATCGTCCGGATATCCTGTTCGGTTAATCCCGAAGATTGGCTTCGCAGAGTGTGCTCCTCAAACTGATGGATCTCGGTCAGCCAGGCCAGCTGCTCCTCTTCACTGGCATCCAGGATCAAGATCGACATATCGGGTGCCGCAACTTGCTCCAGGGCGGCCTGAAGATCATCCTGCACGACCGCCTCCTGTCCGCTGAAGCTGAATATCGACAAGAAGCTGGCCAGCATCAGGATGATCGAGGCAATCAGGTTCATCTCTCCATATCTCCCTTCCATGGACTGCATAGACGAAACAACTCTGACTCTTACAATTATACCAGATTATGCATCCATGATCGATCCGATTCTATCTATTGACAAGAAAAAATCGTCACCCAGACCGTCCGGGTCGGTCGTTGCAGCGGGAGAAGCAATCAATTCTTCTCTCAGACGGACCGGAAATCAAGATAGGGCCTGTCCTGATAAGTCCTCATGGACTTGCCGATGGACAGGCCCCTTCCTGTCACAGCAACTTCACCGTCTGCCCGATGTCCGCGCTTTCCGTGATGGCGCTGATCACGGCCACGCCGTCCGCCCCATGCTGGCGGGCCAGATGGCTGTTCTCCGCCGTGATGCCGCCGATCGCGACGATCGGGAACGCCGGATGCGCCCTCCTCGCGGCGGCGAGAAACTCCAGGCTGGACTGGATCGCATCGGCCTTCGACTTCGTCTGGAAGATCGGCCCGATCCCGACATAATCGGCGCCGCCCTTCACCGCCTCATCCATCTCCTGCAGCGTATGAACGGACACGCCGATGATCTTGTCCGGGAACCTTCTGCGACATTCCGCAAGCGGCATATCCTCCTGCCCGACATGCACGCCATCCGCATCCAGCGCGAACGCCAGCTCCAGATCATCATTGACGATAAACGGCACGTTGTACTTGCGGCACAGCCGCTGGCAATCCTTCGCAAACTGCACACAGGCTTCCCCCTGCAGCGTGCCATCGCCCTTCTCGCGCAGCTGGAACATCGTTACGCCCGCCTTCAGGGCCGCTTCCAGGATGTCCAGCGGGTCTCTGCCCTTGCAGTTGATGGTGCCCATGACGAAATATTTATCAAGATTGAATGACATGAACCTTGATCTCCTCTTCCATCTGGTTATAGGCAAAATGATTCGTCGGCCCCCGGCCATGCCCGATGTTCAGCGGATGCCGGATCGCCGCATCGACGAACCGCTTCGCCAGCAGGATCGCCTCATGCAGGCTCATGCCCCGAGCCAGACCGGCGGTCAGGGCGGCGGAGAACGTGCAGCCGGTGCCGTGGGTATGCGGCGTTTCGAAGCGATCCGTCTCCACATAGAAAGGCGGCTCATCCTGTTGATAGATCGCGTCAGTCGCCTTGTCGCTCTTCAGGTGCCCGCCCTTCATCACCACGCAGCGCACGCCTGTCGCCAGCAGGATGCGAGCCGCCCGCTCGATATCCTGCTCCGTGGCGATGGTGATGCCGGTGAGCACCTCCGCCTCCGGAATATTCGGCGTGCATACCGTGGAGATCGGCAGCAGAACCTCCTTGTACGCGGAGACGGCTTCCTCCAGGAGCAGACGTTGTCCGCCCTTGGCGACCATCACCGGGTCAACGACGATCGGAATGTCCGTTCCATCGAGTTGCCTTGCCACTGTCCGGATGATGGAGGAATCAAACAGCATGCCCGTCTTGATCGCCTTCACCTCGAAATCATCCAGCACTGCTGTCAGCTGCGCTTCTACAAATCCGGCATCCACCGGGAAGATGTCATGCACCCCCTGCGTATTCTGGGCAGTCAGAGCGGTGATAACAGAGGTTCCGAACACCTTGAGCTCCTGGAACGTCTTCAGGTCCGCCTGGATGCCCGCCCCGCCGCCGCTGTCCGATCCGGCGATCGTGCAGGCGATCATGACGCCACCTCCGACAGGCGCTCCAGCTCATTCAGGAACTGCGCCTGATAGGTTCCGATCAGCGAGTATGCCTTCTCTGCCGCTTCCTTGTAGTCGGCCAGCAAGCCTTCAAGGCCATTCAACGGCTCGTTCGTGCTTGCCAGCAACGCTGCGCAGAGCGCGCTGAGCAGGCAGCCGGTGCCGGTGATCCGCGTGATCTTCTCATTGCCACCGTGCACCCGAATGACCGACTCGCCATCGGTCAGGATATCCGCTGCGCCGGTCACGATGACCAGGCTGTTGTAACGGGCTGCCACCTCTCTTGCGATCGGCTCGATATCCGCATCCCCGGAGCCGCTGTCCACGCCTTTGGCATTCCAGTCGACCCCGGCGATGGCGGCCAGTTCGCCGGCATTGCAGCGGATGAGCGTCATCGCCCTGGTCTCCAGAAACTTGCGCACCGTCTCCAGGCGGTACTTGCTTGCGCCAGCGCCAACCGGGTCGAGGACGACCGGGATGCCCTTGCGCTTGGCCGCGTCGATGGCAGCGCTCATGGCGGCCGCCGTGCGGGCGTGCAGGGTGCCGATATTGATCAGCAAGGCGTCGGAGATCTGCACGATCTCCTCGATCTCCTCGATCGCATCCGCCATGATCGGCGATGCGCCCACCGCCAGGAGTCCATTGGCGGAGAAGTTGGTCACCACGGTGTTCGTGATGCAATGCACCAGAGGGTGCCGGTTTCGAATCAGTCTCAAGCTCATGCGTATACCTCCCGTTTCCAATCCTGATAAGTCCATGCCATCTCCCAGAACTGCCATTCATAATAGCAGCTCCGTCTGAAATATTCGTCCAGCGTTCGTTCGTCATTCCCGGGCATGCTCGCGAAACGGTCCATCATCGCCTTCTGCCTCGCGATCTTGTGCTCCAGTTCCTCCGAAGCATACAGATCAATCCATTGCTGATACAGCTCCACGCCAGGTCTGGCCCCGCGCAGAGCCGCGCCGATCTCCTGATACAGCCAGGGACATGGCAGGATGGCCGCGTAGGCATCGGCCAGCGTACCGGTGAACAAGGCCCGGTACATATGGCTGACATAGTTGTACGCCGCAGGAGCCGGCTCGAAGCCTCGCCATTCCTCCTCGCTGATCTGCAGAGCCCGAAACGTCGTCCGGTGCAGGTCCAGCTCCGCTTCATGGACGAACCGCGCCGCCTCCAGGAAATACTCGACATCCTCGGTCTCCGCGGCTTTCGCGGCGAGCATGGCGAGGATCTTCGTGTAATGCTTGAGGTAATAGGCGTCCTGCAGCATGTAGAATTTGAACTTCTCCAGCGGCAGCGTGCCATTCGCGATCCCCAGCACGAACGGGTGCCTCAGACTCGCCTTCCAGTAAAAGTCCGTTTCTCTCCTGGCCTGCTCACAAAAACTCATCGATCTCCTCCTTCTGCGAGGCGCACAAAGCAAAAAAGCATCTCTACCAGAGGTAGAGATGCCCGAATGCAGATACAAAGACAGATGTATTGTATGCATGCATTTGCTCCCTACGCCCGTGTTAACGGTATCAGGTTCAAAGGGTCAGGTTTTAACCTTCTCAACACTTTCGTGTCCCCCTGCAACTGCATCTATAAGTCTACTCGCATATCGGCCAAAAAGCAATCGCCCAACGAAACTTTTCCACACTTGCCTGATCGGAGTTCCCGGTTGAATCGCCCAGAGAGCCATCCAGTTCGCTGTCGCGGCATTGGAAACGTTGAGGGCGTCATGTCATTCATCGAATATGGAGCGGATCTTATCAGGGCGAGCGGCGTCGGATCGTCAATCCACCAGCTGCGTCATGACCTTCCCGATGCTGTCGTTGATCACCATATTCGCCTTGTGGTCATAGGGCGTCGCGCTCTTGTTGATCAGGACGAAGCGATCGCCCCGATAATAGCGCACCAGCCCCGCCGCGGGATGCACCGTCAACGATGTCCCGGCGACGATCAGCATGTCCGCATGGTGGATGTGGGAGATCGCGCTTTCGAGCACGTCCATATCCAGCCCTTCCTGATACAGCACCACATCCGGCTTCACCAGGCCGCCGCAGTCGACGCATCGCGGCACCGTCTCCGGCATCGACAGGATCTCCTCCAGCGAATGGAATCGATCGCACTTCAGGCAGTAGTTGCGATGCACCGAACCATGCAATTCCAGGACGTTGGTGCTGCCAGCCATCTGATGCAGACCGTCGATATTCTGCGTGACGATCGCGCTCAGCTTGCCTTGCTCCTCCAGCTTCACCAGCGCATGATGCACGGGATTCGGCTTGGCTTCCGTATGGATCAGATGCTTCTTGTAATAGGCATAGAAGTCATCCGTATGCATGTAGAAGAAATCGCGGCTCAGGATCACTTCCGGCGGATACTTCATCCCGGTGGAGGTGTTGTACAATCCGTCAGCCGAGCGAAAATCCGGTATGCCGCTCTCCGTCGATGTCCCCGCCCCTCCGAAGAAGACGATGCGATCGCTTGCCTGAACCATCGCTCTCAGCTTCGATATCTCCATGATCAATTCACTCCCGAAGGTTCGATGTCTCTATTATACCTTGCTGGAGATGAACTTGTCAGGAACCATCAGCCTTTGAGTGTGTGTCAAGCAATTGTGGGCAGAATTTTGAGATTGGTGAAATCGATGCTTCAGCTCCAATCTTGGTAGCGCTTTAATTTCTTCTTTCCTCGCTATGGATGACCATCCTGGTCTCATCCGCGCAATCCCTTCAACGCCATCCCCAACGGACTGTTTTGCTTCGATGTGTGGAGCGTTCGCAACATTCCGTTGATGACTCCTGTCGTGAACGCTGTGGGCTTTTTGAACAATTGCTGAATCCGGAATGGGGGCTTCGCTTGCTGCTTGTCCGTTGATTCAATCTGTCTGCCTTCCGGTAACTCTGTACGTCCTTCCCTGCGCATGATGATCGATCGCAGCATCGCTTGCACACCTCGCACACTCCAGCTGTATCCGCCGCGCTTCGTTCGCTTTGCAAATACCCGCATTTGGGATTCTGCGCTTCCCATCGGACGCATCCCTGCCGGATCCAATCCGTTTGCTTCGAGTACCTTACGGTAATCGAGGAGATGCTCTTCATGGCGGCGTAAAAAGGCTTTGAATCGTTCCCAATTCTCGCGGCGATCTTCGCGGATGCGATCATCCGGAACGGCGTCGATTGCAGCGAACAACGCTTGCGGATCATACGCCGCCAGTGCCCGGCTCGCCGCTCTCCAATGCGTGGGAAGGTCGCGTAAATAGTGTTTCAAATCCCGTGCAACATGAAAGCGATCGAGCGTGTAGATGCAG